>CACLST010000054.1 GCA_902609675.1 uncultured Pelagibacteraceae bacterium | reverse complement strand
AACTTTATGTCGATGTAATTAAGAATTCAGGTGGTAGTGAGGAAAATATTAAAGTTGATAACTCATCAATGTTGAAAGCAATTTGGACCGTTTTGCTAGCTGACTTTACGATGAGTTTAGACAATGTGCTCGGTGTTGCTGGTGCTGCTAAAGATCATTATTATCTATTAATATTTGGTCTTGTTTTATCTATTATTTTGATGGCTACAGCTGCAACATTAATTTCCAAATGGATAAAAGATTATAAATGGATAGCATGGGTTGGTTTATTTGCTATATTGTTTGTGGCAGTTGAACTAATTTACACAGATTTAAAACTTTTTATTTAAATGTATTTAAAAAAAATTAATCTTAAAAATAAGTATGCTCTTGTAACGGGGGCTGGTAAAGGCTTAGGACGTGCTTGTTCAATTGCATTAGCTGAAGCAGGTGCAACAATTATTGGTTTGAGCAGAACATCATCTGATCTTGATAAATTAGAAAAAGACATAAAAAAAGTAAAAAGCAAATTAATCAAAATTAATTGTGATGTAATGAACTATAGCGAATTACAGGAAAAATTAAAAAAGATAAAAATTATTGATATTCTTGTAAATAATGCAGGTACAAATATCCCAGAACCATTTGAGAAGATAAAACAACAAAGTATGAATTATTTGGTAGATCTTAATTTAAAAGCTGCCTTTAATGTTGCACAGTTAGTGGTAAAAAAAATGATTAAAAACAAAAAAAGAGGTGGATCAATTATAAATATGTCATCTCAGCTTGGTCATGTGGGCATGTCTGGTAGAAAAATTTGGAATTGAAGGTTTAACAAAGGGCATGGGTGTTGAGTTAGCAACAAAAAATATAAGAGTAAATACAGTTGCTCCAACATTTGTTGAAACTCCTATGGTAAAAAAATTTTTTAAAAATAAAAAGTTCAAAAATTTAGCTCTAGGCAATATTCCTATGGGCAAAGCAGCTAAAGAGAGTGATGTAGCTACAGCTGTATGTTTCTTAGCATCAGATGCTGCTGCAATGATAACTGGATCATCTATTCTGATAGATGGAGGTTGGACAGCAAAATAATGAAAAAACTGTTGCTAATACTAGCAATTTTTTTTCCAACAAATATTTTAGCAATAGAATTTGATGGTAAATTTATTCAAGGTCATTTAATTTTAGGAAAAACAGATCCTAACTCAAAAATAATTATTGATAAAAAAAATGTCAAAGTATCAGAAGATGGTTATTTTGTTTTTGGAATTGATCGAGATAGAAAATTTGACGTTTTGATAACCAAAATAGCTAATGGTAAATCAGAAAAAATAATAAAAAAAGTTTTTAAACGTAAGTATAACATTCAAAGAATTGATGGTTTACCTGAAAATAAAGTAACACCACCTGAATCTGTTTACAAAAGAATTAAAAAAGAAAATGGAAGAATAGGAGAAGCAAGAGCAATCAACTCTAATTTAACTTTTTTTTCTGAAAAATTTATTATGCCAGTCGAAGGTATAATTAGTGGAGTTTATGGCAGCCAAAGAATTCTCAATGGAAAACCAAGATGGCCTCATTACGGCATAGATATTGCAGCAAAAAAAGGAACAGAAATTAAATCTTCTGGTACTGGAGTGGTTACAATGGCTGAAAATGATCTTTATTATACTGGAGGTACAATTATTATGGATCATGGTCATGGTATATCAACAATTTATTCTCATCTTGAAAATGTGATGGTTGAAGTAGGAGATTTGATTAAAAAAGGAGACATAATAGGAACTGTTGGTTCAACAGGTAGATCAACTGGCCCCCACTTAGATTTTAGAATAAACTGGTTTCAAACAAGGCTTGATCCAATGACAGTTCTTCAATAGGCTATAGATATGAAAAATGATATTCAATCAGTTTCAAAAAAATTAGTTAAGGCTTATAATAGCAACAAGCTTATAAATCCAATTCCTGAAAAATTCTGTAAAAATATAAAATTAGCTCATAAACTAAGACTATTATGTGAAAGCAAAATCAAAGATACAAAAGTTGGTTTTAAAGCAGGAGGGACGATAATCGCTCTCTTAAAAAAATTAAAAGAAAA
>CACLST010000053.1 GCA_902609675.1 uncultured Pelagibacteraceae bacterium | reverse complement strand
CTTGCTGCTCAGCTATACGGTGAGATGAAAGGTTTTTTTCCAGACAATGCTGTGGAATATTTTGTGTCCTACTACGATTATTACACTCCAGAGGCATATGTTCCAAGATCAGACACTTATATAGAAAAAGAGGCATCAATTAACGAGCAAATTGATCGAATGAGACACTCTGCTACTCGTTCTCTTCTTGAGAGAGATGATGTTCTTATAGTTGCAAGTGTATCGTGCATCTATGGATTAGGATCTGTTGAAGCTTACAGTAAAATGACGCTTACTCTTCAAAAAAACTATGACTATAATAGAGAACATATAATAAAATCTTTAGTTGCACTTCAATACAAAAGAAATGACCAAAATTTTTATAGAGGTACATTTAGAGCGAGGGGTGAATATTTAGAAATATTTCCCTCTCATTTAGAGGACAGAGCTTGGAGGTTAAGTTTATTTGGAGATAAACTTGAAAAAATTGAGGAATTTGATCCACTAACTGGTGATAAAGTAAGAGAATTAAATTTAATTAAAGTTTATGCTAACAGCCACTACATAACTCCAAAACCTACGATAGAACAAGCAGTAATAAATATTAAAAAAGAATTAGAAATAACTCTTAAAAAACATAAAGAACAAAATAAATTACTTGAAGCACAAAGATTGGAAGAGCGAACGAAATTCGATCTTGAAATGATTGAAGCTACAGGGTCATGTGCAGGAATTGAGAATTATTCAAGATTTTTATCAGGTAGAAAACCTGGTGAACCTCCACCTACTCTATTCGAATATTTTCCAGATAACACTTTAATATTTGTTGATGAGTGTCACGTTACAGTTCCTCAGCTAAATGGAATGTTTAAAGGAGATAGATCTAGGAAAAGTACATTAGCAGAATATGGATTTAGACTTCCATCATGTATGGATAATAGACCATTAAAATTTGAGGAGTGGGATATGATGAGAACACAAACTGTTTTTGTATCAGCAACTCCAGGTCCATGGGAATTAGAACAAACCAAAGGTAAATTTATTGATCAAGTTATTCGACCAACTGGATTGATTGATCCCCCAGTTGAAATAAAACCTGCAAAAAATCAGGTTGATGACCTAATGCATGAATGTCTAAAAACAATTGAAAAAAATTACAGAGTTCTTGTTACTACTTTGACAAAAAAAATGGCCGAAGATCTAACTGAATACTTACATGAAAATGGTATCAAGGTAAGATATTTGCATTCAGACATTGATACTCTAGAGAGAATTGAAATAATGAGGGATTTGAGGCTAGGTGTTTTTGATGTTTTAGTTGGAATAAATTTATTAAGAGAGGGCTTAGATATACCAGAATGTGCATTAGTTGGGATATTAGATGCTGATAAAGAGGGTTTTTTAAGATCAGAGACTTCATTGATTCAAACCATCGGAAGAGCAGCAAGAAATTTAGATGGTAAGGTTATTTTGTATGCGGACAAAGAAACTAAAAGTATAAAAAAAGCTATTAAAGAGACTGAGAGAAGAAGAAATATTCAACTTGATTATAATAAAAAAAATAAAATCAGTGCAACTACTGTAAAAAAAGAAATAAGCGATGTTCTAGAAAGTGTATATGAAAAAGATTATGTTAAAATTGGTACTGGAGCAAACGTAGGGGGAAATCTTAAAAAGCATATAAAAGCTTTAAACAAAAAAATGAAAGAGTCTGCAACAAATTTAGAATTTGAGGAGGCGGCTAAAATAAGGGATGAAATAAGAAAACTTGAAAGTACAGAATTGGAGGTTACACTTAACCCTAAGGTTAAACAATATAGCCTCAACAATAAAATATATCCAAAGGGAAGATCAACTATGGGAATGCCAGGAACAAGAGCTCAAAAAGGTAAAAAAAAATGGAAGCAAATAAAATCATAATTACTGGTGGAGCCACTAGAATTGGTGCTGCCATAGCTAGAAAACTTTCGGGCAAGGGAGTAGAAATCGTAATTCATTATAACAAATCAAAAGTAAAGGCTGAAAAACTTAAAAAAGAATTATCTATAAATGGTACGAAAGTTTATTTGATTAAAGGAGATCTAAGTGTTGAAAGTGATGTAA
>CACLST010000052.1 GCA_902609675.1 uncultured Pelagibacteraceae bacterium | reverse complement strand
AAAAAATCATTAAAGAATAAAATTGATCCAATAATAACCAATAGAATTTGGAAAAATATGATTTATGCATATATTGATTTTGAACGAAGAAATTTTGGTAAAAAGAAGTAAATTATTTACTATGAGGTGGAAGTTTTTTTTCTACAAAAATCTCATGTTTTCTAGTTGCTGGGTTATATTTTTTTGCTTTTAGTTTTACTTTAGCTTTTTCACCACCAGCTGGTTTTTTAACATAATAAAAAAAAGGGCTATCAGGTTTTTCTTCAGGAACAAGTCTAACTTTAACATGTGTTTTTTTAGCCATCTTAATTTTTGAAGTACTTTAATATTTTTTTAATTTTTTTTAATTTTATTTTTATAATATTTTTTTGTTTTATAGAGGTATTAATTAAATCGTCAACCTCAGAATTTTTAGAGTCTAGAACCTTTTTAGCACCATTTAATGTCATACCTTTTACTTTTAACAAATACTTAATTTTTTTTAAAATATTAATTGAGTCATCATCATAATATCTTCTATTTCCTGAAAAAATCTTTGGTTTAATTTGTTTAAACTCCTTTTCCCAAAATCTAATTGTATGAGTTGAAAATGATCCGTTTTTTTCATTATAAAGGTCTAATATTTGAGCTACTTCTCCAATGGTTTTATATTTACTGTTTTCTCTAGATCTGTCCATTTTTGTTTATATGTTCTTTAAGTTCTTTGGAAGGTTTAAAAAGTATTACGTTTCTTTCAGTTATAATTTTAACCTCTTTAGTTTTTGGATTTCTACCAACTCGTTGTCTCTTATTTCTTAAAATGAAAGTACCAAACTTTGCAATTTTAACTTTTTTGTGTTCAATAATATTTTTTAAAATTAGCTCAAATATATCTTCCAACAAATTTTCACTTATTTTTTTTGAAAAACCTATTTGCATATAGATCGAGTTTATTATCTCTCTTTTAGTTAAATTTATCCTTTTCACTTAATTTATGTTTTGTTTTATTTGATCTATTAATTTTCCTTTAATAGTTTTTTCACATACTTTGAGGGAATTAGCAAAACCAATAGAGTCAGTTGAACCATGACTCTTGATAACAGGTTTACTCAGACCAAGTAATATTGCTCCGTTATAGAGTCTAGGGTCTAGTTTATTTTTAAAATTTTTTAAATTAGAAAAATTTAAAAGTGATGAAAATTTTCCAATTAAAGAAGACGTAAATGCTTTTTTAAGTTCGCTTATTATAAAATTGGAAGTTCCTTCTGCAGTCTTTAAAGCAATATTACCTGTAAATCCATCTGCAACTATGACATTTACATCGCCTTCCATAATATTGTTTCCTTCTATATAACCTTTAAATTCAAATAAAGAATATTTTTTTTCATTTAGTAATTGGTACGTATCCTTAATCATTGCATTACCTTTAATTTCTTCTGATCCTATATTAAGTAATGCAACTCTCGGTTTTTCATCTATGAATAATGCTTTTAGTAAAGCAGAACCCATTATTGAGAAATCTATTAAATTCTTTGTGCTGCATTCTATGTTAGCACCTAAGTCTAAAACAACGTTCATACCTCTTTTACTTGGCCATAAAGCTGATAGAGCTGGCTTATCTATATTTTCAATCATTTTTAAATTCAATTTTGATATCAAAAAAAGAGCACCAGTGTTACCCGCGGATACAATCGCATGAGCTTCATCTTGTTTTAATGTCTCAATAGCAAGCCATAAACTTGTCTCTTTACCTTTTTTCACAGCAGATAATGCGGAGTCTTCACCTTGTACAGTTTTATCTGTATGATTTAGGCTGTACCTGTCACTTGGTATATTAAATTTGTTAATGAGTGGTTTTATTAAATTACTATTTCCAAAAATTTTATAATATACATTTTTTGATAACTTAGAATGTATACTTATGCCCTCAATAACTTTATTAGGAGAGTCATCTCCACCCATTGCATCGATGGCAATAATAATTGGATTGTTCATAGAAAACTATTCTTTGGGGTCTAAAACTTGTCTACCTTTGTAGAACCCTGTTTTTAAATCAATATGATGGGACAATCTATATTCACCGGATTTTTTATCCTCTATAATATTCTTTGCAGAAGCTCTTAGATGTGATCGTCTTTTTCCTGCTCTAGATTTTGAAGTTTTACGTTTAGGTACAGCCATAATTAAAATTTAGGTTCTAATATATCTTTTGTAAAGTTTTTTAAAGAGTT
>CACLST010000051.1 GCA_902609675.1 uncultured Pelagibacteraceae bacterium | reverse complement strand
TCAAAAATTTTATATTTAACAAGTTTGATTTATTGCTAAAAATTCCAGAAAGACCTTTTCCACAATATTCTATATTTGAGTCTCTAACAGATACTGAGAATGACATATTGCTTTTTTCTATAGCAATATCATTTTCTTGAAAAAAATTTATTAAATTTGGATAGGTTTTTTTATTAAATACAATAAAGCCTATATCAACAGGGACTATATTATCTCCAACATTAACATCAATAGTATGAGAATGACCTCCAAAATGGTCTTCTTTCTCAAATAGATCTACTTTATATTTTTTAGATAAACTATACGCTGCACTTAGACCTGATATACCAGAGCCTATAATAGCTAATTTCATTATTGAGGATTATATTTATTTTCTTTTGTAAAGGATGAGACAAATTGTAGAAAAACTGCAAAAATTATAATGCTTCCTCCTATTAATACGTAGAATGAAGGGTTTTCATTTACAAATAGCCAAGCCCAAAGAGGACCAAGTATTGCCTCTGTAAGCATTATTATGCCAACCATAGCTGACAGAGTTTTTCTCGCACCAATTGTTATTAAAATAAAGCCAAGCCCTATTTGAAATGTACCAGACAAAAATGCCAAAAACATATCATTTAAAGATATAGAAATTTTTGTTGAAGCTAAAAAACCTATTATCATTGCAACTATTCCTGCAACTAATTGTAGGGGTACCATATCCACATGAGGATATCTTCTTACAATTAAAATTAAAGTTGCAAAGGTAATTGGCATAACAAAGGCAACAATATTTCCAGACATTTGTCCACTTGATAGAGTATTTCCCAGCATTAAAATTAATCCTGAAATTGCTAAAATAATAGAAGCTAAAGTAATTTTTGAAATTTTTTCTTTTAAAAAAAAATATCCAAATATTGCTAAGAAAATTGTTTGTGTTTGTATTATGAAATTTGTATTTGCAACAGTAGTATTGTACATGGCAAAAACATAACTACTAAATCCAATACCTAATATAATTCCACCAATTAAGCCGGGAATTCCCGATACATAAATTTTTTTAAATACCTCTCTTTTGTAAGTTACAATTAAAAAAATAGTTACAACAATTACAAAAAAAACCTGTCTCCAAAATAAGATTTGCCATAAAGTTGATCCTTCAAATGATTTAACAATCAACCCTCCAAAACTAAGACAAAATGCGCCAAAAAAGATTAACAATGGACCTGGTATCTTTGAAACAAAATTCATTTAATATTGGAAATCAAATTTTGAGTTTCCATCTCATATAACTTAAAAATAGTTTCTGCATCTTTTAAATCAATTTCTTTAAATTTAATTTTTGATCCAGGGGGTATTTGTACTAGTTTGTCATAATCAGCACTTATTACAACTCCAATCTTAGGGTAACCTCCTATAGTTCCATGATCAGATAGCATAATTATCGGATCCCCATCTGCAGTGATTTGGATAACACCCTTCACTAATCCTTCTGACTTTATATTTGTATTTTTAATATTATTAATCTTAGGTCCTTTAAGTCTTATTCCCATACGGTCACTTAATTTAGTTACGTTAAACTCATTACTAAAAAATGAATCTATTGCATCCTTTGAAAAATAATCAAAATGGGGTCCTTTTATTATTCTAATATTTTCAATTTTAGAATTTAGGTATTCTATTTTATTTTTTGGCAGGATATTTTTTATATTTTTTAATTGAATTATTTGTCCTGTCTCAAGTTTTTCCCCATTATTTGCACCAATTTTAGCCTTTGTATTTGTAGAACAACTATTTAAATAATAATCTAACTCAAATGTGCCTCCAATAGATAAATAACCATATACTGATCGATTGGTAGACAGTATATCTAAACAATCATTATTTTCTAAAACAATATTTTCGTAACAACTAAACTCTAAATTTTTGTTTTTTCTTATAATTTTAAAATTAACATCTCCAGTAACATTTATGGAGATATTTTCTCCTATATATTTCAACTTTGGACCTTGATATGCAAATTCTAGGACTGGATTATTTATTCCATTATTTGAAATGGTATTTGCTAATAGAAAATTCCTATTATCCATTGCTCCACTAAAAGGTATGCCTATGTGATAAAAATTATTTCTACCAATGTCTTGAAATGTAGAATTGATACCTGGTCGTAATACCTCAAAATAGTTTTTATTCATATTTTTTTTCATACTCTAGTTTAGAAATTGGGTAAAATGATATTGTATCACCTGGATTAATTAGATTTGGTTCAGTATTTT
>CACLST010000050.1 GCA_902609675.1 uncultured Pelagibacteraceae bacterium | reverse complement strand
CTTCAATGATGAAAAAGTTTTAAAAAATTTGCCAGGTAAATTTGCAATTGGACATAATAGATATTCAACTACAGGGGGCACAGCATTGAGAAATGTTCAGCCATTTTTTGCTGACACTAACTCAGGAGGTATTGGGGTTGCACATAACGGTAATTTAACAAATGCAATTACTTTAAGAAATAAAATGGTCCAAGATGGATCGATTTTTTATACTACCTCAGATACTGAAACAATTGTTAAACTGATTGCCAAATCTAAAAGAGTAAAAACAATAGATAAAATTATTGATGCTATATTTCAAATTCAAGGTGGCTATGCACTTGTGATGATGACGCAAAATACCCTTATAGGAGTACGAGATCCTTACGGAATTAGACCATTAGTGATTGGCAAATTAAAAAACTCATATGTATTTGCCTCTGAGACATGTGCCTTTGATATAATAGGAGCTAAATTTGTTAGAGAAGTTGAAAATGGCGAGATCGTTTATATTGAAAATGATGAACTGAAAAGCATTAAACCATTTCCACCAAAAAAAGTCAGACCTTGTGTTTTTGAATATATTTACTTTTCAAGACCAGACAGTATTTTGAATGGAAAAACAGCCTACGAATATAGAAAAAACTTTGGAGCACAACTTGCTATTGAGGACAATATAAATGCTGATTTAGTTGTGCCTGTACCAGACTCAGGAAATGCAGCGGCATTAGGCTACGCTGAAAAAAAAGGCTTAAAATTTGACTTAGGTTTAATAAGAAATCATTATGTTGGTAGAACTTTTATTGAACCATCTCAACAAATTAGAAGTTTAGGAGTAAAATTAAAATTAAATCCAAATATATCTGTAATTAAAGATAAAAGAATAATTCTAGTTGATGACTCACTTGTTAGAGGGACTACGTCATCAAAAATTGTGAAGATGCTATACGATTCTGGAGCAAAAGAAGTGCACGTAAGAATAGCTAGCCCAGAAATAAAATTTCCCGACTTTTATGGTGTTGATACACCAACAAAAAAAGAGCTTTTAGCTGCTAATAAATCTACAAATGAAATATGTGAATTCATAAAGGCAAAATCGTTAAAATTCTTAAGTTTAAGTGGTTTATATTTAGGAATGGGCTTTGATAAAAGAAATGATAATTATCCACAATTAACTGACCACCACTTTACTGGTGAATATCCAGTGAAAATAATCGATGAGCTTGGTGAGGATAAAGTAACTCAACTTTCATTACTAAGTACGGCTTCAAATAATTAAAATGAAAAAAGTAAGTTTCACAGAAATGAAGTATGGAACAAAAGATGACTATCAATTATTAGAAAAGTTAGAGAATCAGTATGAAAGAAAAACTGCAGATAGAATTTTAAATTATTTAGCTTCACAAACTACTACACTTGAGGGCTACCAGATAACAAGATTAGAACATTCATTACAAGCAGCAACAAGAGCATATAAAAATAGTGAAAACGAAGAAATGGTTGTAGCCACATTATTACACGATATTGGAGATGAATTAGCTCCAATGAATCATTCACAGTATGCTGCTTCGGTGATTAAACCTTATGTTTCAGAAAAAACTTATTGGATTATTTTACACCATGGTCTATTTCAAACTTACTATTCTGCAGAACACTTAGGTGGGGATAAGAACGCAAGAGAAAAATTTAAGGATGCAGAACATTATCAAGCAACAATAGATTTTTGTGAAAACTATGATCAGGCTTCTTTTGATCCAAATTATAAGTCAATGACTTTAAAAGAATTTGAACCAATGGTTAGGAATATTTTTTCAAGAAAACCTTATTACCATCACTAAATTGTCAAATATTTTAAAAAACGAAAAAAGTCCTTATCTTCAACAACATAAAGATAACCCAGTTGATTGGTTTCCCTGGAATAAAGCAACATTGGATAAAGCAAAGAAAGAGAAAAAACCTATATTTTTAAGCGTTGGATATGCAAGTTGTCATTGGTGTCATGTAATGGCTCATGAGAGTTTTGAAAATGATGAAACTGCTAAAATCATGAACGAAAAGTTTATAAATATTAAAGTTGATAGAGAGGAAAGACCTGATTTAGATTACGTCTTTCAAAAAAGCTTATCAATCTTAACTGGGGCACAAGGTGGGTGGCCATTATCAATGTTTTTAGATGAAAATGGCGTACCTTTTACTGGTGGCACTTACTTTCCACCAAAGGAAATTCAAGGAAGGCCCGACTTTAAAAAAGTCTTAAACAACGTGCATAACGTGTACAATGAAAATAGAGAAAA
>CACLST010000049.1 GCA_902609675.1 uncultured Pelagibacteraceae bacterium | reverse complement strand
CCGCCACTCACTTCTTGTTTATTGTTATCTTCTATAATTATTCCTAAATTTTTAGTGTCTAGTTTTTTAGATAAAGGAATTTCTTTCCAATTAGTTTTTGGTACACCAATTATTGTTTCAACTTGACCATCATCAAGTAACTTTGAATTCAACTGTTTTGATGCTACTTGAACGCTTATATTTTTTGTATTTTTTTCTTTTGATAATAAAAAGGCTACACATCTTGTACCGTTTCCACATGCGTCAGCTGCTGAACCATCAGAATTATAAAACTCTAGATCAGCGTCAGTATTATCACTGTTGTTAATATAGACTAGTTGGTCACAACCAATAAAGTTTCGATCACAAATTTTAACAATTTGATCCTTGTTTAATTCCACATTATTTGACCTATTATCAATAATTACAAAATCATTTCCAAGACCATCCATTTTAAAAGCTTTAAATTCCATATACTTCAGTATTTAACTTATTTATTGACATTTTGAACCTCTATTATAGTTTATCGCCGTTTCCGCAAAATACAGCAATTTGCGGTGTCTTTGGTAACAAAGAGATCGACACCAGTCAGCGAGAGTTCGCCCACTGGTGCGATACTTGCTGGATGTGATTATGTTTGAAAACTTAACAAATAAATTTGAAGAAATATTTTCTTCTTTAAAAAAGGCGCCTTCGCTTGATGAAAAGCAAGTAGATGAGGGTTTAAGAGAGATTAGGCTTGCTCTTTTAGAAGCGGATGTATCTTTAGAAGTTGTAAAAGAATTTATAAATAGAGTGAAACCCAAAGCTCTTGGTCAAGAGATCATTAGGTCTACTTCACCAGGACAGATGGTAGTTAAAGTTGTTAACGATGAGTTAATTTCTTTCTTAGGGGATAAAAATTCTGATATTGAATTAAATGCAGTTCCTCCTGTTCCAGTGATGTTAGTTGGGTTACAGGGTTCTGGAAAAACTACAACTACAGCTAAGTTAGCAAGATTTTTAGAGGCTAACAAAAAGAAAAAAGTTATGATGGCTAGTCTAGACGTTTACAGACCTGCTGCACAAGAGCAACTAAGACTTTTGGGTGAGCAAAATAATATAATAACGCTTCCAGTCATCAAAGATCAACTTCCTGCAGATATTTGTAGAAGAGCGATTAGTGCTGCTAATCTTAATGGAGCAGATGTAATTCTATTTGATACAGCCGGAAGAACTCAGATTGATTTACAAATGATGAGTGAGATTAAACAAATTGAAAGTATTATAAATCCGTCAGAAACAATTCTTGTCGCAGATTCTTTGACTGGCCAAGTAGCAGCTAATGTAGCTAAAGAATTTAAAAGTACTGTTAATCTGACAGGTATTATTCTTACAAGATCAGATGGTGATGGAAGAGGTGGAGCAGCATTAAGTATGAAATATGTTGCAGATGTTCCAATTAAATTTTTAGGAGTTGGTGAAAAGATAGAAAACTTTGAAGTTTTTCACCCAGACAGAATTGCCAATAGAATTTTAGGTATGGGAGATATTGTTTCCCTTGTTGAAAAGGCTGCAGAAGATCTAGATGAAGAAAAATTAAAAAAAACAGAGGAAAAATTAAAAAAAGGTCAGTTCTCGTTAGAGGACTATCTTACTCAGCTAAGACAAATGAAAAAAATGGGTGGTATTGAAGGTATAATGTCTTTTTTGCCTGGTGTTTCAAAAGTTAAATCTCAAATGGATCAAGCTGGAGTGGATGAAAAAATAATTACTCAAAACGAGGCGGTAATATTATCTATGACTAAAAAAGAGCGTGAAAACCCTAAGATTATAGATGGTTCTAGAAAAAAAAGAATTGCTAATGGCTCAGGAACAGACGTAGCCACTATCAATAAATTGCTTAAGCAATTTAAGATGATGTCAGAAATGATGAAAAAAATGTCTAAAGGAAATACAAAAGGGATGATGGATAAAGGCATACCACCAGAACTTTTTAATCAATTAAAATAAATAGGAGAACAAATGTTAAAAATGCGTTTATCAATGGGAGGAACTAAGAAGAGACCAGTTTATAAGATAGTGGTTGCTGATAGTAGATTTCCAAGAGATGGAAGATTTATAGAAAAATTAGGTTTTTTTAATCCTCTAATTCCTAGAGAAAAAAAAGAAAGAATGGGATTAGATGTTGAGAGAGTTAAGTATTGGCTGGGTCAAGGGGCACAACCAACAACTAGAGTTGCAAGATTATTAGGAGAAAATGAGATTATGCCTATGCCAGCAAAAGGTAATAATCCTCAAAAAGCAATTCCAAAAAAAGATAGA
>CACLST010000048.1 GCA_902609675.1 uncultured Pelagibacteraceae bacterium | reverse complement strand
AATCTATGTTGTAATCTTGTAAACCTAGAACTTGATCAATATTAAGATTGATTTTAATTTTATTTTTCTTTTTAAAATAGTTTAGATCTTCAGAAAAATAATTTTCAATAAAATCTAGTATTTTTTGATTAATATTCACATCTACTATTTTAGCATTTGTTTCAAATATTTTTATTTCAATCAATTTGATTATTTTTAAAGCTAAGGTTTCATTAGTCAGTTTAATAGACCATTTGATATTACTCTCTCTTAACCTTTGTCTAGACATTTCAAGCAATCCAAAATTACTTATTCTTCCTATTTGAATTCTTGCCCTATCATTTCTGCATCTCTCTTTTAATCTTCTCTCTACTTGTTTACGATTGTTAAAACTAAGCATATCAATAAAATCAATTATTATTAAACCGGATAAATCTCTTATTTTAATTTGTCTCGCTATTTCTTCTGCTGCTTCAAGGTTAGTATCTAATGCAGTACTTTCAACATTTCTTTGTTTTATTGACTTACCAGAGTTTATATCTATTGAGACTAAAGCCTCGGTTGGATTTATAACAAGATAGCCTCCAGAACTTAGTTTTACCTCTGTTTTAAAGATTTCAAAAAGTTTTTTTTCGATATTTTCTTTAAAAAATAATGGAACTTTATCTCTAAATTTTTTTATTTTTTTTAATTGTTTTGGCATCATAAGTTTCATATAATTTTTAGCTTTTTGATAGCCCTCATTACCTTCGACTATAATACTCAGTGTTTCATCATCATACATATCTCTTATACTTCTTTTAATAATGTCACTTTCCTGGTGAATTAATGATGGGGCGATAGAATTTAAAGCGCTATCTTTAATCGAGTTCCATATCGTAATTAAATTTTTAAGATCTCCATCTATCTCATTTTTAGTTTTGTTTGACCCAGCAGTTCTAACTATAATCCCCATCTCTTTTGGGATTTCAATCTCATTTAATATTTTTCTTATTTTTTTTCTATCACCTGGATTAAATATCTTCCTCGATATACCTCCACCTTTGGCTGTATTAGGCATTAAAACGATATATTTTCCTGCAATACTAATAAATGTACTAAGTGCTGCTCCTTTAAAACCTCTTTCATCTTTTAAAACTTGTACTAAAATAACTTGATTAGGTTTTATTACCTCTTGAATTTTGTATCTTTTTGATGGAAATTTTTTTTCGTTAGTTTTATTTTCTTTATTTTCATACTCTGGTATCTCAACTGGATCACTTATTTTAATTTCTTCATTGCCTTCTAAGATTTGATTTTCGGTGTTTTCACTTTCTTTAGACAGTTGTTCTCTAACTTTTTCTTCTTCCTCTTTAATTTTTTCTAAATCACTTTGTGGAAGTTGATAATAATCAGACTGAATATCATTAAAAGATAAAAACCCATGTCTATCTCTTCCAAAGTCAACAAATGCTGCTTGAAGCGAAGGCTCAATTCTACTTACTTTTCCTAAATAAATATTATTTTTTATTAAAGTATTGTTTACACTTTCATATTCATAGTCTTCAATATGATTGTCTTTTTTGAGTACAACTCTTGTTTCATTAGGATGCGATGCATCAATGTATAAATTTTTCGACATAAATTCTGATTATATTTCATTATATTAATTTTATAAAATTCGTTGCCATAACTTTAACAAATTCAATCAATAATTTAAACTAAAATGAGTAAATTAATCAAAAAACTTCTTATAGTTTTATCACTATTTTCTTTGTTAGGGTTTATATTAATCTTTTCAATTTTATGGACTTATTCAAATAAGTTGCCAGATTATAAGTTTTTAAAAAATTACAAACCCCCAGTATCTAGCAAAGTATATTCTGGAAATGGAGTTTTAATCTCTGATTTTTCTGCTGAAAAGAGAATATTCGTTCCTTACAACGCAATTCCAAAAAAAATAATTAATTCATTCTTATCGTCAGAAGATAAAAATTTTTTTAAACATCCGGGAGTTGATGCCAAAGGTGTATTAAGAGCAATAAAAAATAATATTTTCAATCTAATAAGATCAAATAGACTTGAAGGAGCTTCCACTATTACTCAACAGGTAGCTAAAAATTTTCTTTTATCAAATGAAGTAAGTTTAGATAGAAAAATAAAAGAAGCTATTTTAGCTTTTAGAATTGAAAGAGCTTTGTCTAAAGAGAGAATATTAGAACTTTATTTAAACCAAATTTATTTAGGTGAGGGTTCTTATGGTATAGCATCTGCAAGCCTTAGATATTTTGATAAACCAATTAGAGAGTTAAATTATTCTGAATCTGCTTTACTTGCGGCATTACCTAAAGCACCTAGTAAGTATAACCCATATAAAAATAAAGAATTA
>CACLST010000047.1 GCA_902609675.1 uncultured Pelagibacteraceae bacterium | reverse complement strand
AGCTGTATTATCGTTATGAACAACACCTTGAATTTTTTTTCTTTTATTTTTTAAAGTATTACAAATAAATAACATAAAATATGATTCATTTTTCAAATCAAAATATTCTTTATAATTTTTTTTTAAAACAATGGGAGCAAATGGTCTAAAAGGTTCTCTAAGCTTTATTTTCAAATTTAAGTCTTCTTTTATTTTGGGATTAGTAGCATTAGCAATAATAGACCTATTTCCCAAAGCTCTTGGACCAAACTCACTTTTACCATTATAAATTGCTACTACCTTATTATCATTTATTGCAGTAGCTATAAACTTATAAATTTTCTTTTCATTTAAAATTTCTAAATTTTTATGTAATTTTTTAATAATATAATTTTTATTATTTAAATTTATATCCTCAGATCCAAAAAAAGAATGATCAATTTTTTTACGATACCTATATTTTTGTTTTTTTAAAATTAGTGATTGTGCTGCTCCTACAGCCGTTCCATCATCGCCAGATGCAGAAAAAACATAAACATTTTTATATTTTGATTTTTCTAAAATTTTATTATTCATCAAACCATTTAAAGCGCATCCACCTGAGATACACAAATTAGGTAAATTACTTTTTTTCTTTGCAAAATTTGCTATTTTTAAACCTAAATTTTCAATAAGAGTTTGTGCAGATTTAGCAAGATCAAAATGTTTTTGTTTAAATTCTTCTTTTTTAATTCTTCCAAATTTATCTAAAAATTTTTTAGTAAAATAAAGTAATTCATATTTAGTATTAGAATAATTTTTTACTTTTAAATAATTATTAGATTTAAAAATTATATTTCCATTACTATTTAGATGAAAACAATCTTTAAAATATTTTAAATATTTATTCTTGCCATAAGCAGACATTCCCATAACTTTAAATTCATCTCCTATTTTGTAATTTAATGTGAATGTAATTAATTGATAAAAATAACCTAAGCTAACTGGCCAAGACGTTTTGGCTATTTCATGTATTTGATTTCTATTTGCTTTAAAAATTGTAATTGTATCATTTTCTCCTTTGCCATCCATAACAATTATATTGGAATTTTTATAACCAGAATTGAAATAAGCGCTTACTGCGTGAGCTATATGATGTCTTACAAATGTTATTTTTAATTGAGGAAAATTTTTTTTTATTAATAATCTTACTTTTTTATATTTTACAAAAGAATTAAAATAAAAAGTTAACAAATCATAAATTTTTTCTTTTTCATTAAAAGTTAAATTTATATTATTTTTGTGAAAAAAATTATTAATAAATTTATAATTAAATAATTTATTAAAAAATTGAGAATGTTTTTTATTTTTCAAAAATTTTATAAATTTTTTTCTAAGTTTTACATTTTTTATCGTTTTACTTATTAAGGCATCAAAAGAACTATCAAAGAAAAAATCTGGGTCGTACGCGATAACAAGATGATCTACTTTAATTTTTTTTTGCTTAGCAATATTTATACATTTATTTATTGTATAAAAAGGAATATGTGAATCGCTTTTAATATTTGAAAATCTTTCCTCAGCTGAGGCAAATAGTATCCTGCCTTTATCATCAATTAAACAGCTTGCCGAATCATGAACAAAAGAACTTATGCCAATAATCCCCTTTTTGATGTATTTCATTGATAATATGTTTCAATAATATGTTTAATTATGTGTTTGGGCAATTTATAAATATTAAGTTTATAATTAAAATAAAATAATCCAAATAAAATAATAATGAAAACTTGTGTAATTATTCCAGCAAGAACTAAATCACGCAGAATTCCAAATAAACCACTATTGAAAGTTAATGATAAAGAATTTTTATTATTAAGAACCTTTAAAAAAATAATTAAAGATTTTCCAAAATCGGATGTTTATATCGCAACAGATAGTAAAAAAGTTGCGCAAGCAATGGAAAAATATACAAAAAAAACAATTTTAATAAAAAAAAATTGTTTAAATGGTTCTGAAAGATCCAGTCTTGCTTTAAGAAAAATTAGAATAAAATATGATTACTGCATAATAACGTCTTGTGATATGCCATTTTTAAACGGCAAAATACTGAATGTTTTAATAAAAAAAACTAAGTTAAAAAAAAATTTTGACGGAATTACTGTTCACTCAAAAATTATTAATAAAAATGTTTTGAAGAACAAAAGTATAGCAAAAATTATTTTAAAGAAAGATCGTATCATCAATTTTACACGTTCAAAAATTTTAATTAATAGAAAAAATGTTTTTACTCATCATGGATTAGTTCTTCTAAAAAGAAAAATATTACTAAAATATTCTGAACTTAAAAATACACCCCTTCAATTAAAAGAGGACAATGAATGGCTAAAATTAATTGAAAATGGATA
>CACLST010000046.1 GCA_902609675.1 uncultured Pelagibacteraceae bacterium | reverse complement strand
TGCTCACACATTATCAAAAATACATGATGCAAGAGTTATAATTTATTATCCTTCTTTTTTTTTAAATTTTAAGAATAAAATAATTTTTTTATTTAAAAATATTAATATTTTTAGCAATTTAGAAATTTATAAAAGTTTTTCCAATGGCATTATTGTGCCTAAAAGAAAAGAAATTAATGAAAGTTTTTATCTAAAAATTTATAACAAATTAAATTCAAATAAAAAATTAGTAGATTTAAAATATAAGGATATCCAAATAGGAGATTTGATTTATGACGAGTTCCTGGCAAGAAATAATTTACCAACCATTGATATTAAATCAAAAAAGTTCAAATTATTTTTTAAGGAGTGTATAGAGTTAATATTATTTTGGGAAAATTATATAAAAAAAAATAAAGTCAAATCTATTGTAACTTCTCATAGCGTTTATATCATGGGTTTAATTGCAAGAATTGGCATATCTTTTAAAATTCCTGTATATGTAATTGGACCTCACTCTCATTACAAATTAACAAAAAATAAATTTATAAAATGGGCAAATCAACACGATTATCGAAGACAATTCAAAAGAGAGAAAAAAAGTTTTAAAACAAAAATTATTAATGACTCAAAACGTAATATTGATAGAAGGATTAAGGGTAGACCAGATTTTAGATATAAATTTGCTAGAAAAATTGACCCTGTTTTTTCGTCAACCAAAATGAAACCAAAACTAAAAAAGAATAAAGAAAAATTAAATTTGTTAGTAGCCGCTCATTGTTTTATGGATGCACCGCACGTTTATGGAAATTTTATTTTTTATGATTTTACAGAATGGTTAAATTTTTTAGGAAATTTAAGTAAAAAAAAGAAATTAAAAAAATATAATTGGTTTATTAAAATTCATCCAGCTCTATATGACAGAAATATTGAACATTTTAAAAGCATTTTGAAAAAATACCCAAAATTTAATCTTTTAAAAAAATATGATACCCATAACTATCTTATCAATGAAGTTGGTATCGATGTTGTATTAACAGTTTACGGAAGTGTTGCTCATGAATACCCTTTATTTAATATTCCTGTAGTCAATGCAGGTCCCAACCCGCATGAGGGTTATAATTTTAGTAAAACAGCAAAATCTAAAAGAGATTATAAAAAAATAATTTATAATCTAAGAAATCTAAAAGTAAAAAAGAATATTAACAAAGAAATTTATGAATGTTATGGCATGCATCATTTAATTGAGTATTATTTTTTTAAAAATATGAATATTGATTTAAATGATTGGAATACTTTTAAGGTTGTCACTAATTTCATGGATAACTATTCACAAAATTTGCATGATAAAAAAATTAAAATTTATAAAGAATTTATTTTTTCCAAGGAAAGAAGGTTAGTAGATTTGAATTATTCGCTTGAGCTTTTGCCATAACAATCATCTTTAAACCAATCTTAAAATTTGTTAAAAAGCATCTAATAATTTATGAAATTGTCAATTTTTTCACATCAAAAATGTTTAAATTCTGTTCCATTAAACATTTTAGGATCTCAACCATTCAGATATGTGTTAAGTAAAACTTTGTATTGGTTAAAAAATAATATTTTTAATAAAAAAAATAAAAATGATCAGGAAAATATATCATCAGAGGTGATTAAAAAAGGATATGCCGACAAGAGAAATTTCTTGTCGGATGAGGATTTTACTAAAATTAAAAAAGAATTCGACGAGGCAATATTTGAGCCTAATGTTATTATAGAAAAGGAATCCTACAATGACAGCAAGGATCTTTTGGAGGCCATAGAGCATAGAACTTTGATGATAGACGATTCAGTGAAGGATAAATATCCAGCTCTATATAGTTTAAAAGATAATTTAGCCATAAAACATATTTTTTCAAATTGTGAACTGAAAAATAATATTGAAATTTTTTGCAGATTAGAAAGAATAAAAGTTCACAACAATAAAATTCATGATAACAACAAAGATTTCCATTACGATACATTTCATAATACTTTCAAAGCCTGGTTGTTTTTAAAAGATGTTAAAGAGGAACAGGGACCATTTCACCTTGTTCCATATAGTCATAACTTTAGTATTAAAAGATTTTTTTCAGAGTGGTGGTATTCTATAATCTATGCTTTAAAAATTATCACTGAACCATCTTTTAGAATAGAAGAGGGTGATAATGATAAAATCAGGGATAACTATAATAAAAAAAGCATCAAAGCTATTGTTCCAAAAAATACATTAGTTGTTGCAAATGCTCATGGATTACACAGGAGGGGTGACGCAGAAAACGGCTCTGTAAGAGAGTCCGTACAATTTTGGACAAGAGAAAATCCTTTTAAGATATTTCTGAAATAATAATTTTAATTAATATATACAATGAAAAAGAAAATATTTTTTTATGTTGTATTTACTAAATACACAAAAAAAAAACAAAGTGATTTAACAAGATATCTTAATTACCTAAAAAAGATTACCCCAGAAGATTCTGATTTATTTTTGTTAGATTTTAGCA
>CACLST010000045.1 GCA_902609675.1 uncultured Pelagibacteraceae bacterium | reverse complement strand
AAAAAAAATGTTAATAAAATTGAGAAATATGTTGATCACTTTTTAGAAAAAAAACTTTAAATAAGCAAATTTATATATAAATATTAATAAATTGATAACTGATATTAAAAAATCTTTTTTTGTTTTAGATAAAAAAAATAAAATTAATTATTTTCTTTTACTAATTTGTATTATTGTCGGAGCTATACTTGAAATAACTTCAATCTATTTAATTTATAAACTAATAATTTTAATAACTGATAAATCCTTTGACGCAGTAAATAACTCCGTTGATTTATTTGATAATGAAAAGATTGGGTTTTCATTGGAAGTATCTTTTGAAAATTTCTTAATTATAATAATAAGTTTATTTTTATTTAAATTTATTTACTTTATTATTTTATATTTTTCAAAATATTATTTCGTAAATTACGTAAGAGTAAAGTTGTCATCATCAATACTTAAAAGTTATCTTAAAAAAAAAAATAATTTTTACATATTGAATAAATCATCAGTATTAATCAGAAATGTAGAAAATGAGGTTGGTCAATATGCAAATGGTATATTGCAACCTATGTTAATACTTTTTTCAGAATTCTTTATGCTAATAGGTATTTTAATTTTTTTATTTATTACAAATCCAACTGTAGTTATTATGTGTTTTGCCCTTCTATTTGTAATTTCTCAAATATATTTTATTTCAATCAAAAAAATTCTCAGTAGTCATGGTCACAAAAGACAAAAATTTACAGGAAAAGTATTGGGAACTTTAATGGAAACATTTCAGGGAATCAAAGTGCTTAAGGTATTTAATGCAGAAAATTATTTTTATCAAAAATATGTTGAATTTGCGAAAAAATTGGCAAAATCTAATATTATTGTCGGTTCATTCACTCAAGTACCAAAATTTGGATTAGAATTTTTAATAGTTTGTTTAATCACAATTTTTCTATTTTATATTAGTAAATCTCAAAGCATAATTTTTGCATTTGATACGCTTGCTTTATTAGCCGTATCATCATTTAAACTGATTCCATCGGTAAGTAGAATTTTATTTTCACTACAAAACATGAGATTTAATAAAGCTTCTTTAAATGTCTTGTCTAAAGAAATTGGAAAAATTGAAAATATTAAAGATTTAAAATTTGATTTTAAACCATTTAACTTTAAAGATAAGATTGAATTTAAAAATGTTGATTTTAAATATGAAAATTCAAAACATACAATTTTAAGAAAAATTAATTTTACTATTAAAAAAGGATCTTCAATAGGAATAGTCGGCGAATCAGGGGCCGGCAAATCAACTTTTATTGATTTATTAATGGGTTTTATTGAACCTACAAAGGGTAAAATTTTAATAGATAACAAAAATTTAAAAGACTTTAAGCATCAATGGATGAAATTAATTGGATATGTGCCTCAAAAACTTTTCCTAACCGATGATACTATAAAGCAGAATATTGCGTTTGGCCTAGATGTCAAAGAAATTGACGAAAAAATGGTTAAATCTGCAATTAAAATGTCTCAACTAGAAAAATTAACTTTAAATTCAAGAGATATTTATAATGAAAATTTAGGAGAACAGGGATCTAAAATTTCAGGTGGTCAAATTCAGAGAATTTCTTTAGCTAGATCATTTTATAAGAAGTCACAAATTTATATTTTTGATGAAGCAACAAATTCTTTAGATAATATTACAGAAAAAAAGGTATTAAATACTGTCAAGAAAATTGTTAAAAGGAAAACTTTAATTATAATTTCTCATAAAATTGCAACTCTAGGTTTTTGTGATAATATTTTTATGATTAAAAATGGGACTCTCAAAAAAGTTAAGTAACTTTTATGAATAATGTTAAAAATATAGATATTGAAAATAAAGAAGACTTTTTTAAAAACGGGATATATGTAAAAAAAAATTTTCTTAAAAAAGATGCATTAATGCAAATTGTAAATGAAAGTGAAAGTATTTTTGAAAACAAAATTGACAATACTGCATTAGGTGCTCAAGCAACTACTTTTAAACCTAACTTTTTTTCTATTACATGTCCCACATTATCAATCAGTTATAATTTGTTTGAATTATCAATAGATGTGCTAACTGAAATGGAGACATTAGATAAACAATTTAATAAATACGACTATGAGTTAACAAATATAGATATTTTGAAAGATACAAATAAAGAACTTTTTTGGCACACAGATAACACGAGCAATTTTTATAGAGCATTTATCTATTTAAAGGGGGGTTCAAAAATTAGTGGAGCCTTTAAGTATATGATTGAAACTCACAAAAGAAATTATGAGGTAAATCATAAACTTTCAAATAAAATCATAAAGGAAAAAGATTTAGATGAACAAATTGTTATTTGTGATTACGAGCCAGGCACACTTATTGTTTCTGATATAAATGGTTTTCATTCTAATTCCATAAAGTTGTCGCCAAGAATTATAATGATATTAGATTTTCAAAAAAAAGACACAAACATTGGCGGTAGTTTTTTACCTATAAAAACATGTGATTTATCTGAAAAAGTTTTAAAAGATTTGGAATTATTTTCTTTTAAAGGATCTGTAAATGGA
>CACLST010000044.1 GCA_902609675.1 uncultured Pelagibacteraceae bacterium | reverse complement strand
AATGGAGCAATTACAGTAGCTACCACAAAAGAGAGAATGCAAGAATTGTTGAGACAAGCAACTACTGCTCAACTATCAGATGTTGAAGTGCATGTTTTAGATAAAAAAGAGACAAAAGATTTATATCCTGTTGTAAATAATGATGACATTATTGGAAGTGTTTTTATGCCAAAAGATGGTCAAGCTGATCCAGTAGGCGTAACTAATGTTTTAGCAAAAGCTGCTAGAATGGAAGGAGCACAAATTTTTGAAAAAACACCTGTAACAAAAATTCTTGTTAAAAATAATTCTATAGTTGGAGTAGAGACTGATAAAGGAAAAATTGATTGTGAATATGTTGTTTTAGCAACTGGTATGTGGTCTAGACAAATAGGTGAAAAAATGAATGTTAGTATTCCATTGTATCCCAATGAACATTTTTATGTGATCACGGAACCAATGAAAGATTTACCAAAAAACTTACCAGTTTTAAGAGATTATAATAATTGTCTCTATCTTAAAGAAGACGCAGGTAAAATGTTAGTTGGAATTTTTGAACCAAATGCAAAACCAGCCTTTAAAAATACTGGTATTGTGCCAGATGATTTTTCCTTTGGTGAATTACCAGATGATTTTGATCATTTCGAACCTTATTTACAAAAATCTTTTCACAGGTTGCCTATTTTAGAAAATGCAGGAATTAGAAAATTTTTCTCTGGCCCTGAATCATTTACTCCTGATACCCAATATCTTTTAGGTGAAACTCCTGAGATTAAAAAACTTTTTACATGTTGTGGTTTTAATAGTATTGGAATTGCAAGTTCAGGAGGTGCTGGAAGAGTTACTGCAGAATGGATGATTAATGGACACATTAATGAAGATTTATTTTCATTAGATATTAAAAGATTTCAAAAATTTCATTCATCAAAAAAATTTATAATGGAAAGAGTGACAGAAACACTTGGTGATTTATATGGAATGCATTGGCCATTTAAACAACATAAAACATCAAGAAACCAAATTGTATTACCCTACCAAGAGGAGCTTAAAAAATTAGGAGCTTGTTTTGGAACCTCGGGTGGTTTTGAAAGACCTATGTGGTATGCGTTAAAAGGTGAAAAGGCTGATTACAATTATAGTTTTGGTTATCAAAATTGGTATCCATCAGCTGAATTTGAGACCAAAAATGCCAGAGAAAACGTTGGATTATTTGAGCTATCTCCTTTTTCAAAATTTGACCTAGAAGGGCAAAATGTTCATGAAGAATTACAAAAAATTTGTACAGCAAACATAAAAGATATTGAGGGTAGAGCAACTTATACCCAGATGTTAAATGAAGATGGAGGAATAGAGACAGACGTTACTATTACTTGTCTTAAGAAAAACCATTTTAGAGTGATAGGTCCAGCAGCAACAAGAATACATGATAAATTTCATATAAAAAAACATATTTCAGAAGAGGTCAATTTTAAAGATGTAACAGAAGATTTAACATGCCTAGGATTATACGGACCCAACTCAAGAAAATTACTATCTAATATCAGTAATGACGATTTTACAAATGAAGGTATAAAGTTTAGTCATGGAAAATTCGTTATTATTGACGGAGTTAAAGTCTGGGCTCAAAGATTATCTTATGTAGGTGAAATAGGATTCGAATTATATACAAACATAGATGAAAGCAAAAAATTATTTTTAGCCATTATTAAAGAGGGTAAAAATCATAGCTTATCACTTTGTGGTGCGCATGCTATGGACATTATGAGAATGGAAAGTGGTTTCTTACATTGGGGACATGATATATCCCCTGAGGAAAATCAATATCAAGCAGGACTTAAATTTGCAATCAGTTATAAAAAAAATATAAATTTTGTTGGAAAAGAAGCATTATTAAAAATTAAAGATCAAAACCCCACAAAATCATTAGCTATGATGGTGTTGAAAGATAACAGACCTGGAGAACCTTTGTTACTTCATGAAGAGCCAATTTACTTAGATGATAAAATAATTGGCAGAACAACATCAGGAAACTATTCATTTAATTTTAAAAAAAATATCTCATTTGGTTATGTCAACTCTGGCAATACTATCGAAAATTTGGTCAATAAAAACTTATCAATTGAAGTTGAAAAGAAAAAATACCCTGTAACAATAATCAAAAAACCCTTAAATCAAAAAAATATAAAAGATATTTAATGGTAAAAATAATTTCAAAAAAAAATAGGGCTGCAGAAATTATTTGTAATCTTAACAAAATTGACAATAAGCAATTAAAAGAAATTAAGTCTACACTTGATAAGTATGGAATGATTTATTTTCCAAAACAAAAACTTAGTTCCAAGAATTATCTTAATTTTGCAAAAAAATTTGGTAAACCAGCCAATTATCCAAGATTGAAAGGTTTAAATAAAAAATATCCTCAAATAACTGTTGTACAACGTAAATCTACTGACAAAGGGCCTAGCTTTGGTGAACAATTTCACACAGACTCCTCTTATACAAAAAAACCTCCTAGATACACGATGTTGCTTTCTAAACTAGTGCCTAAAAAAGGTGTTGCTAATACTGACTTTTCTTCACAGTACTTAGCTTATGAAAAATTATCAAAAAATTATAAGAATAAGCTTAAAAAATTAAAAGGTATCTACTCATCACATGGACCAATATCAATTACAACAGTTGAGAGAGAAAAAGAAAAAGGAAAAATATCTAAAGAACTGATTTCTAGACATAAAATAATAAGAACTATTAAA
>CACLST010000043.1 GCA_902609675.1 uncultured Pelagibacteraceae bacterium | reverse complement strand
AAAACTATTAAACCAAAATTAACAGGTAAATCGGACAATATTCTATTAAATACTAATTTTACATTAAAGAATTTTAAAAAGGTATTTTTTCAAAATGAATTTTTTGATTTATTATCAACTACTTTTTACTATACTTTTTTTGGCACTATCGGTTCAATTGTATTTGGAATACTCACAGCACAACTTGTGAACCAGAAATTTTTTGGAAGAACATTTATGAGAAGTGTTTTACTATTTCCGTATGTGGGTCCAGTTGTTGCCTTAGCTTATACTTGGGAGTTATTATTAGATCCTTATAGTGGAACTTTAAATAATCTTCTGATAAATTTTCAAGTCATCCAGGAACCTCTTAATTTGCTAGGACAAAAATATTTAACAATAAATTTTTTTGGTTTTGATCTTAAATTACGATTAGCATTAACAACTGTTATTATTTTTGAAATTTGGAGGTACTTTCCTTTAGCATTCTTATTTATATTAGCTCGACTGCAAGCAGTGCCTAAAGAGTTATATGAGGCAGCTGAAGTGGATGGTGCTGGTCCTTTACAAAAATTTATTAATATCACTCTTCCCCAAATAACAGCTGTTATATCCATTCTCTTTATGATTAGGTTTATTTGGAACTTTAATAAATTTGAGGATATTTTTTTATTAACGGGAGGTGCATCTGGAACTAGAACTTTGCCAATAAATGTTTATGAGCAAGGATTTACTATTTCCGATATTGGTATGGGGTCAGCAGTATCAATTGTAATAGTTGCTTTGTTGCTAATATTTATGTTCGTTTACTTTAAATTAATAGGTAAGAGGGCTGATGAAAACTAAAAGTTTAATTTACTACGCATTAATTTCTTCGATATTTTTGTTTTCTTTGGTCTCTATTTGGAAAATTTTAGTAACGCTTCAAGGAATTGATTTAAAAAATTTGAATTTTGCGATAATTATTACTTTAGGTATCGCTATTAGTCTTTTAAATACACTTATAGGGGACAAGTTAAATTATATAATAAAATCAACTTTTTTTGCCCTTATATTTACTTTTGTTGATGGATACATCGTTCAGTTAATGCCCATTTGGTATAATATTGGAATATTTGGAATTCTGATATTTTTTTCATTAAAAATTAACAAGTATAATCAAAAATACTTAGCATCCGAGCATTCGTCACAAATAGTATTATTTGATTTTTTAACTCTTTTTGGAATTGTTTTATTCTCATTTGTCATTTTATTTCCATTTTATATGATGCTGATAACAAGCTTTAAAACTCAAGCTGCTTTACTAATTAATCCTTTAGATTTTAGTATTAATTTTAACCAGGACTTTAAGGAATTATTTAAGTCATACTTTGTGATATTTGATACATATAAATTTGGTAGATACATACTTATAAGTACATTTGTTTCGGTTGGGACAGTGATAGTTACTTTACTATTTGCAATACCAGCTGCTTATGCCGTAGCAAGGTTAAATTTCTTTGGAAAAAACTTTCTGTCGACTTCAATTTTAATTATTTATATGTTTCCTGCTATTGTATTAGTTATTCCTTTGTATACTGTTTTTAGTCAACTAGGTTTAAGAAACTCGGTAGGCGGTTTATTAATTGTTTATACAGCAACTACTTTGCCAGTTGCAATTTACATGTTACAAGGTTACTTTAGAAGTATTCCAAAAGAACTAGAAGAAGCAGCAATCATGGACAAATTAAATTGGTTTGGCATAATTATAAAAATAATTTTACCGTTAAGTATACCAGCAATCTCTTCAGTTGCTTTATACGTCTTCATGATCGCTTGGAATGAGTTTTTATTTTCTTTGATGTTCTTAGATAATCCAAACTCATTTACATTATCAAGGGCAATACAATATCTTAGTGGTGATGCTGAAACACCAAGACAATATCTAATGGCTGGATCGGTGGTTGTAACAATACCGGTATTATTAATTTTTGTATACTTTGAAAAATATTTAGTTAGTGGTCTTACTGCAGGAAGTGTAAAAGGTTAGTGCAAGATTTTATCAAATCAGCTAAGAAAGTTTTATTAGGGAACAAAAAAAAAGGCTATACATTACCAACCAATAACAAATTGTACCCAGCACAATGGAATTGGGACTCAGGTTTCATTGCTTTAGGATATTCGCATTTTAAATTCAAATATGCTCTAGATGAAATAAAGACATTAATAAGAGGTCAATGGAAAGATGGAATGATACCTCATATTTTGTTTCACGATTTAAATACCAATTATTATCCAAACCATTCTGTATGGGCTTGTGGAAATAAAATACATTCTTCTGGTATTACCCAACCACCAATTATTGCAATAATTTTAAAACTAATTTTAGATAAAAAAAAAATAAATAATAAAGATAAATCCGAAATTAAAAAAATAATTAAGGGAATATTAAAATACCATAAATGGTTGATTAAATTTAGAGACCCAAATAATACTGGATTAGTGTCAATTTTGCATCCTTGGGAAAGCGGCTACGACAATTCACCATTGTGGGATGACCCTATGAGTAAAGTAAAAGTCCCAAAAAACCTTAAATATAAAAGGGGAGATAATAAAGTTGTTAATCCTGAATATAGGCCATTAGATATTGATTATGATAGATACGTAACTATCAAAAATCATTTGAGAAAAAACAATTATAATCCAAAAAAACTTTATAAATCTTCGTTATTCAATGTAGTTGATGTTGGTTTCAACTCTATATTCTTACGAGCAA
>CACLST010000042.1 GCA_902609675.1 uncultured Pelagibacteraceae bacterium | reverse complement strand
ATTCTGACTTTGAAAAAGGATTTATAAGAGCTGAAACAATTTCTTATGAAGATTTTTTAGATAATCAAGGGTGGTTAAAATCTAAAGAAGCTGGAAAAATGAGATTAGAAGGTAAAGAGTATATTGTTAAAGACGGAGATATTTTAAACTTTCGTTTCAATACGTGACCAGATTTTTTTCATACTGAAATAAACTAAAATAGTTAACACTGATAAATATATTATTACCCTAAAACCTAGTTTGTGTCTTGTTTCTAAGTGAGGTTCTGCAGTCCACTGTAAAAATGTTGTTACATCCTTGGCCATTTGATCTACCGTTGCTTTTGTTCCATCAGCGTACTCTACAATGTCATCATCCAAAGGAGATGACATTTTAATTTTGTTACCATACATATATTTGTTGTAATAAACACCATCATCTAGTTCCATACCTGTGGGTGGCTCATCATAGCCCATCAAGACGGAATAAATATAATTTGCTCCACCTTTTCTAGCTTTTACAAGAACTGACATATCTGGAGGATATGCTCCACCATTTGCTGCAATTGCTTCTTGAACATTTGCATAAGGCATTACAAATTTATCTGATAATTTTGCTGGTCTTTCAAACATTTCTCCATCACTATTTGGTCCATCTGTTACTTCAAAATTTGAGGCGATTGCTTTAGCCTCAAGCTCTGTAAACTCTGGCCCACCTTTTTCTGCAAGATTTCTATAGCTTAAATGTTTAAGCGAATGGCACGAGGCACAAACTTCTGTGTAAACTTGATATCCTCTTTGGAGGGAAGCTCTATCGAATTTTCCGAAGAAGCTTTTAAAAGACCAATCAACTTTTAATAACTCTTGTTGTTCACCAGCAGCATTTGCTCTGGATAAAGTTAACGATGAAATTATAATAAATAAGAAAGTTAATTTTAAAAAAATTTTCACAGTTTCTCTTTAAGATCTGAATTATTTCTAGCCATCGCCATATCAGCAGATCCGCCTAAAACAGGCTCAGTTATACTTAGAGGTAATGGAGTAGTTTTCTCTTTAAATCCTAAAAATGGAAGAATTATTAAGAAATGTGCAAAGTAATAGGCTGTTGCCACTCTTGCGATTAATAAATATAATCCTTCTGCAGGCATTGCTCCTACATAACCAAGTATTAATACATCGGCAACTAAAAACCAGTAGAATTGTTTGTATATAGGTCTAAAAACAGTTGATCTAACTTTGGAAGTATCTAGCCAAGGTAAAATTACAAGAACAAATATTGCTGCAAACATCGCAATTACTCCAAGAAGTTTATCAGGGACTGATCTTAGTATTGCATAAAATGGTAACAAGTACCATTCTGGCACAATGTGAGCAGGTGTGACTAGTGGGTTTGCCTCAATATAGTTGTCCGCATGACCTAAGATATTAGGTGAAAAGAATACAAAGAATGCAAATATTAATAAAAATATTAAAAGTGCGAATGCATCTTTTATCACTATATACGGATGAAAAGGAACTGTGTCTTTAGATGGTTTTTTTATATCTATTCCAATAGGATTATTGTTTCCAGGAACATGAAGTGCCCAAATGTGAAGTACTACTAGTCCTAAAATTAAAAAAGGAAATAAATAGTGTAAACTAAAAAATCTTGTTAACGTGGGATTATCAACTGAGTAACCTCCCCAAAGCCAATTGGTGATACTCTCTCCTACTAAAGGAATGGCGCTAAATAAGTTTGTAATTACTGTTGCGCCCCAGAAACTCATTTGTCCCCAAGGAAGAACATATCCCATAAATGCTGTTGCCATCATAAGGAAATAAATCAACATACCTATAATCCAAATAACTTCTCTCGGTGATTTATATGAGCCGTAATACAAAGATCTAAAGATATGAATATAAACAGCTAAGAAAAACATAGATGCACCGTTTGCATGCACATATCTTATTAACCAACCATAATTTACATCTCTCATTATGTGTTCTACGCTTTGAAAAGCTAAATCAGCATGCGCTACATAATGCATACCCAAAACAATACCTGTAATTATTTGAGTGATTAAGCAAAAAGTAAGAATTCCACCAAATGTCCACCAGTAATTTAAATTTTTAGGAGTTGGGTAATCTGTTAAATGGTTTGCAAGTGTTAGTAATGGAAGTCTATCATTAAACCATTTTCCAACTTTTGATTTAGGCGTGTATTCGTGATCGCTCATATAATTTTCTATCCAATTTTAATAGTGTTACTATTTACAAATTCGTATTTTGGCACTTCCATATTTGTAGGTGCCGGTCCTTTTCTAATTCTTCCAGATGTATCATAGTGTGAACCATGACACGGACAAAACCATGCCCCATAGTCTCCTTTATCGTTTAAAGGTACACATCCAAGGTGAGTACATACTCCTAACATTACAAGCCACTCTGGATTTTTTGCTCTGTCCTCATCTTTTTCAGGATGTTTTAATTCACTTAAATCGACAGCTCTTGCGCTATCAATTTCATCTTGGGTTCTTCTTTTTATAAAAACTGGTTTACCTCTCCACAAAACAGTTATCGATTGACCAGGTTCCACTGCACTTATATCAACTTCTGTACTTGCTAGTGCCTTTACCGATGCATCAGGGTTCATTTGATCAACTAACGGCCAAACAACCGCTCCGACGCCTACTGCGCCGGCTGCTGTTGTTGCAGTAACTATAAAATCTCTTCTATTTGGCTTCTTTTTTTCTGAGTCGGACATTTATTATTATTTTAATTTTTTCTTAATATATGATTTCATATATGAAGAAAAACGTTATTTTTCCATGGTAACAATGACACACAAAAAAACTAAA
>CACLST010000041.1 GCA_902609675.1 uncultured Pelagibacteraceae bacterium | reverse complement strand
AAATCATTGATTGGTCCACCTTCAACTATAAGTTCATTTGATGGGACATGGCTTTATATCGAAAGAAAAAAAACAAATCAGTCATTATTAAAACTAGGTAAAAAAAAAATTGACATCAACAATATACTTTTAATCGAATTTAATTCTTTAGGATTGGTTTCTAAAAAAGAATTATTGGATTTAAATGATATGAATGATCTAAAGATTGCAAAGATAAAAACTGAGAAAAAATTTAGCGTTAATAACTTTACATATAATATACTTACAACGTTAAGAGAAAAAATTAATGCTCCTTCAAGAAATAAACAATGATCATTGGCGGTCCCTAGGGGAATCGAACCCCTCTTTCATGGATGAAAACCATGTGTCCTAACCGATAGACGAAGGGACCGGTGCAGGGTCTTTTATTGTAATTTTTTCAATTAATCAAGTAATCGAAACTTCTTTTTTTACAAGCTCTAAAAAAGATTTATTATGAGTAACAATAGTCTCAGTAACATATTTGCCATTTTTCAATATGACCCCATTCATTAAATCACCTGTTGTAATACCTGTGGCACAAAAAATACTTTCGCCTTTAACTATATCGTTAATTTCATATTTTTTATTTAAATCTTTTATACCCATCTCTTTTGCTCTTCTTTTGTCTGATTTAGTTTTAAACAGAAATCTACCTTGAAAATTACAACCTAAAGTATTTAATGCTACTGCAGCAATAACACCTTCAGGACCTCCACCTATACCCATGTAAATATCTACATTAAATTTTTTGTCTGATACAAGTAATGCTGCCGACACATCCCCATCGGTTAAAAATTTTATATTAACATTTAACTTTTTTAATTCACTTATAATTTTTTTATGTCTAGGTCTATTAAGAATACAGACTACAATTTCTGAATTTTTTTTTCCTGTTATTTCAGAATAAATATTAATATTTTTTTTTACTGTAAAATCAATATCCATAGATCCATAAGGAATATGATTGCCAGTTACAATTTTATCCATATAAGTTTCTGGTGCATTCAGCAAATTGCCTTTTTCTGCAACTGCTAAAACTGACATTGAGCCAGGTAAGTTTTTTGCAACAAAATTTGTACCCTCAACAGGATCTACAGCTATATCTATTTGTGGTCCATTGCCATTTCCAAGAATTTCACCTATATAAAGCATAGGAGCTTCATCAAGCTCTCCCTCACCTATAACAACTTTACCATCTATATTTAATTTGTTTAATTGATCTCTCATTACATCTGTTGCAGCTTTATCTGCTAATATTTTTTCATTCTTACCTATGTATGGATAACAAGCTATTGCTGAATTTGATGTTATCTTTACTAGATTATTTAATAATTCTTGTGATAATTTCATCAATTAAGTTTTAAATTCACTCTTGCTAGCACTTTCCTCAATTTGTAATTTATGTTCAAATTCTCTTAATCTTTTATACACGCTTGCAAGTTCTATAATAGTCGGCCAAGCCTTTAAAATATACTGCATAGATCCTTCTACGCGACCAAAAGCTCTAATAATTTGTTGCATAACACCAAGTGTAACTGCTCCAGCTACTATTGCTGGTGCAAGAAAAACGTATGCTGATAATACATTAGCCTGCAAATAAGCTATTCTGCCAATATTGAAATAGAGGTACCTGATGTAACTTAAAAAATGAATGCTTCTGACATCATCAAATAATTCCTCAATTGATTTTGGTCTTACTGTACCATCATCTTCAGCTATAACTAAAATTTTTCTATAAGCTGCTTCTTTTTTTTGAAGATCATATTCAACACCTACTAATCTTAAGATTAAACCTAAAATAACCAAAAAAATTGTTCCACCTATAGACCACAGAAGTGCACCTACTATTAAACCATATTCCCAATCACCAAAAAAAAATATTGGAATACCTATACTTAAGCCAAATAATATTGGCATGAATTCAACTAATATCATTATTGCTTCAATTAGACTGGTCCCAAGTGACTCCATTATTCTTGAAAATTTTATTGTGTCTTCTTGAACCCTTTGTGAGGCTCCCTCAATTTTACGAGCCTTTTCATATACGCTATGATAATATTCAACCATAGCAGTTCTCCATCTAAATAAATAATGAGATGTAAAGTAGCTAACAATAACAGCTACACCAACATACATTGCTGCGAGCACGATAAACGAAAACAGACTAGCCCAATATTCTTCGATAGTAATAGCATTTGGTTTACCAAGTGCTTTTTGTATCATATCATAAAATTCACCAAACCACTCATTAATTTTAACATCTATTTTTACTTGTACCCAAAGTGATGATAAAATTATCATAGATCCTATCCAAGACCACAAATACCATTTTTTTATAGTAAAAAATCTAAACATTATTTTATAAAATTATCTGCATATGATTTTTTATTTATTTTTCTTTTGTGGGTTTCAACAACCTCATAATCAATATTATTTTTTTTTGCATAATCAATTGCCAAATCTTTAGATTTAAATTCTAGGTTTAGTTCAGAATATGTATCAGTAGAGCTTTCCCATCCCATAAGTGGGTTTTTTCCAGGATCATCTGTTATAAATTCGATTATCCATTTATCAAACTTTTTAATCCCAGATTGCATAGCAGTTTTAGAAGGTTTGTAAATTTTAGCTTTTTTCATATATGGTTGTCTAGGTGGTAGGATTTGTTATAACCACCTTTTCCTTAAATGAGTTATATATATCAATGAAAACAATGCAATAAGCTATAGTTTATTTTGCCAATAGACAAATAAATAAAGGTTAATTTACTGGCATATTTCAGCATGAAAGAAAAAATTTATTAAATTTACTTCACAAAGATTTAGGGATTTAGTTTGCTTATAAATCTTTGCTTTCAAAAACTAACAATTCTTTTTTATAAGTTTAATTAAATCAGAAGATATACGTTTAGCTATAGGTAATTTAGAATCTTGATCTATATGAACGTTGTCAAAAAAATTAATAA
>CACLST010000040.1 GCA_902609675.1 uncultured Pelagibacteraceae bacterium | reverse complement strand
ATATTCTTTCTATTGAACTTATAACAGGACTACCCGAGTTATATTTTAAACTTATATAGAGATTTGACTTATTTTCTTTTGATTTTACCTCATAATCAATGATGTAACCTTCTGATTTTAAAATTTCAGCAATCTTAGTTTTGAATTTAGATGATGGTAATTCAATCTTTTTATGATTTCTCATTTGAGAGTTTTTTAATCTAGCTAACATATCTCCTATCGGGTCACTTAAGCTCATAATATCCTTTCTACCAACTTGATTTTACCATACCTGGAATTTTACCTTCAAGACCTAACTGTCTTAGTGCAATTCTTGATATTTTTAATTTTCGATAGACACCATGTGGTCTACCTGTTATTTGACACCTATTTCGAACTCTTATTTTAGCTGAATTTCTTGGCAAATTTGAAAGTTTTTGTTGGGCCTTAAACCTTTCCTCAAATGATATTTTTTTATCCATGATTATTTTTTTTAATTTTGTTCTTTTTTTATAAAACTTATCTGAAAGTTTAATTCGTTTGTTATTTTTATTTATGGAACTCAATTTGGCCATTAACTACTCCTATTCTCTTTAAATGGAAAATTTAATTTTTTAAGAAGTTCTAGACTATGTTTTTTATCTGTAGTTTTTATTACTACCGTGATGTCTAAACCTCTTATTTTGTCAACTTTATCAAAGTTTACTTCAGGAAAAACTATCTGTTCTTTAATCCCAAATGTATAATTTCCAAATTTATCGAAACCTTTTAAACTCAACCCTCTAAAATCTTTTATCCTAGGAAGTGCAATATTAATTAATCTATCTATAAATTCATACATTTTATTTTTTCTTAAAGTCACCTTTATACCAGAGTTTGTGTTTTTTCTTGTTTTAAAATTTGCTATTGATTTTCTGAATTTAGTTATGACTGGTCTTTGTCCAGTAATACTGGCAAGATCCTCTTTACATGAGTTAATAATTTTGGCGTCATTCCCGTCAAGTCCTAATCCCATATTCAATACTATTTTTACGATTTTGGGCCCCATATATAAGTTTTTATAACCAAACATTTCTTTTAAGCTTGGATTAATTTCTTTAAATATTATTTCTTTTAATCTTGGTTCCATTATTTTTTAGCTTCTTTTTTTTTGTTTTCTTCAAACAATTTTAAATTAGAAATATTAACAAAATTTTCTTTAGATATTATTCCACCCTTTTTTTCTTTTGTCGTTTTCATGTGTTTTTTAACAATATTAATACCTTTAACTTTAGCTCTGTAATTTTTTCTATCGATTTCTATAACCTCTCCTTCTTTGTTTTTATCTTTTCCACATAAAATCTTTACTTTTAAACCTTTTCTAATCATTAAAGTACCTCCGGTGCTAATGATATAATTTTCATTTGCCCTCTATTTCGTAGCTCTCTAGTGACTGGTCCAAAAATTCTAGTTCCTATTGGTTCGCCTTTGTCATCAGTTAAAACAGCTGCATTATTATCAAATCTAACTTTTGATCCATCATTTCTATGTATTCCCTTTTTAACTCTAACTACAACTGCTTTGTGGACCGCACCTTTTTTAACTTTACCTTTTGGTATAGCCTCTTTTATGGCCACAACTATTGTGTCTCCGATACTTGCATATCTCCTTTTGGATCCACCAAGAACTTTTATACACTCTATCTTTTTTGCACCTGTATTATCAGCTACCATTAATTCTGTTTGTACTTGTATCATTTGTCACCACCAATAACTTCAAATTTTTTATTTTTAGAATATGGTCTACTTTCTTTAATAGACACTTTATCTCCTAACTTAAATTTATTATTTTCATCATGAGCATTATATTTCTTTCTTGCTTTCATAACCTTTTTTAAAACTGGATGTTGATATTTTCTTTCTACCAAAACTGTAATTGTTTTATTTGGTTTATCACTTACCACAATACCATTTAGTATTTTCTTAGGCATTTTTCGCTCCTAACAATGTCTTTATAATAGCAATATTTTTTTTGGTTTCAGTTATTTTTGATGGACTTTTGATTTGCCCATTTACTTTTTGAAATCTGAAATTAAATAGATCTTTTTTTAATTTTTCTAAGTTTTCAATCATTTGTTTTTTTGACAATTTCTTAATTTCTTTTTTTTTCATTTTAAACTCTTTTAATAAATTTACATTTTATTGGTAACTTCGCTGAGGCTTTGTAAAGTGCTTCTTTAGCTATGACTTCTGATACGCCGTCTACTTCAAACAATATTCTTCCTGGTTTTACTCTGCAGGCCCAAAATTCAGGTGATCCTTTGCCTTTACCCATTCTTACCTCTGTTGGCTTCTTTGATACTGGTATATTTGGGAACATTCTAGTCCAAACTCTTCCTTGTCTCTTCATATGCCTAGTTAGCGCTACCCTAGCCGCCTCTATTTGCCTTGAAATAATTCTTTCTGGTTGGATAGCTTTCAAGCCAAATGAACCGTAATTCATAACATTACATCTTGATGCATTACCATGAATTCTTCCTTTATGTGCTTTTCTAAATTTAGTTCTAGTTGGTTGTAACATTTTTAAGCTTTGTTCCTTTCTTGACTAAATTCTCTTGTAAATATTTCACCCTTATATATCCATATTTTAATACCAATTATTCCATAGGTTGTTAAAGCTTCTGCTTCAGAATAATCTATATCTGCTCTTAAGGTATGAGATGGTATACTTCCCTCTCTTAGCCATTCAGTTCTAGCAATTTCATTACCACCCAATCTTCCACTTATTGAAACTTTTATACCTTTTGCTCCTAACCTTAATGCTGATTGCATTGCTCTTTTCATTGCTCTTCTGTAAGAAACTCTTTTTACTAGCTGTTGAGCTATGTTCTCAGCAACAAGATAACTGTTAGTTTCAGGTTTTTTTACTTCTTTAATATTTAAAACAACCTCATTTGAGGTTAATTTTGACAAATTACCTTTTATTTTCTCTATATCGGTTCCTTTTTTACCTATTACAAACCCAGGTCTTGAAGTGTAAATAGTTACAAAACATTTTTTTGAGGTTCTCTCAATCATGACTTTTGAAACACCAGAATTTACAACATTTTTCTTTATGTATTTTCTTATTCTAAAATCTTCGATCAAATTGTTTCCAAAATCTTTTTTCTTAGCATACCAAACAGAGTCCCAACCTCTATTTATGCCAAGTCTTAGGCCTACTGGAT
>CACLST010000039.1 GCA_902609675.1 uncultured Pelagibacteraceae bacterium | reverse complement strand
TTTCAGCGATGATTATAGTTGGAGGTTTAACTAGATTAACTGATTCTGGGTTATCAATTACTCAATGGCAATTATTCTCTGGTTTCTTTCCACCACTTAATAATTCTCAATGGATTATGTATTTTGATTTATACAAAGAGATACCCGAATTTAAATTGCAAAATTACGATATGACCATGCAAGAATTTAAAGTTATTTTTTGGTGGGAATGGGCTCATAGATTTATGGGAAGGTTAATAGGCTTAGCTTTTCTAATTCCGCTAATATATTTTACATTTAAAATAAAATTTAATAAATTATTGAACCTTTATTTCATTTTTGCTTTAATTTGCTTTCAAGGATTTATAGGTTGGTATATGGTAAGTAGCGGCCTAATTGATAGAGTTGATGTTAGTCATTTTAGATTATCTATACATTTATTAGTTGCTTTTCTTATTTTATCTTTAATTTTTTGGAATTATTTAAAAATAAAAGTTAAAAACAACTTTCAAAATACTATAAATATAATATTTCCATTGAGTTTTATTTTTTTAGTTTTTTTACAAATTTCTATTGGTGCATTCGTTTCAGGAATGGATGCAGGAAAAATCTATAATTCTTGGCCATTAATGGGTGACTCAATTTTTCCAAATGATAACAGTGTTGTTAATTTATTTAAATTATCTGCTTTTAGCGATCCTTCTCTGGTGCAATTTATACATAGAAAATTAGCTTATTTAATAGGATTACTTTATCTGTATTTATTATTTTATATTTACAGGAATAAAAAAACTGATTTATATAAATCAATTAACGTTTTAGGAATTTTTATAATTTTACAGATTGTTTTAGGAATACTTACTTTATTATATGGTGCACAGATATTAATTGCATCTATGCACCAAGTAAGTTCTATTTTTTTAGTAGCTTCTTGTATCTATTTTTTATTTATAAACACAAAATCTAGCTTACAGCTTTCAAGCTAGGTTTTCCAGAAGCTCCTAAAGCTTGATCTAGATCAGCTATAATATCGTCTGGATGCTCAATACCTATAGACAATCTTACATATCCAGGTGTTACACCTGCAGCTAAAAGTTCTTCTTCAGTTAATTGGCTGTGAGTAGTAGTTGCAGGATGAATAGCTAAACTTCTAGCATCTCCAATATTTGCAACATGGTAAAACATCTTTAATGACTCTATAAATTTTTTACCTGCTTCAACACCACCTTTAACTTCGATACCTATAAGCGCTCCATTTCCACCCTTCATATATTTTTTGGATCTTTCACCAATTTCTCCTTTGTGCAAAGTAGGGTAGATAACTCTGTCTACATTTTTATGTTTTTGTAAAAATGCAACAGCTTTCTCAGCATTAGAACAATGTTGTTTCATTCTTAAGGGAACAGTTTCTAAACCTTGAATTATTCCCCATGCATTATCAGGTGCTAATGGTGCTCCTAGATCTCTTAATAGTACAACACGTGCTCTTACTGCGTATGAGACATTTGCTCCTGTCAATTGTGGAACAACAACACCCCATTGCGCGCCACCATAACTAGCATCTGGCTCGTTAAATAAAGGCTGTCTTTTTGGATCCTTTGTCCAGTCAAAATTACCTCCATCAACAAGACATCCTCCTATTACCGTACCATGACCACCAATAAATTTAGTAAGTGAATGAACTACTACAGCAGCTCCATGTTCTAAAGGCTTACAAATTACTGGTGCTGCAGTATTGTCCATTATTAATGGAATACTGTGCTTTCTGCCTATGTCAGATACCTCTTTTATTGGAAATACTCTTAAATATGGATTAGGCAAAGTTTCTGCATAAAAACATCTTGTTCTATCATCAATTAATTTTTCAAAATTACTTGGATCTGATGGATCTGCATATCTACACTCAATACCTAATTTTTTAAGTGTGTGTGTGAATAGATTTACCGTTCCACCATATAAATCAGTTGAACTAACAAAGTTATCTCCTGATTGACACACGTTCATTATAGCGAATGTTGATGCCGCTTGTCCTGAACCAACAGTTACAGCTGCAAGCCCGCCTTCAAGAGCCGCAACTCGTTTTTCAAGTACGTCATTTGTTGGATTCATAATTCTTGTATATATGTTTCCAAATTCCTTTAATGCAAATAAATTTGCAGCATGATCTGTATCATTAAATTGATAAGACGTTGTTCTATATAGTGGAACTGCTACTGCTGTTGTAGCTGGATCACTTCTGTAATCTCCACCGTGTAATGCAATTGTTTCTGGATGTTTATTTTTACTCATATTTCCCCTTCTGTTTAAAAATGTATTAAACTAAAATGAAAAAATACAATCAAGCTTAAATTTAACTTGATAATGGGGGATAATTTGTAGTTATAAATTTTTTAAGCACAGTTAGTACTCTATCTGCTTCTTCTAACAACATCATGTGACCGCAATTATCAATTATATCAATTTGACTACCATCTATTAATGAAGCTAATTTTTTTCCCTCTTTAACAGGGCACATTTTGTCATCAGTTGCTAAAATTGAAAGAGTGGGACATTTAATCTTTTTAGCAGCTTCAAATCCATTTTTATAATTATCACAGGCTCTAAAATCTACACCTAATGTATTCTGTATTGTTCTAGATTTTGCAAGCATTGTTCCCGTGTTGATATGATAAAGGCCAGGCACTGGATGGCCACCAAAGTGACCAGCTGGACCATGTGCCCAATCCATCATTAAATCGACTGCTTTTGGATCATTATTTTCAGCTAGTGAAAGTAACTCTGGATTCATTGGTATAGCACCAGCTCCACCCATCAAACTCAAAGTTTTAATTTTATTAGGATACCTTGATGTACATTCTACTGTTACCAAACATCCTTGTGAGTGTCCTACCAATGAAGCCTCTTTATGACCAACAGCATCAATTACAGAACTTACCCAATCTGCCATTTCTTCAATTGATTTCAGACTTTTACCACTTGATAAACCATGTCCTGGTAGATCAACTGCTAAGGCGTTATAACCATGAAATGCGAAGTACCTTGTCTGAAGTACCCAAGTCATATGGGTTAAACCACTTCCATGAACAAAGATTATCAAAGGCTTTTTTTTATCAAATGGTCTACCGCCTGTAGAGGCAAAAACCTCATGGCCGTTTACTTTAAACTTCATTGATTAGAAACAAGTCTTGGTTTTCTTGCAGCTCTAAAACCAATCTCGAAATCGTTTTTAATATCATCTATATCTTCCATACCAACAGACAATCTAATCATATCATGTGATAGTCCAGCAAACTTTAATGTTGCTTCATCCATTTGAGAATGTGTTCCTGATGCAGGATGAATAACTAGAGTTCTTGTATCACCAACGTTAGCCAGGTGAGATGCTAATTTTACATTATTGATAAACG
>CACLST010000038.1 GCA_902609675.1 uncultured Pelagibacteraceae bacterium | reverse complement strand
AATTTGTTTTATTGTCATAGGGTACTTCGGTATGTGGAAAAATTGTATGGCAACTGTTGCTATAATATCTGTTTCAACTCTAGTTTGTATAGTTGTTGGAATACCAATTGGAGTATTAATGTCAAAATCAAGTAGAGCTGAGAAGGCAGTTTTACCCATATTAGATATGATGCAAACTATTCCAAGTTTCGTTTACCTCATACCTATAATAATGCTTTTAGGAATAGGGAAAGTGCCTGGTTTATTGGCAGTGTGTATTTATGCTTTACCTCCGGTTGTTAGGTTAACAAATCTTGGAATTAGAGAAGTAGATAAAGAAACACTTGAAGCAAGCGAAGCATTTGGTGCAACGCCAATGCAAAAGTTAAAATCTGTACAAATTCCGTTGTCTTTACCTACAATATTCGCAGGAATAAACCAAACAATTATGATGGCTTTGGCTATGGTAGTAATTGCATCAATGATTGGAGTTAAAGGTCTAGGAGTGCCTATTTTACAAGCTATTTCTAATCAGTATTTAGCGCTTGGAATGATGAATGGACTAGCAATAGTAGCTTTGGCGATCATCTTTGACAGAGTAACACAGCAGTACGGTCAGAGAATTCAAAAACATAGAGGTCAGAAAAAATAACCCTGACACTTTGATCTAATATTTTTCTAGACAGTTATTTTAAAATAAATAATTATCCAATAATGAATTTTTCATTAGAAATTGGGCCTCACACAGATCTTGATACTTTACCTGAAGTAAAAGATGTTTACGTGACTATGCTACCTGGAGGAGATTATAAGGAGACTGCAGATAAGTCTGGTGATTTGGTTAAGAAAGGATTTAATCCAGTGCCTCACTTTCCAGCTAGATCAATAAATAATGAAGAAGAACTTAAAGACTACATTTCGAGATGTAAAGATTTAGGTGTAAAACAGATATTGGCTATAGGTGGAAGTAGAGACCCAGTTGGAAAATTTGACAGCTCGTATCAAATATTAGAGACAGGATTATTTGATGGAATTAAGATTGGAATTGCTGGACATCCAGAGGGTAGTCCTGATATATCCGATTCAGAATTAGAAAAAGCAATGATAGATAAAAAGCCTTATGCTGATTATATTGTAACCCAATGGTTATTAGATTCTCAGCCAATCGTTGATTTCATTTCTAAGCAAACGATACCAGTTCATGTTGGAATAACTGGGCCCATGAAAATTTCAAGCTTAATAAAGTTTGCAAATATTGTTGGTGCAAAAAATTCCATTAATTTTCTTAAATCTAATTTTAGTAAGGCATTAGATTTATTGAAACCTAAAGACCCTAATGATCTAATTGGGAAAGTTAAATCGCATACTGATTATTTTCACATTTATACATTCGGCGGCTTGAAGGAAACAAACAAGTGGTTGAAGGAGAATAACTATGTCTAATGAATTTGACTATAGTAAACTAAGACATGTAACATCAGTAGATCAATCTGATAGAAAAGTGCCTTATAATTTAAGACAAAGCGGTCCAACAAAAGTTGAAATGTTAATTTCAACACGTGTAAGAAAATCACCCTATTGGCATTTGTCAATGAAAGCAGGCTGTTGGAGAGCAACTGTATACAATCGTATTTATCATCCAAGAGGCTATGTAAAACCAGAAGATGGTGGTGCAATGGTGGAGTATGATGCGATCGTTAATCATGTAACAATGTGGAACGTAGCCGTTGAAAGACAAATTAGGGTAAAAGGTCCAGATGCAGAAAAATTTGTTGATTATGTAATTACAAGAGATGCTACAAAGATTTCTCCAATGAGAGCAAGATATGTAATTCTTTGTAATGCATATGGTGGAGTATTAAATGATCCTATTCTTTTAAGAATATCAAAAGATGAATTTTGGTTTAGTTTATCTGATAGTGATATAGGTCTTTATTTACAAGGCGTAAATGCTGACGAGAGATTTAATGTAGAAATTGATGAAATAGATGTAAGTCCGGTTCAAATACAAGGTCCAAAATCTAAAGCATTAATGAAGGATTTATGTGGAGATCAAGTAGATTTCGACAATATGCCATTCTACGGTTTAGCAGAAGCTAAAATCGGTGGAAGAAGTTGTGTGATATCTCAATCAGGATTTTCAGGTGAAGCTGGATACGAAATTTATTTAAGAGAATGTACTTTATATGCTGAGGATATGTGGAATGCTGTTCTTGAAGCAGGAAAGAAACATAGCCTTATGGTTATTGCGCCTGCGCACCATAGAAGAATTCAAGCTGGAATTCTTTCTTGGGGTCAGGATATGGACAATCAACATAATCCTTTTCAATGTAACTTAGGTTATCAAGTTTCGTTATCTGGGAAAGGAGAATGGGATAAGAAGTCAGACTATGTGGGTAAAAAAGCTCTTGAAAAAATGAAAGCTGATTTAAAAGCAGGTCATAAACCATACAAACTTCAATTAGTTGGTCTAGAATTAGGTGGAAAACCAATTGAAGAGTATGCGCCTGACTTTTGGTTGATTTCTGATGAAGGTGGTGGAGAACCTATAGGTTTTGTTACATCCCCTTGGTATCACCCTGAAAAAAAACAAAATATAGCCATGGGTTATGTTCCGTTTGATGGAACATTAAACGCTAATGGGTTTCCAAAAGGAAAAGTTGGAACTAAATTTAAGGTCCACTTACCTGAAAAATATTCTGAAACTCCAGGTAAACCTGTTGATGCTGTGGTTGTAGATATACCATTTAAAGAGTCTTACAACGCCAATACAAGAGAAGTTGTAAAAGGTTAAATAACTTTAAGGGAGGAGTTTTACTCCTCCCTAATTAAAATGTTTGCACAATTTTTAGAAATTTTTTTTAAATCATTAAAATTAGATAAAAGCTTATACAGAGATAATAAATACTTTGGTGAAGCTGCAATCTATTTTGCTGGTCTTGTAATGATACTTGATGGTGTTGCTGGAGCAGTAGCGGCAAATTCAATTGTAAGAACATCAATTGGCATCTCAGGCTTGACAGCTCTTTTAACATGGTTTGTTTGGGCTATTTTTATTTTTGTAATTGGAGTAAAAATTTTTCCAGATAAAGGGAGCAAGGTTCCTTTTAAAAAGATTTTAATAGCTGTGGGATATGCTCATGCACCAGGTTTAATTAGGTTTTTTGCAGTTACACCTGACTTAGTTCTGCCAATTATTTTCCTTACTCAATTTTGGATTTTTGCATCTCTTATAATATCAACCAAACAAATTTTGAATTTAAAATCTAATTTGAAATCATTTGGAATAGTATTTTTATCTTTTCTAATAATAGCTTTTTTATCAATAACATTCATAATTAATAGAATGAATTCAATTCCAATTAGTAATATTAGCTAAAAAGGAAAAACAGTTTTAGATGTTCTGCAAGATTTGCATATTTTAAAACCAGTAAGGAATAAATTTTGAGTTACACTTTCATCTTCTTTTTTACACTCTTCACATATATCATTTAAATCTGCTTCTAAATTCTTATTTAATTCTGCATCATATTCTTTAGTCATTATCTGTTAATCCAGCTCCTGCAGTTCGTTCCCTCGATTTATCACTTTCATCGACGTAAGTTTTTAGTGATAAATTATAAATTTCAGACCAATCATCTTCGGTAAAACTATTCTTATTATCTAAAAATTTTAAATTAATTTTATCTGATTTTTCCAATACGTCTCCTGTTAGATAGTTTGAATAAATAGACTCATTAAAATTAAATAAAAATTCTTTATCATCCATCTTTAAA
>CACLST010000037.1 GCA_902609675.1 uncultured Pelagibacteraceae bacterium | reverse complement strand
TTTAGATCGTAAAGAATTTGAAGGTGAACCAAGATTAATTGGTAAAGGTACTTGGGATGGTGTTGTTGACACTGTCGGTGGAAATATTTTAGCAAATGCAATATCTCAAACAAGATTAAAAGGAATTGTAGCTGTCTGTGGTAATGCAAGTGGAACTAACAAATTAAATACTTCTGTAGTTCCTTTTTATATTAGAGCTGTAAAATTGTGGGGCGTAGATTCAGTTAATGTAAGCAACAAAAGAAAAGAATTTGTATGGGGTGAAGTACCAAGTCTAGTAGATTTTAATATTATAGAAAAATCAATTAAAACAGTTGGGCTCGAGGAGCTTTTAAATGTATTTCCAGAAATGCTTGAAGGAAAATTGAAAAATAAAATTCTAGTGGACGTAAATAAATAATGGATTGGGATAAATTAAAAATTTTTCATGCAGTAGCGGAAGCTGGTAGTTTTACAAGCGCTACTGTAATTTTAAATCTTAGTCAATCTGCAATTAGTAGACAAATTCAATCTTTAGAAGAAGATTTAAAAGTAAAGTTATTTGAAAGACATGCAAGAGGATTAACGCTTACAGAAAATGGTGAATATGTTTATAAAACTGCACATGAAGTTATCAGTAAACTTAAAGAGGTAGAAACAACTTTAGGAGATCAAAAACATAAACCAACCGGAAAACTAACAATTACAACTGTTAGAAGTTTTGGTACTCACTGGTTAACACCGAGAATTCAAGAGTTTATGCAATTAAATCCAGAAATTGAAATAGAATTAATTTTTGACGATAAAGAGTTAGATTTAAGCACAAGACAAGCCGATATCGGAATATTTATGAGAAGACCAAAACAACTTAATTATATTCAAAGGAAACTAATGGACATAAATTACCATATATATGGCTCAAATAAGTATCTTGAAAAACATGGTATGCCTAAATCTATAAATGATTTAAGCAAGCATAACTTTATATCGTTTGGTAGAGGAGCTCCATCACCAGTGTTTAACCCAGATTGGGCATTAAAACTTGGTATAAAAGATAATAAAAAAAGAAAACCTGTTATGAAAGTAAATAGCGTTATGGGTTTACTGTTAGCCGTTGAAAGTGGTGTAGGCCTTGCGGCTCTTCCAGATTATTTAGTTTCTTTATCTAGAAATGTAATTAAAGTTCTACCAAGCGTTGAGGGTCCGATTACAGAGGCTCACTTTGTCTTTCCAGAATCTTTAAAAAATGTAGCTAGAGTGACAACCTTTAGAAACTTTCTTTATAGTAAAATTTCAGAATTTAAGTCTTAAAATATCAATAATATCCCAATAGTGCGTCAAAAATGCGATTGATAATCATTATCATTGCGAATAGTTATCAAAATCATTATAACTAATAAAAACTAAAAGAGAGAGATATATGAAAAAAATGACAATTTCCGCATTAATCTTATCCTTATTTGCATCGTCCTTTGCAATAGCAAATGAGGTAAATATTTTTAATGCAAGACATTATAAAGCTGATGCAGAACTTTATAGTAAATTTACAACAGCAACAGGAATTAAAGTAAACTTAATCAATGGTAAAGCTGGTGCTTTAGAAAAAAGAATGATCGAAGAAGGAGCCGATTCTGCTGCTGATCTTTATATAACAGCTGACGCTGGAAGATGTGGTGCTTTTAAAGCAAAAGGGATGACTCAATCAGGGTTAGTTTCATCTACAATTAAATCATCTGTACCAAAAAGTTTTAGAACTACACACTGGGTTGGAGTAGCAAAAAGAGCAAGAATTGTTTATTACTCACCAGAAAGAGTAAGTGGTGCTGAGTTATCAGGATTAACTTATGAAAGTTTAGCTGATCCAAAATGGAAAGGCAGAATTGCAATTAGGGCTTCTAGTAATATTTATAACAAATCTCTTGTAGCTTCATTAGTAAAAAATAATGGAAAAAAAGCTGCAGGTGAATGGGCAAAAGGTGTTGTTGCAAATATGGCAAGGGATCCAAAAGGAAATGATAGAGCGCAAATTATGGCAGTAGCAGCAGGAGAAGCTGATATCGCTGTAGCAAACACTTATTATTTAGCACTGATGTTATCAGGTAACAAAGGTCCAGAACAACAAGAAGCTGCAAAAAAAGTTAAAGCATTTTTCCCTAATCAAAATGATAGAGGTACACATATGAATATTAGTTGTGCTGCTTTGGTAAAAGGAGCACCTAATAAAGCTAATGCAATTGCGCTTGTTGATTTCTTATTATCACCAGAAGCTCAAGAACACTTTACAAATAATACGTTTGAGTTTCCAATGATAGCTGGAGTTTCACCAAGTCCATTGGTAGTAAACAACTTAGGTTTAGATTTTAAACAAGATCTAACAACAAGTGTTGCTAGTTATGGAGCAAAGCAAGCTGACGCCTTAGAGGTAATGACGGCTGCTGGTTGGAAGTAACATTGAAAGTAAAAAAAAAATTTATGTCCTTAGTTAATTTAAATAAATCAGCCAATGCATGCATACCATGTGCTGAGGAGTGTAAAAAAATTAACAAAAGAATAAATAAAAGAAAATTATCAGAGATAAGTACTAAAGATTTTCCGCACATTTCAAAGGTATTCAATATCTGACTTTTCTTGATTAAAGTGCCTATGCATCCTTCGTAGGCACTTTTAAAAATATTAAGAGAGACTATATAGGTCATTTAAACTACAAATATCTCTATGTTTACAAACAAATTTAATATCTGGTTTTTAAGCTCTCTACTTATTTCATTGCTTGTTATAATTCCTATTTTGACAGTCTCTTTTAGTTTTTTTGAAGATACTTCTAGATATTTTGAAATACTTAAAAAAACTTTTTTGTTTGAATATATTTTTAATTCTTTGTCACTTTTAGTTGGTGTCTTAATACTAACTTTTTTTCTAGGTGTTGGATCTGCTTACATAGTCTCTTTTTACAAATTTCCAGGAGTTAACTTTTTTAAATGGGCATTAATTTTATCTTTTGCTATACCACCCTATATTTATGCATACTCTTTATTTGCATTTTTTGACAATTATGGCACTGCATTTACAATATTAAAGACTTTATTTGGTGATGGTGAGTACAATAAAAGTATACCAAAGTTTGATGGAATGTTTGGTTTAATATTATCTATTTCATTTTCTCTTTATGCCTATGTTTATATTCTTGCAAGATCTTCTTTTTTATATCAATCACAAAATTTAATAGACCTTGGAAAAAATTTAGGTTTTTCAAAATTTAAATCTTTTTATTCAATAATATTACCAGCTGCTAGACCTGCAATAGTTGCTGGTCTCTCTTTAGTTGCAATGGAAACACTAGCAGAGTTTGGGGCAGTAGATTTTTTTTCAGTCAATACACTAACAACAGGTATATATAATGCTTGGATAACTTTTGATGATCTAGCTTTTGCTAATAGAATTTCGTTTTTTCTTTTATTATTTATATTTATTCTTTTTCTGACTGAAAATCTATCTAGAAAAAAAGCGAAATATCACTTGGATACAAGAGGCGGTTTTAAACAAAAAGAAAAAATAAAACTTTCTGGAACAAATTCTTTTTTTGCCTTTTTATTTTGTTTTTTATTGTTCTTTGTAAGTTTTCTATTTCCATTAGGACAAATGCTTTATTGGACAATAAAATTTCCAGAAAATTTCTTTGATATAAATGTAACTAATCTTTTATTAAACACACTTTATTTAGTAGTATTGTCTAGTTTAGTTCTAATAACATTTGCTCTGATTTCTAATTATGGAAAT
>CACLST010000036.1 GCA_902609675.1 uncultured Pelagibacteraceae bacterium | reverse complement strand
TGGTTAAAAAAGAAATGACCACTTTTTTCAAAACCAGCTAGTGCTTTTTCATTATTTACTTTTCTTTTGATATGGGAATGCCCGGTTTTCCAATATAATGTTTCACAGGAATTATTTTTCAAAACTTCATCAGTTGAATACAATCCAGTTGATTTAACATCTACGACGAATTTTGATCCTTTATGGTTTGAAGATAAATTCCTTGCAATCAATAATCCGATTTTATCTGAAAAAATTTCATTACCATCGTTATCTATTACGCCTACACGGTCACCATCACCGTCAAATCCAAATCCAATATCAGCATTATTTTTTTTTACAGATTTACTTATTGCATGTAACATTTCAAGATCTTCAGGATTAGGATTATACTTTGGAAAAGTATAGTCTAAATTGCAATCTAGCTCTATTACATCACATCCTATTCCTCTTAAAATGTCTGGTGCAAATATTCCTGCCGTTCCATTGCCACAGGCAACTACAGCTTTAATTTTTTTCTTAATCTTATTTTTATTTATAAGATCTTCTTTATAAATACTTTGAAAATTAAATATTTCTTTTTCATTTCCATGGCCTTCAATAAATTTATTATTTAAAGTTATATCTTTTAATTCTTTCATCTCTTCTGGTGCATGAGTTAATCCTTTCTTTATCCCCATCTTTACTCCTGTCCAACCATTTTCATTATGACTAGCGGTAACCATTGCAACAGCATCGCTTTCTAAATTGAATTGTGCAAAATAAACCATAGGCGATAACGCTAACCCCACATCCTCGACATAACAACCTGTTGATATAAGTCCTATTTTTAAAGCTGATTTTATTTCTTCACTATAAGATCTGTAATCATGACCAACTATGATTCTTGGATTACTTTTATTTGTATGATTAATAATCTGTGTTCCTAAACCTTTTCCCAAATTTGTCACACCTTCTAAATTAATATTATCAGGGTACAACCATCGCGCGTCGTACTCTCTAAAGCCAAAAGGATCAATTTTTATTGAATTTTTCATGTTAATATTTTTATATTTTGTTTATTTTTTTATTGATAATTTTTTTTTAAGTTCTATAAATGTTCTATTGATTTGTTGGTCATATAGTATATTTACCAAACCATCATACAACATCTAGTTGTTTTACTTAATTAAGTATAGTACAAAAAAGGAGCTAAATGAACAAGATTTTATCACAAGCTATTAGGAAAGCTGTCTCTGATTATACACCAAATGTGAATCAAGATCCTAAAGATAAAAGATTAGATTTATTTTCTCTTAATAGTGAAACAGAACTATTTCAAAATTCAAAAGGCATAACAATTAAAATTGATAGAAGCAGAGATGATAATCTAACTGACTTTGGAAAAGCTACTCTTAAAGACAGATACTTAGGAGCCAATGAATCTTTCCAGGATTTATTTGCTAGAGTTGCAAGTCATTATGCCGACGATAATTTACATGCTCAAAGACTATATAACTATATTAGTAATCTTTGGTTTATGCCAGCGACACCAGTTTTATCAAATGGTGGAACAACAAGAGGATTGCCAATTTCTTGTTTTCTAAATGAAGCTAGCGATAGTCTTAATGGCATTCTCGATCTATGGAGTGAGAATGTTTGGCTTGCAGCACGTGGTGGAGGCATTGGAAGCTATTGGGGAAACCTTAGATCAATAGGTGAAAAAATTGGAAGAGTTGGCAAAACTTCAGGAATAATTCCATTTATAAAAGTAATGGACTCTTTAACAATGGCAATTAGTCAAGGTTCACTAAGAAGAGGTTCAGCTGCTTGTTATATACCAATAGACCATCCAGAAATTGAAGAGTTTATAGAGATGAGAAGACCAACTGGAGGCGATCCAAACAGAAAATCATTAAATTTACACCACGGTGTTTTAGTCTCAGATGCTTTCATGAGAGCTGTTGAATTAGATGAACAATGGGGGCTTAAGAGTCCAAAAGACGGAGCAGTTCAAGCAACTGTATCTGCAAGAAATTTATGGATAAGGTTACTTACAGCAAGAATAGAAACAGGAGAGCCTTATATTATATTCATCGATACTGTTAATAGACAAATACCACAACATCATAAATTAGCAGGTCTTACAGTTAAAACTTCAAATCTTTGCAGCGAGATAACACTTCCTACTGGAATTGATAAAGATGGTAGAGATAGAACTGCAGTTTGCTGCTTGTCTTCTTTAAATATTGAAAAATATGATGACTGGAAAGACGATGAGAATTTTATCGGAGATGTCATGAGATTTTTAGACAATGTGATGACAGATTTTATTGAAAATGCACCTGAGCAATTCAGTGACGCTACCTACTCAGCTATGAGAGAAAGAAGTGTTGGACTTGGTGTTATGGGACTACATTCTTATTATCAGAAGAAAATGATCCCAATCGAGTCAGTTATGAGTAAAGTTTGGAACAAAAAAATGTTTGAACATATCCAAAATCATGTAGATAAGGCATCAAAAGATTTGGCAGAGGAAAGAGGACCGTGTCCTGATGCATCTGATTACGGTGTTATGGAGAGATTTTCTAATAAAACTGCAATAGCGCCAACCGCTTCTATCTCAATTATTTGTGGTGGAACATCTCCAGGTGTTGAACCAATTGCAGCTAATAGCTTTACTCACAAAACATTGTCTGGTTCATTCAATGTTCGAAATAAATATTTAAGACAATTACTAGAAAAACATGGAAAAGATACAGATGAAGTATGGTCAAGCATCACAACAAACCAAGGATCTGTTTCACATTTAGATTTTTTAACTCAAGAAGAAAAAGATGTTTTCAAAACAGCTTTTGAGTTAGATCAAAGATGGCTTGTAGATTTAAGTGCAGATAGAACTCCGCATATTTCACAAGCACAATCTATTAATTTATTTTTACCTGCAGATGTACATAAAAAGGATTTACATCAAATCCACTTCCAAGCTTGGAAGAAAGGTTTGAAGAGTCTTTATTACTGCAGGTCTAAATCAATACAACGTGCTGAAAATGTAAATGACGCAAATTCAACAGACATTGCAGCAAACGTTTATAAATCAAAAGATGAAAGTAATAACCAACAAGATTATGAGGAGTGTTTATCGTGTCAGTAGCAGAAAAAATTAATAAAGAAATAATTCAACCAAAAAAAATGGGTCTATTAGTTGAGAACCCAGTTTACAAACCTTTTAGATATCCATGGTGTTATGATGCATGGTTAACTCAACAACGAATTCATTGGTTACCCGAGGAAGTTCCTCTAGGTGACGATGTAAGAGATTGGCAAAAAAACTTATCTCAACCTGAAAAAAATTTATTAACTCAGATTTTTAGATTTTTTACACAAGCAGATGTAGAAGTTAACAACTGTTACCTAAGACATTACACAACTGTATTTAAACCAACTGAAGTTTTAATGATGATGACAGCATTTGCTTCAATGGAAACTGTTCACGTTGCAGCTTATTCTCATCTTTTAGATACCATTGGAATGCCTGAATCTGAATATTCAGCGTTTATGAAGTATAAAGAGATGAAAGATAAGTACGACTACATGCAAAACTTCAACGTAAATTCAAAAGAAGACATTGCAAAAACTGTTGCAGTTTTTAGTGCTTTTACTGAAGGACTTCAATTATTTGCAAGCTTTGCAATTTTACTTAACTTTCCTAGACATAATAAAATGAAAGGAATGGGCCAAATTGTTACTTGGTCAGTGAGAGATGAGACACTTCACTGTAATTCAATGATCAGAATCTTTAAGGAA
>CACLST010000035.1 GCA_902609675.1 uncultured Pelagibacteraceae bacterium | reverse complement strand
TGACCTGCCTCCATGACATTCGACTTTTCGCAGGAAGTAACTTTATTATTCCTTTTTCTGGCTAGATCAAATGCAACACGGGCTACTCTCTCTATTTCACTACTAGTATATACATGAGTATTAATTCCTTTTCTTTCGCCATTATTAATTGGTTTTATCCCTCTAGGTTCACCAAAGTAAATACCACCCGTTAATTCTCTAACAAAAAGAATATCTAAATTAGAAACAAATTCAGGCTTTAAACTTGAGGCATCTACAAGTTGTTTGAAACAAATTGCAGGTCTCAAATTTGCAAATAATTTTAATTCTTTTCTTAATTTTAATAAAGCTCTCTCTGGTTTTTTTGAAAAATCAATATTATCCCATTTTGGTCCACCAACAGCACCTAGTATTACTGCAGCACTTTCTTGTGCCTTATAAAATGCTTCATCAGTTATTGGAGTTCCATGTTTGTCATAAGCAGCACCACCAACCAAATCTTGGTCAATTTCAAAATCCAAGGATTTATTTGAGTTAAACCATTCAATTATTTTTTTGACTTCAGCAATTACCTCTGGTCCGATACCATCTCCTGGTAATAATAAAATTTTTCTTTTTTTTATTTTAATCATTAAATATCCAAGGTTTTGCTTCTTTAATTTTGTTTTCGTATGAAACTATTTTTTCAGATTTTTCTAGTGATAAAGCGATGTCATCTAATCCCTCAATTAGACATTTTTTCTTAAATAAATCTATTTCAAATTTAATTTCTTTATTACCAAAACTTATTGTTTGTTCAGGTAAATTTACAGAAATTTCTTCTTTTCTTTTGGAGTACTCTGAAATTTCTTTGATTTGATCCTCTGAAATTGTAATTGGCAAAATCCCGTTTTTAAAACAGTTATTATAAAATATATCTGCATAACTTGAGCTAATTACACAAGTTATTCCAAAATCCATTAAAGCCCAAGGAGCGTGTTCTCTGGAAGAACCACATCCAAAATTCTTTCCTGCAATTAAAATTTTAGAATTATTATATGGACTATTGTTTAAAATAAAGTCATCTATCTCTTTACCACTTTGGTCATATCTCATTTCAAAAAATAAATTTTTTCCTAGTCCAGTTCTTTTTATAGTTTTTAAAAACTGTTTAGGAATTATCATGTCTGTATCTATATTAACTATAGGTAGATAAGCTGGAACACTTTTTATTGAGATAAATTTATTCATTTAATTTTGGTATTTTCTAACATCATCTAGGTTTCCAGAAATTGCAGCTGCTGCAGCCATTGCTGGACTAACTAAATGTGTTCTACCACCTCTTCCCTGTCTACCCTCAAAATTTCTATTAGAGGTAGATGCACATCTTTCTTCAGGTTTAAGCTTATCCGCATTCATTGCTAGACACATTGAACAGCCTGGCTCTCTCCATTCAAAGCCTGATTCTAAAAATATTTTATCTAGACCCTCTTGCTCTGCTTGTTCTTTAACTAAACCAGAACCTGGAACAATCATTGCATGTACATGTGATGCAACTTTTTTATCTTTTAATATTTTAGCTGCCTCTCTTATATCTTCTATTCTCCCGTTAGTGCAGCTTCCTATAAAAACTTTATCAATCTTAATATCTTTAATATTCGTATTTGGTTTTAATCCCATATAATTTAATGATCTGTTAATTGAATTTTTTCTATCTGGGTCAGTTTCACTTTCAGGATTGGGAACTTTACCGTCTATTTCAACAACATCCTGGGGAGATGTTCCCCAAGTTACCATTGGTTTAATTTGAGATCCATCTAACGTTAATTCTTTATCAAAGTTTGCGTCCTTATCAGATTTCAATGTATGCCAATATTCCAAAGCCTTTTCCCAGTTTTCACCTTTTGGTGACATTGGTTTACCTTTTAAATATTGAAATATCTTTTCATCTGGTTGAATTAGTCCTGCTCTTGCCCCACCTTCAATCGTCATGTTGCAAATCGTCATTCTTTGTTCAACACTTAGATTAGATATAAGGTTACCGGCATACTCAATCACATAACCAGTACCACCAGCCGTTCCTATTTTTCCAATTATCTGCAGGATGACATCCTTTGATGTTACGCCAATAGGTAATGAACCATTTACGCTAATTCTAAAGTTTTTTGATTTTTTTTGAACTAAAGTTTGTGTTGCTAAAACGTGTTCTACTTCTGAAGTTCCAATACCAAAAGCTAAAGCTCCAAATGCTCCATGAGTTGCAGTATGACTATCACCACAAACAATAATATTTCCAGGCTGTGTAAAACCTTGTTCTGGTCCTATGATATGGACAATGCCTTGTCTTTTATCATCCATTCCAAAAATCTCTACTCCAAATTCCTTACAGTTTTTGTTCAAAGTTTCAACTTGAATTCTCGAGTCTTCATCTGCGATACCTTTTGACCTGTCAGTTGTTGGAACATTATGATCTGCAACAGCAAGAGTTAGCTTAGGGTGTCTTACTTTTCTGTTTGAATTTCTTAAGCCTTCAAATGCTTGAGGGCTTGTAACTTCATGAATTAAATGTCTATCTACAAACAAAAGTGATGTACCATCAGGTTGTTCATCAACTAAATGATCGTTCCAAATTTTATCGTAAGTTGTAAAAGGCATTTAGAAAAAAATTATTTTTTCTGTTCTTGATTTTCTTTCGGTTCATCTGTTTTTACAGACTCTGCTTTAACTTCTTCTTTAGGAGCTTCTGCTTTAACTTCTTCTTTAGGAGCTTCTTTTTGAGGATCAGTTGATGGCATTACGTTTTCCTCAGTAACCTCATTAATTTTAGTTTCTAAATCAATACCAATTGTCTTCTTAATTTTTTCAGCTATTCTAGCAGATTTACCAGTTCTATCTCTTAGATAGTATAATTTTGCTCTTCTTACTTTTCCTGATCTTACAACTTTTATAGTATCTACAATTGGGCTATATAATGCAAAAGTTCTTTCTACTCCCTCACCAAAAGAAATTTTTCTAACAGTAAAAGATGAATTGATGTCTCTACTCTTTTTTGCGATACATACACCCTCAAAATATTGAATTCTGTCTCTTTTACCCTCTGTTATTCTAACCCCAACTTTAACGATGTCTCCAGGGAAAAAATCAGGATGTTTTCTCTCAGAAATAATCTTGTTTAAATTTGATCTGTTTATTTCTTCAATATTTTTCATTTTAATTTTTCTTATATTTTTGCCACAAGTCTGGTCTTCGGTCGCGTGTTATAGCCTCAGATTGGGATAAACGCCAGTCTTTAATTTTGGCATGATCACCTGAAATTAGCACATTTGGGACCTTTTTTTCCTCCCAAACTTGAGGTTTTGTGAATTGTGGATATTCAAGAAGGCCATTCTCAAAACTCTCATCTCTTGAGGAATTAATATTACCTAGAATTCCTGGAATAAATCTTAAAATAGAGTCTGTTACAACAAATGCAGCAACCTCACCCCCTGACAATATAAAGTCACCAATGCTAATCTCTTCAATATCTCTACTTTCTAGTATTCTCTCATCTACTCCTTCGAAGTGTCCACAAATTAAATTGATTGTTTTTTCACTCGAAAACTCTCTTGCAAGTTTAGAATTAAAAACTTTTCCTCTTGGACTTAAATAAAGGGTCTTTTCTTTAGCCTTGATATTTGCATCTAATGAATTTGCCAAAACATCTGCTTTCATAATCATTCCATTCCCTCCACCATAAGGAGTGTCGTCAACAGTTTTATGTTTATCTAAAGCATAATCTCTTATGTTTACTGTTTCTAAATCCCATTCTTTTCCTTTTGACTTTCCAAAAAGGCCTTTACTCAAATAACCAGGAAAA
>CACLST010000034.1 GCA_902609675.1 uncultured Pelagibacteraceae bacterium | reverse complement strand
TTCTGATGAACAACATTATAAAAAAATTTATACCTCAGATTTTAGCTATATTATTTGTTGTTCTTATTTTTGGGTTCTTAACCATGAATGCCCAAACCAATATGGATAATAGAGGTATTGATTTTGGTTTTGGATTTTTATCGCAAGAATCTTCATTTGATGTTCAATTTTCTTTAATTGAATACAGTGGATCAGATTCTTATGCTCGTGCTTTTCTAGTTGGACTTCTAAACACTTTGTTAGTTTCTTTTATAAGTATAATTATTTGCACAATACTGGGTGTTATAATCGGTGTAGCAAGATTATCATCTAATTATCTAATAAAAAACTCAGCCGCATGGTATGTCGAGTTTTTTAGAAATATTCCTTTACTGCTACAAATCTTCTTTTGGTATTACGCAGCTCTTAGAGCTTTACCTATGCCAGAGAAAGCTAGTGCATGGTTTGGAGTAACTTATATGACTGTAAAAGGTTATTACATACCAGCAATGGTATGGGAAAATTTGAATGTATTTCTATATTGTAGTTTGGCTGCAATAATTTCAATCATTGTATTAAGGAATTATGCAAATAAATTAAGAGACACACAAGGTAAACAAATTCCAGTGCTACTTTATTCATTAGCTCTATTAATTGTTTTGCCTCTTTTATCATTCTTATTTGGTGGAGTATCTTTAGGATTTGAATTACCTGAGCTTAAAAAATTATCAAAAATTTCTTATATATATGAAGGTGGGATAAGTTTACCACCTGAATTAATAGCATTAGTTCTAGCATTATCTTTATATACTTCTACTTTTGTAGCAGAGTGCGTTAGAGCTGGAATTGAGGGAGTTAGCAAAGGCCAAAAAGAAGCTGCAGCATCAGTTGGTTTGACGCCTAATCAGGTTTTAAAATTAGTTATTATGCCTCAAGCTTTAAGAATTATAATTCCACCAACAACAAACCAATATTTAAATTTAACCAAAAATTCATCTTTGGCAGCTGCTATTGCATACCCTGATTTAGTACTTGTTTTTGCAGGGACTGCTTTGATGCAGACAGGTAAGGCAATAGAAATTGTTTCAATAACAATGCTAACCTATCTAACTATTAGTCTAACTATTGCAGCAATAATGAATTGGTATAACAAAAAAATTGAAATTAAAGAAAAGTAAACAATGCAAACATTAAATTTTTTAAAACCCAACAGAGATAATATTAAAAATTACTCTATTATTGGATCTTTCTTAGTTTTAGTAAGTTTAATTGATGTCATATCAAATGCTTTTTTAAAAATAAATTTAACATCTTTTCTACCTGGTTCCTTAACTACTTTGTTTCCATTAATCATAGGATTAATCGGGTTAAATATGATGAGAATTGATTATTCAGGAAATAAAACATTAGATTTATTAAATAAAAATATTAATACAAATAATTTTAATGCTCTATTAACTCTATTAATATTATTTTCAATTATTAAAGCTCTTCCCCAGTCTTTAAGTTGGATGATTTTTGATGCCACTATTTCAGGTGATTCAAAAGATGCTTGCACAGGCACAGGTGCTTGTTGGACATACATTAAAGTTTGGTTCAGACGATTTATGTATGGAATGTATCCAAACGAATTTCATTGGAGGATTAATACTGCATTCATATTAGTTATAGCACTAGGTTTTGTTGGATATTTCATGAAGGAAAATTTGAAAAAATATCTAGCTTTATACTATGTAATTATTTATCCAGTGATTGCATATTTAGTTATTTACTATTTAATTTCTGGTGGATCATTTGGGTTACAATGGGTAGAAACAGGAGCATGGGGAGGATTGTCACTTACTTTTATAGTTTCTTTTTTCTGTCTAATTTTCTGTTTTCCTCTAGGAATGGTTTTTGCATTAGGAAGAAGATCTAATCTTCCAGTAATAAAATATATATCAATTTGTTATATTGAATTTTGGAGAGGTGTTCCATTGATAACAGTACTATTTATGTCATCTGTAATGTTTCCAATGTTTCTTCCTGAGGATTTTTTTATGGATAAATTAGTAAGAGTAATTATTGCAATTACATTGTTCGAAGCTGCATATTGCGCAGAAGTAATAAGAGGAGGTTTACAATCATTACCTAGAGGTCAATATGATGCTGCTAAATCTTTAGGAATGGGTTATTGGAAAATGCATATTTTTGTAATCTTACCACAAGCACTGAAATTAGTAATACCTGGAATAGCAAATACATTTTTAGCATTAGTTAAAGATACACCTTTAATCTTTGTAGTTGGTTTAGCTGAATTAGCAGGAATGCTTGCGTTAGCAAAAACAAATCCAAAATGGTTAGGCTTTGCTATGGAAGGATATATTTTTGCATCAATAATATTCTGGATTATATGCTATGCAATGAGTAAATATAGTTATAACTTAGAGGCGAAATATAAAACTGAGAGATAATAAATGTCTGATCCAATAATAAAAATTCAAAATATGAATAAATGGTTCGGTGATTTTCAAGTTTTAAAAAACATAAATCTTGAGGTTGAAGCAAATAAAAAAATTGTTGTTTGTGGTCCTTCTGGATCGGGTAAATCTACACTGATTAGATGTATTAATAGATTAGAAGAGCACCAAGAGGGAGATATAATTGTTGATGGAAATGAACTGTCGGAAAAAACAAAGGATATTGAAAAAATAAGAGCTGAAGTTGGAATGGTTTTTCAACAATTTAATTTATTTCCACATCTTTCAATATTAGATAATTGCACACTTGCACCGATTTGGGTAAAAAAAATGCCTAAAAAAGAAGCTCAAGAGCTAGCCTTAGACCAACTTAAAAAAGTTCAAATAGATGATCAAGCAAACAAATTTCCTGGACAACTATCTGGAGGTCAACAACAACGTTGTGCGATAGCAAGAGCACTGTGTATGCAGCCAAAAATTATGTTGTTTGATGAACCAACGTCTGCATTAGATCCTGAAATGATTAAAGAAGTACTTGATGCAATGGTTAGTCTCGCAAAAGGTGGAATGACCATGATTGTTGTGACACATGAGATGGGATTTGCCAAAGAAGTTGCTGATGAAGTCATTTTTATGGACGAAGGTATGATAATTGAGAAGGCAGAAACTAAAGAATTCTTTGCTAACCCAAAGAGTGACAGAACTAAGCTTTTTTTAAGCCAAATTCTTTAAAATAATTCTAAAGACTTTATAAAAAGTTACTTGACAGGTTTGAAATAAGTTAAAAAAACCATTTATTTTAAAAATTATTTTACTTGCATTAAGTTTTCTATTTAGATTAACTCTCATTAATATTTTATTTAAAGAGGGGTCTTGAATGGAAGATAATTTTAATAAACATCTTGGCAATAAGCTCAAGTTAAGAAGATTAGCGCTAGGTTTAACTCAGACTAAAGTAGCAAAAGCGATAAACGTAACATTTCAACAAATTCAAAAGTATGAAAAAGGAACTAACGGTGTAAGTTCAATTAGATTATTACAACTTTCTAATTATTTAAAAGTCCCAATAAACTATTTCTTTGAGGATTTTTCAGAATATTTAGTAAATCTTGATAAATCAAAAGAGGGACACATGAATGTAAACTATAACTTCTTAGTTAAAGTTTATTCAGAGTTAACGCAGGATCAAAAAATTAAATTCGGAAAAAATTTACAAATAGCACAAATAAATACTTCTAAAGCTGTTTAATTGATTTGGCTCCTCGGGCAGGACTCGAACCTGCGACCAATTGATTAACAGTCAACTGCTCTACCAACTGAGCTACCGAGGAATATTTTTCTCACAACTTACTTTTTTTAAAACTTATCTCAATACTTTTTTTGGAGGCA
>CACLST010000033.1 GCA_902609675.1 uncultured Pelagibacteraceae bacterium | reverse complement strand
CGCAATTTTATTAGGATATGCATGTTTAATTGATAGATCTAATAATCAAACTTTATTTTTTATTATTGCATTTGTGCAAGGGGGTGTTACCCCATGATGAGAACAAGGCTCAAGTGTCGAATAAAGCGATGTTCCCTTATTGTATCTATTTTTATTTAAAGCTATGCTCTCTGCATGTGGTCGACCACCATTATTAGTAGTTGCAAAAGATAGGATTTTATTATTTTTTACAATTACACATCCAACTGATGGGTTTGTGCCAGTTAAATATTTGTTATTCTCTGCTAAGTTTATAGCAAAGTTCATAATTTTTTTATCTGATGATTTATAATTATCTTTTTTTAAAGACATCAATTCTATCCACAAATTGAACAAAGTCTTTTTCTTCTCTGAAGTTTCTATAGACTGATGCAAATCGGACATATGCTACTGGATCTAGCTCTTTTAAACCTTCCATAACCATTGTTCCAATAGTATTAGATGAAATTTCGCTCTGACCTAATTCTTCTAATGATCTACTAATTTTTGAGATGAATTTTTCTGCTGTCTCAGTATCAATAGGTCTTTTCTTTAAAGCGACATAAATTGATTTTGAAAGTTTTTCTCTATCAAAAGATGATTTTCTTCCGTTTTTTTTAACTACTGTAAGTTCTCTAAATTGAACCCTTTCAAATGTTGTGAATCTTTCACCACAGCTACAAAGTCTTCTTCTTCTAATTGCCGTTCCATCTTCTGTAGGTCTTGAATCAACAACTGAAGTGTCACCTTTTTTGCTACATGGACAAATCATAAATTAATTTAGCCTAAATGTTTATAGATAGGGAAATTAGAACAAAGGCTTACAACTTCTTTTCTTACTTCATCTTCAGTTTTAGAGTTATCATCAGGGTTTTCAGCTAACCCTTTTATAGTTTTTGTTATTAAATCACCTACTATTTGAAATTCTTTTAATCCAAATCCTCTTGTTGTGGCTGCTTGCGATCCAAGTCTTATTCCAGAAGTTATCATTGGGCTTTCACTGTCAAACGGAATACCATTTTTATTACATGTAATATTAGCTCTAGAAAGGCTTTCTGCAGCGACGTTGCCTTTTACATTAAAAGGTCTTAAGTCAACTAACATCAGATGTGTATCCGTTCCACCTGAATAAATTTTAAAACCATTATTTTTTAAAGTCTCAGCTAAAATTTTTGCGTTTGCTAAAACAGTTTTTATATAATCTTTGAATTCAGGTTTTAATGCTTCTTTAAATCCAACAGCTTTTGCAGCTATAATATGCATAAGTGGTCCTCCTTGATATCCAGGAAAAACTGCTGTATTAAATTTTTTAGATAAGTCTTCATGATTAGTTAATATGATTCCACCCCTCGCACTTCTAAAAACTTTATGAGTAGTAGATGTGACTACATGAGCATAGTCGCATGGGTTTGGATATCCCTTACCAGCAACTAAACCAGAAAAATGAGCCATATCAACCATTAGATATGCTCCAACTTTATCAGCTATTTCTCTAAATCTTTTAAAGTCAATCACCCTTGAATAAGCACTACCGCCAGCAATTATAAGTCTAGGTTTGTGTTCTAGTGCAAGTTTTTCAACATTATCATAATCAATAAGTTCAGACTCTTTATCAACTTCATATCCAATTGCATTAAACCATTTTCCTGACATAGAAATTTTTAAACCATGAGTAATATGCCCTCCTGAATTCAAGCTCATTCCCATAAAAGTATCACCGGGTTTTAACAAAGCTAAAAACACAGCTCCGTTTGCCTGCGCTCCTGAATGAGGTTGAGCGTTGGCAAATTTACAATTAAATAATTCTTTAAGTCTATCTATAGCTAATTGCTCAGCTACATCCACATGTTCACAACCATTATAGTATCTTTTGCCTGGATAGCCTTCGGCATACTTATTTGTTAATACTGAACCTTGAGCTTCAAGGACTGCTTGAGATACAATATTTTCAGATGCAATTAATTCAATATGATTTTGTTGACGAACCAACTCATCATTAATGGCTTTATAAATTTCAGGATCACTATCTAATAAACTTTTTTCAAAAAAGTCTTTGTACTCACTATTTAAATATTTTGTTTCACTTGACATAATTTTTATATTTTTTTAACTCTTTTTAAGTGTCTTCCACCCTCAAACTTAGTATTTAAGAATGCATTTATACATTTAAAGGCTAAATTTTTACTAATCAACCTTTCTCCTAATGTAATAACATTTGCATCATTATGCAATCTAGATAATTTAGCGTTTTTTACCGAATAACATAGTGCCGCTCTTATATTTTTATGTTTATTAGCTGTCATTGCCATACCCATACCCGAACCACATACTAAAATACCAATATTCTCTTTTTTTATCTTTTTTGATAATTTATGGGCATAATCTGGATAGTTTACTGATTTTTTTGAATGCTCTGGACCTAAATCTAAAACTTCAAATTTTGAAGAAAATTTTTTTTTAATACTCTCTTTTAAATTAAATCCAGCGTGATCAGATGCGATATAAATTTTTTTCAAATTAATTAAATTTATAATCTAAAACACATGCAACTAGGTGTATTCTATTTTCTTCTCCACCATTAAATGCATTATGATATTTTGTATTGTTAGTAACCCAAACAGATCCATCAGCAGGCATATGCTTAGCTACATTATCAATAACCATCAAGCATCCTGGATTTGTTATAATTGGTATATGCAATCTAGGTTCTGGATCTCTATGCCAGCTCAATGTTGATCTCGGTTCTTTTAATAAAATTCTTACTCTGCCTAATTTATATTTAGATGACAGAACATCATAAACTTCTTTAAAATAAGTATTTTCGTAATCTCTTATGAATTCACTGTACTTAGACTCATCTATATCCACATCTCTGGAAACCTCTTTCCCAGATTTATCAGGTTTAGTCCAATAAACACCTCTAGCTTTACTACCTTTTATTGAGTCTGGGTCTCCTGGTATTTGTGTTAATGAAATTGCACCAAAATTAGTTACACCACCTCCATCATCGAATTTTTTAATTTGTATGATTTGGTTATATGCACCTTGAAGCTTATCAATATCAAATTGTATAGTTTGTTTTTGAAAATCGCTAAAGTCTAAAACTCTATCAGTTTGATCATGTAAGTTTAAGTTAACGATTTTATTTTTATTGTCTATCATGAAGATTGTTTTCTACTCATTTATATATATATTTGTATAATAGATTTTGTCGCATAATAAAATACAATATGATTACAGGTAAATACCCAAATTTAAGGCTTAGAAGATCAAGAAAATATGCTTGGTCTAGAAAATTAGTTCAAGAGAGTTCTTTATCCTATAGTGATTTTATCCTACCAATTTTCTTGATTGAAGGAAAAAATAAAAAAGAATCAATAAAATCTATGCCAAATGTATTTAGGTACAGTGTAGACAAACTAAATACAGTTGTAGGTAAAGCAATAAAAAAAGGAATACCAATGGTTGCCTTATTTCCATACACAAGTAGGGCAAAAAAAGATGAAAAAGGTTCTGAAGCTTTAAATCCAGACAATTTAGTTTGCAGAGGAATAAAGTTCATTAAAAAGAAATTTAAGAATAAAATTGGTATTATGTGTGATGTGGCTCTAGATCCATATACTTCTCATGGCCATGATGGATTATTACAGAAAAGCAATATTCTAAATGATAAAACTTTAGAAATACTTGCTAAGCAAGCAGTACTTCAAGCAAAAATGGGATGTGATGTGATCGCGCCTTCAGATATGATGGATGGCAGAATTGGTAAAATTCGATCAGCTTTAGATAAAAATAATTTAAAAGACGTACAAATATTGTCATATGCAGTTAAATTTTCATCTAGCTTTTATGGACCATTTAGAGACGCCGTTGGATCAAAAAAATTATTAAAAAGTGATAAAAAAACATACCAAATGGATTTTAGAAATTCAGATGAATCTTTAAGAGAAGTTTCATTAGACATAAAAGAAGGTGCTGATATGGTCATGGTTAAACCTGGTATGCCCTATCTTGATATAATAAAAAGAGTAAAAGACAATTTCAAAATTCCAGTATTTGCATATCAAGTTTCTGATGAAAAAGATTATTCAATAGCGTTTGTTGTTATACATAAAAAATATGAAAAAAGTAATAATTGAAAATCTTAAAACTATAATTTATGCACTTATGATCGCAGTTTTAATTAGATCTATTTTATTGCAACCTTTTTATATTCCTTCATCATCAATGGAACCAAATTTATTAGTTGGAGATAGACTATTTGTCACTAAATTCACATATGGTTATAGCAAACATTCCTTTCCATTTAGTCCACCTATTTTTGACAATCGTATTTTCACTGATAATCCTGAAAGAGGCGATGTAGCTGTTTTTAAAACACCGGCCGATAATAGAACAGATTATATAAAGCGTGTTATTGGTTTGCCAGGTGATACAATTCAGTTTATTAATGGTGATCTTTACCTAAATGGCAATCAAATTTTAAAAACAATTAAATCAAAAAATATCACTAATTATTGTGGTAAATCAAAAATAAGAGTTAACACATTTGAGGAAAAACTTCCAAACGGTA
>CACLST010000032.1 GCA_902609675.1 uncultured Pelagibacteraceae bacterium | reverse complement strand
TGTCTAATTAATTCATAACTTGAAAAATCCTGAAAGGAAAAGTTGTTAAAAAAAATCAATAAAAAAACAAATACTATCAAAATGTAGGCAGAGCCTAAAAATAATTTAATTTTTTTTTCTCTATTCATTGATTTTTAACTTATTAAAAATCGCTGTACTTATATATATATATTTGTATAACTACCGGAATTTAACATTAATTTAACAACAATGAAACGTACATATCAACCAAGTAATAGAAAAAGAAAAAAGGCTGTTGGCTTTAGAGCTAAAAAAAAGACAAAGGGTGGAAGAAAAGTATTAAAAAGAAGAAGAGCCAAAGGAAGAAAAAAATTAACAAACGCTTAATGAAAAACAAGATTGTTAGTCTTTCTAAAAATGAGGATTTTAAGTCTATTCTGAGCGGAAAAAAAATTTCTAACAAATATTTAACAATTTTCTTTAAAAAACTTTCAGATAAAAATAATAATAAATTAAATATTAGTTTTGTAGCCAAAAAAAAAATTGGAAATGCAGTAATAAGAAACAGAATTAAAAGAAGACTAAGAAATATTATGAAAGAAGCTGTAAAATCAATTAACATTAATCTTAATTACTGTTACTTATTGATTGCAAGGATATCTGTAAGCAAAGATTCTTATGAAACAATAAAAAACGCAACATTAGAAGACTTTAAAAAAATTAAATGACAAAAAAATTAAATGACCAATTTTATTAAATTTTTAATGATCAAGATTATAAGGTTTTATCAAATACTTATATCTCCGTATCTAGGTAATAATTGCAGATATCTTCCAACATGTTCTGATTATTTTATTGAAAACATAAAAGAAAATGGAATTTTAAAAGGAAGTATTAATGGATTTAAAAGAATACTTAGTTGTCATCCGATAAAAATTCTGGGTGGTGGAGAGGGATTTGATCCAGTTAAAAAGAAAAAGTAATTTATGGATACAAAAAATGTAATTGCCGCAATATCTCTGAGTGCAGCAGTAATAATACTTTATAGTTTATTTTTTGCTCCAGCAGTAGTAGACCAAAAAGGTATTTCAAATGACAAGAATATTACCAGTGAAAATTCTTCAACGGATGCACCATCATTAGTTCAAGACGAAGAAACAATTAAAATATCTAGAAATGATGCTTTAAAAGAAAATGAAAGAGTTCTTTTTGAAAATGACAAAATTAGAGGCTCAATTTCATTAATTGGATCTTCAATAGACGACTTAACTTTTAAAAATTATACAAATACTTTAAATGGAGATGATAATGTAATCTTATTAAATCCTAAACAGTCGAATAATGGATATTATGTGGAAACTGGTTGGGCAACAACTAATAAAAATATTGACTTACCAAATTCAAAATCTCTTTGGAGCATTGAAGGCAATAACAAAATTACACCTAATTCCCCAGTAAAATTAAGTTGGACTAACAGTCAAAATATTAAATTCTTAAAAGAAATAAGCTTAGATAAACAATATCTTTTTAACATCAAACAAACGATAATTAATAATTCAGATAAAACTTATAATTTTTATCCATATGGACAAATTATTAGAAATGTAGCCCCTGATGTAACTAATTTTTATATTTTGCATGAGGGTTTAATTGGAGTTTTTGATGATCAATTAGTTGAGGAAGATTATGATGATATTGAAGAAAAAAAATATTCCAAGAATGCACAATCTGGATGGCTAGGTATAACTGATAAGTATTGGCTTACTAGTCTTATACCCGAAAAAGATAAAAGTTTTAGATCTGATTTTGATTACAAAAATAAGTTCAGAGCAAATTTTATTGAGACTAATGCAACAGAAGTTGGTGCAAACGAGACAAAAAGTAACTCAATTAGGGTAATTATTGCAGCAAAAGAAGTAAACGTTATTGATGGATATGCTGAGAGTGAAAATATTAGTAAGTTTGATTTAGCAATAGATTGGGGATGGTTTTACTTCATTGTGAAACCCTTATTCTTTGCAATTCAATACTTCTTTAATCTAGCTGGCAATTTTGGAATAGCAATTATAATGATAACTGCTTGTATAAGATTAGCATTTTTTCCACTTGCAAATTACTCATTTAGGTCCATGGCTAAAATGAAAGTTCTTCAGCCAGAAATGACAAGACTGAAAGAATTGCATAAAGAAGATAAAATGAAACTCCAACAAGAGATGATGGCATTATACAAAAGAGAAAAAGTTAATCCAATAAGTGGGTGTCTTCCAATTTTTATACAGATACCTTTTTTCTTTGCAATTTATAAAGTTTTGTTTGTAACAATTGAGATGAGACATCAACCATTTTTTGGTTGGATAAAGGATTTAAGTGAAAGAGATCCTACATCCATATTTAATTTATTTGGACTAATTCCATGGGATCCTCCTTCTTTTTTACTGATAGGTGTATGGCCATGCTTAATGGGCGTTTCAATGTGGATGCAGCAGAAATTAAATCCAACGCCTCCTGATCCTGTTCAAGCAAAAATATTCATGTTCTTTCCATTATTTTTGACTGTAATACTAGCTCCTTTTCCGGCAGGACTAGTTATTTACTGGACTATAAATAACATTTTAACAATGGCACAACAGTACATAATAATCAAAAGAACGACTGTCAAAACTGTTTAATAGAAATGGAAATAGAAAAAATAGTACCAAAAGATGGTCCTTCCATCGAAGAGGTTAAAAAATATATAGATAAATATAAGAATGAATTAATAGTTATTAAATATGGAGGAAACGTTTTTATTGATAGAAATATTTTTAACAATTTTATTTCAGATATAAGTATTCTAAATAAGTTAGGATTATCAATAATAATAGTTCACGGAGGTGGTCCTAGAATTAAAAGAGAATTAGAAAAATCAAATATTCAATCAAAATTTATTAGAGGTTTAAGGGTTACAGATGAAAAAATTATAAATATAGTTGAAGATGTCCTTATTGATTTTAACGAGGACATTGTTAATTCTTTAATTGAAAAAGGATCAAATGCAGTCTCGATAAACACAAAAAAAAATAATGTTATTGAAGTTATTCCAGAAACAGAAGAACTTGGATTCGTTGGAAAACCAAGTAAAATCAATACAAATATTATAAAAGATATAATTAAGGTAAATTCAGTTCCAATTATATCACCTTTAGGATTAGGTAAAAATAATCAAACATTTAATATTAACGGAGATACAGCAGCTGGTGCTATAGCTAAATCTTTGAAATGTAGAAGATTATTATTAATGACAAATGTTGAAGGTGTACTAGATAAAGAAAAAAAACTCATTACGGAAATTACATCCTCAGAAATCTTAGAGATGATAAATAATGAAATTATAACAGAGGGCATGATTCCTAAAATCAACACTTGCTTAGATGCAGTAATGAATGGAGTTACAGGTGTTGGAATTATTGATGGAAGAAAAAAACATTCAATTCTTTTTGAATTATTCTCAGACAAAGGTGCTGGTACATTAATAAGAAAATGAAAAATATAAAAAATATATTATTCGATTGTGATGGAGTTCTCTATCAGGATTTAGAATCTGTATTTGGTCAAGTAAGCAAAAGAATGACACAATACATTTCTGAAAAATTAAAAATTAACTTAGTCGAAGCTAAAAAGTTACAAACTAACTACTTTCATAAATATAATACAAGTCTAAATGGATTAATGATACATCACGATATTCCTCCTAAAGAGTTTTTAAATTTTGTTCATGACATTGACCTATCTTTTATGGAAAAAGACATTGTTTTGAGAGGTGAAATAGAGAAGTTGGATTTAAGAAAGTTTGTTTTTACCAATGGTTCTAGTGAGCATGTTAATAATATAATTACACATTTGGGTATTGATGATCTATTCGAGGATGTATTTGATATAGTTGATGCGGAATATAGCCCAAAACCTGCAGCGAAAGCATTCGATCTGATGGTAAAAAAATTTGATATTGACCCAAAAGAAACAATTTATATTGAAGATATTGCAAAAAACTTGTCAATTGGAAAAGAAAGAGGAGCTACGACAGTTTGGCTAATCAATAATGAATATTGGGGTAAAAAAGAATCTGATAAAGACTATATTGACTATAAAATAGAAAATCTCTCTTTATTTTTAAAAGAAATAAGGATATTAAAAAACTCATAAATTATGAGTATAGAAAACTTAATAAATGAAGCTTGGGAAAAAAGAGATCAAATAAATCCTTCTTCAGATCAGTCTTTAAAAGATACAATAAATCAAGTTATTGATGATTTAGATAGCGGAAAGTCACGAGTTGCTGAAAAAATTAATGGTGAATGGATAACTCATCAACATTTGAAAAAGGCAATCATGTTAAGTTTTAGATTATATCCAATGGAGAATTTGAACGGTCCATATAGTAGTTGGTATGATAAAGCTCATCTACTAAAGGGTAAGACTGCAGGATGGACAAAAGAAGATCATGAGAAAGCGGGTTTTAGAATGGTACCTAACTCTCCAGTAAGAAAAGGAAGTTTTGTTGGAAAGAATGCAGTTTTAATGCCATGCTATGTTAACATTGGGGCATACATAGATGAAGGAACAATGATTGATACATTTGCAAGAGCAGGAAGCTGTAGCCAAATTGGAAAAAATTGCCATATATCAGCAGGTTCAGGTGTAGG
>CACLST010000031.1 GCA_902609675.1 uncultured Pelagibacteraceae bacterium | reverse complement strand
GTCTACTGGCGAAAAAGAAATGTCTACAACAATGGCATTAGTAAGAATGTTAACTAATCTTTTAAGAGATAAAAATGTTGCACCAAAATTGGTTCCAATTATTCCCGATGAAGCTAGAACATTTGGAATGGAAGGTTTCTTTCAAAAAATAGGTATTTATGCTCATGAAGGTCAAAAATATGAGCCAGAGGACTCTGCACAACTTTCATCTTATAGAGAAGAAAAAAGTGGCCAGGTATTAGAAGAAGGTATTACAGAAGCTGGTTCAATGTCTTCTTGGATAGCAGCTGGAACAGCATATACAAATCATGATATTGAAATGATACCAATTTATCTTTTCTATTCTATGTTTGGCTTTCAAAGAATTGGAGATTTTGCTTGGGCTGCAGGAGATAGTCAAGCGAGAGGCTTTTTAATTGGTGCGACTGCAGGAAGAACAACACTTGCAGGAGAAGGTCTTCAACATCAAGATGGTCATAGTCATTTGTTAGCATCAACAATTCCAAACTGCATTTCTTATGATCCAACATTCCATTATGAATTAGCTGTGATTTTTAGAGAAGGTTTAAGAAGGATGCATGAAAAAAATGAAAATATTTTTTATTATATTACAACAATGAACGAAAATTACTCTCACCCTGCAATGCCAGATGATTGTGAGGATGGAATTCTCAAGGGAATGTATAAAATTAAAGAAACATCAGGTTCTAAAGAAGCAAAAATTCAATTATTAGGCTCTGGAACAATACTAAGAGAAATGATGGCAGCATCAGAAATTCTTAAAAAAGAATATCAGGTCGATAGTGAAGTTTGGAGTGTTACTAGTTTTAATGAGTTAAGAAAAAATGGAATGGAAGTTGAAAGATTTAACCTTCTAAATCCTGCAGAAACAAATAAAAAATCATATGTAGAGGAATGTTTAGGAAAACAACAAGGTCCTATCCTTACAGCCACTGACTATATGAGAATAAATGCTGATCAAATACGACCTTTTACAAAAAAGAGCTTTTATTCATTAGGTACGGATGGATATGGAAGAAGTGATACAAGAAAAAATTTAAGAAATTTTTTTGAAGTAGATAAAGAACACATAGTTGCTTATAGCCTTAGCGTCTTAGCAAATGAACAGCTTGTTGCATCAAAGTATGCTGAAGATGCATTCAAAAAGTATAAAATTGACAAAAACAAACCCATGCCAACAAAAATGTAAATGTCTGATCAATCAAATAAAATATCTGCAAGTCCAAAAGTTAGAAAATTTGCAAGAGAACTTGGAGTAGATATAAATAATGTTAAGGGAACAGAGAGATTAGGTAGGGTTGTTGAAAAAGATTTAAAAGACTTTGTCTCATCAAGAATCAATCATCCTCAGAATAATAGTGAAAGACAAAAAGAAAAAATTAATAAAAGCGAATATCAACATTCAGATTTTGGGGAAGTTGAAATTAAAGATATTCCTAGGGTAAAAAAAATAGCAGCTCCACATCTCGTAAATTCGTGGACAAACATTCCACATGTAACCAACCATGATGAGGCTGATATTACAGAAATGGAGGAATTTAGAAGCTCGATAAAAGATAATTATACAGGAGAAAGAATAAAAATTACTCCTCTTGCATTTATTATAAAAGCATTGGTACTTTCACTAAAAAAATTTCCATCATTTAATTCATCAATTGATGATATTGAAAATGGAAAGATTACTTTTAAAAAGTATTTTCATGTTGGTATCGCAGTTGATACTCAACATGGACTTATGGTTCCTAAAATTAGAGATGCTAATCAAAAAGACATCAATGAGTTAAGTAGAGAATTAAAAAAAGTAAGTGATGATTGTAGAAACTTAAAAATTGATAAAAAAGAATTCTTTGGTGGGTCAATGACTATTACAAGCTTAGGTGGTATAGGTGGTTCGTTTTTTACACCAATAATTAACTTTCCAGAAGTTGCTATACTTGGTGTTGGTAGAAGTTATAAAAAACAGGTATTTATTGATGGTAAATTTGTTCCAAGAACCATGCTTCCACTATCCCTCTCATATGATCACAGAATTATAGATGGAGCTGAGGCCGCTAATTTTAATAACGAATTAAAAGATAATCTTGGCTCTAATTTTGCCTATAATTTGAGTAAATGATTACTAAAATTGAAATATTAGCAGATGATGTACACGTCCACTTTAGCGGAGAAAATTCTGAAATTTTTCCTAATATTTGGCTAAGAGATCATGCAAAAGATGAGCAAAATTGGGATAAAAGGTCTAGCCAAAGGAAAACATATACAGCAGCATTAGATATAAATTTAAAAGTTAAAAAGGCAGAAATAATTGAAAATGGAAAATATTTGAGTGTCTCATGGCCTGATTTAGAAAAACCAGTTAAATATTCATCTGAATTTCTAACTAATAATAAAATAAAAAAGAAAAAAGAAGTAAAATCTAATTTAAAAATCTGGAAAGCTAATGAAATAAAAGAAGAAATTTTTTTAGATTATAATTCAATTTTATCAAATGAGGGATTTAGAAATTTTTTGAAAAATATTCATGACTATGGATTTTCAGTAATTAAAAACTGTGAAACCAATTTAAAGTCTGTTGAAACAATCGCAAATAGAATTGGTTACGTAAGAAACTCTATATTTGGAGGACTATGGAGTTTTGAGTCAGATGAAAATAAAGCTGATAGCGCATACACTCAAGAAGAACTAAGACCTCATACAGATTCAACATATAGTAATGACGCTCCAGGATTACAATTATTACTATGTTGTGAATATAACGCTAGAGGTGGTGAATCGATTATGGTTGATGGATTAAAAATAGCTGAAACAATAAAAAAAGAAAACCAGCCAATGTATGAATTAATGACAAAAATAAATGTAAAGGGAAATTATATCGGTGATGGTGTTTATCTTGAGGCTGAAAGACCAATATTTAAATTAAATGAAAATGATGAAATAGTTCAAGTTAGTTTTAATAATTATGATCGAGCACCATTTAGATTTGAAAAAGATTTAACATTAAAGTTTTATGAAGCAATAAAAACATTTGATCTTATTGCTAACAATAAAGATTATCAGTGGCGACATATACTTAAACCTGGAGAACTTCTAATATTTAATAATTGGCGAATACTTCATGGTAGAGGATCGTTTAATGGAGTTAGAAAAATGTCTGGATGTTATATTAACAAAGAGGATTTTGACAGCTCTTGTAAGTTAAACGGAATAAATTAATTAATAAAATTATCTAATTAAATATAATGACAAAATCCCTTTCAATGGTCTGTGCCTTAGTCACAACTTTTATTTGGGGAACAGCTTTCATCGCTCAAGACACTGGTATGGATAATATCGGTCCATTAACTTTTAATTCAGCAAGATTTATTGTTGGCTTTTTTACAATATTACCACTTGCCTTATTATTTGAGAGGAAGAAAATTAAAATAGAAATTCTTTCAAAATCAAAACTTTTTATAAAATATTTAGTTTTCATGGGAGTATCCCTGTTTTTGGGTACTTTTTTACAACAAGCTGCCCTCCAATATACAAATATTGCAAATGCTGCTTTTTTTACAGTGTTTTACGTACCAATAGTTCCAATTTTGTTATTTTTCATATACTCGAAAAAAGTTCATTGGAGTATGTGGCCAGCAATTGGTCTTTGTGTTGTTGGTGTATACCTTCTAAGTGATTTTTCTAACTCAGAAATTATGTTAGGTGATGGTCTAGTTATATTGTGCTCAGTATTTTGGGCTTTGCACATAATTTTTGCAGGTAAGTTTATGGAAGAATTTGATATTCCAATGTTTTATGCTGCACTTCAAGCATTATTTGTTGCAACACTTTCATTAATCTTTTCTTATATTTTTGAAGAAATAAATATTTCAAAAATATTAATGGAAAGTAGCTCTATTCTTTACGCAGGAGCATTATCAGGCGGTATAGCCTTTACATTACAAATGTATGCTCAAAAAAATATAGAAGAGGCACCAGCAGCAATTATTTATTCTCTCGAGGGAGTATTTGCAGCTGTAGCAGGATGGATTATTCTTAATCAATTTTTAAGTACTAATAACATGATTGGATGTTTATTAATATTGATTGCAGTAATTTCTTCTCAAATTTCACCTAGTTCTAAAAATTAGCTATAAGCAATTACAAAAAGAATTAAAGCAAGAAAAGTTCTGTAATAAACAAAAATATTTAAATTAAAATTTTTAACATAAATTAAAAAATATTTTATTGTTAAATAAGAAACTATAAATGAAAATATTATTGAATATAAAAATAATGTGTTCAAATCAATGTTTGCATTTACCACATCTTTTAAACTGAGTATACTTGCTCCCGCTAATGCAGGTATTGATAAGTAAAAAGATATTTTTGAAGAATCTACTCTATCAAAATTTAAAAACCTTGAGGCTGTGATTATTATACCTGATCTGCTTACACCAGGTATAACAGCTAAAATTTGAAAAATACCAATAAGTAAAATATTTTTTAAATTTAAACTGGTATCAAATTTATTTTTTATACTAGATCGATCTGCAATAAATAATAGAATACCAAATATTAAAGTTGTCCATGCTATAACTTTTAAATTTCTTAAATTTTCAATTAGCCCCGATGTATAAATAAAATAACCAACAATAACTAATGGTAAAGAACCTAAAATTATAAGTAATAATAAAGACTTATTTCCTAAAATATTTACTAAATCCTTTCTAAAATAAAAAATAATTGCCAAAAGGGAACCTAAGTGAAGACTAATATCAAGTTGAAGTGAACTAATACTAAAGTTCGATATT
>CACLST010000030.1 GCA_902609675.1 uncultured Pelagibacteraceae bacterium | reverse complement strand
GGTATTTCTACAAAAGCTGTTGTTGATTGGAAAACTCAATCAAAAAACACTGATTTGAAACCAAGAATTACTCTTAGAGATGCAAAAGGAAATGTAATTAAAAAAGCAGATGATAACGAGGCAAGATACTATCTAGTGCCAGACTCAATTTTATCAGTCAAAGATGGTGCTAAAATTTCTGCTGGTGATGTAATTGCTAGATTACCTAAGGAAACAACTAAAACAAAAGATATCACTGGTGGATTACCTAGAGTTGCAGAATTGTTTGAAGCAAGAAAAGCAAAAGATAGTGCAATTATTGCTGAAAATGATGGAAGTGTTATTTTTGGCAAGGAGGTTAGAGGAAAACAAAGAGTTACAATTGAAGCAGAAAATGGTGATACCTCAAGTTATTTAATTCCAAAAGGCAAGCATATTAATTTCAATCAAGGAGAAAAAATTAAAAAAGGTGAATACCTACTAGATGGTCAACCTTTACCTCACGATATCTTAAGAATATTAGGAATAGAAGAATTAACTGAGTATTTTGTTAATCAGGTTCAAGATGTTTATAGACTTCAAGGAGTTATAATTAATGACAAACACATTGAAACAATTTTAAGACAAATGCTGAAAAAAATAGAGGTTAAAGAGACAGGCGATAGTAAATTGTTGCCTGGAGAAATAATTGATAGAATTAAATTTGAAACGATGAATGAAGAATTGGTGGCAGAAGGTAAAAAGCCCGCGGTAGGAGAAAGAGTGTTAATGGGAATAACAAAAGCTTCGTTACAAACAGAGTCATTTATATCTGCAGCCTCATTCCAAGAAACAACAAGAGTATTAACAGATGCTGCAATAAAAGGAAAAGTTGACAAACTTACAGGTTTAAAAGAGAATGTTATAGTAGGTAGATTAGTGCCAGCAGGAACAGGAGCTATTAAAACTTCTTGGAACAAAAAAGCAATTAATGATGATCAAAAATTTTTATCCGAACAAGAGAGTACAGACGATTCAGAAGCACAAATAAACCAATAATTCAAAGTACTTTTAAGCTTTTATTTAGTTTGACAATTACAATTTCTAATGTATTTTGGCCATGTTTTTGGTTGGAATGTAGTGACTAGATCACTAAACGCTGCCACAAATAACATGTCAGTTATTTTCATCAAAAATAAAACTATTTAAAAAATTAATTATGCCAACTATTAATCAGTTAGTAAGAAAAAGTAGAGATAAACAAATTACAAGAAACAAAGTTCCAGCTTTGCAAAAACAACCTTTAAAAAGAGGTGTGTGTGTAAAAGTTTATACAACAACACCTAAAAAACCGAACTCAGCATTACGTAAAGTTGCACGAGTAAGGTTGTCCAATGGTTTTGAAGTAACAGCTTATATACCAGGTGAGGGTCATAACTTACAAGAACACTCCGTTGTTCTAATAAGAGGTGGAAGAGTAAAAGATTTACCAGGTGTAAGGTATCATATATTAAGAGGAAATTTAGATACCCAAGGTGTTGCAAATAGAAAACAAAGACGTTCTTTGTATGGTACAAAAAAAGGTAAATAATAAATGTCTAGAAAACGAAAAGCCCCAAAAAAATTACCTGTAATAGATCCAAAATATAAATCTACAATAATCCCAAAATTAATAAATTCAATTATGTATGATGGTAAAAAAACCATTGCTGAAAAAATAATTTATGATGCAATCGATAAAATAAAAAGTAAATCGAAAGATGAACCTTTGAATGTTTTTAATGATGCGATTAATAACATAAGACCAACGGTCGAAGTTAGATCAAGAAGAGTTGGTGGAGCAACCTATCAAGTTCCTGTTGAGGTTAAGTCAAAGAGATCTCAGGCTTTAGCATTAAGATGGTTAGTTGATGCATCTAGAAAACGAAAAGATAAAAAAATGTCAGATAAAATATTTAATGAAATATATGATGCATATCAAAATAGAGGGTCAGCTATAAAGAAAAAAGAAGATACGCATAAAATGGCTGAGTCAAATAAAGCATTTGCTCATTTCAGATGGTAATAAATTATGTCAAGAACACACACATTAGATAAATATAGAAATATTGGTATCATGGCACATATTGATGCTGGTAAAACTACAACTACTGAAAGAATACTCTATTACACAGGCAAGAGCCACAAAATAGGAGAAGTACATGATGGTGCAGCTACTATGGATTGGATGGAACAAGAGCAAGAAAGAGGTATCACTATTACATCTGCTGCAACTACTTGTTTTTGGAATGATCATAGAATTAATATTATTGATACGCCTGGACATGTAGATTTCACTATTGAGGTAGAGAGATCTTTAAAAGTTTTAGATGGTGCTGTTGCAGTATTTGACGGTGTAGCTGGAGTAGAACCTCAATCTGAAACAGTTTGGAGACAAGCAGATAAATACAAAGTGCCAAGAATTTGTTTTGTTAATAAATTAGATAGAACTGGAGCAGATTTTTTCAGATGTGTAAGTATGATTAAAGATCGTCTTGGAGCTAAACCTTTAGTGATGCAAGTTCCAATTGGAATTGAAGCTTCTTTGAAAGGTGTAGTTGATCTAGTTAAAATGAAAGCAATTGTCTGGAAAAATGAGGATCTTGGTGCCGCATGGGAACTGACAGATATACCGGATGATTTAAAAGAACTTTCTTCAAAGTATAGACAAGAGCTTGTTGAGACAGCTGTTGAGCAAGACGAAAAACTTATGGAAGATTATCTTGGAGGTAAGGATATATCAGAAGATGATTTAGTAAAATGTATTAGAAAAGGTTGTTTAGGATTTGATTTTGTACCTGTGCTCACTGGTTCTGCATTTAAAAATAAAGGAGTTCAACCACTTCTGGATGCGGTAGTAAACTATCTGCCTAGTCCAGAGGATATAGGTGCGATAAAAGGAACTAAACCTGGTTCAGAAGAAGAAATTGAAATGAAGTTTGATGACAATGCACCTTTCTCTGCACTTGCATTTAAAGTTGCTAATGATCCATTTGTTGGAAGTTTAACATTCATTAGAATTTATTCAGGAACAGTAAAATCAGGTACTGGAATTTATAATACTTCAAAAGACAAGGAAGAAAGAGTTGGTAGAATGCTTCTAATGCACGCTAACTCAAGAGAGGATATTAAAGAAGCAAATGCTGGTGACATAGTAGCACTAGCTGGACTTAAAAATACAATAACAGGACATACACTTGCAAATAAAGAGACTCCAGTTCTTCTTGAACCAATGGAATTTCCTGATCCTGTTATAGAAATTGCAGTTGAACCAAAAACAAAAGCCGACCAAGAGAAAATGGGTGAAGCTTTAGGAAGGTTAGCTAAAGAAGACCCATCATTTAGAGTAACATCTGATGAAGAGTCAGGACAAACAATTATTAAAGGTATGGGCGAGCTACACTTAGATATAATAGTTGATAGAATGAAAAGAGAGTTCAAAGTAGAAGCTAATGTAGGAGCTCCACAAGTTGCATATAGAGAAACAATACTTTCTTCAGCAGAAAATGATTATACGCATAAAAAACAAAGCGGTGGCGCAGGACAATTTGCTAGAGTTAAATTAACCGTTGAACCGCTTGAACCAGGTAAAGGTAGAGAAATTGAGAGTAAAATTAAAGGTGGCGCTATTCCAAAAGAATTTATTCCAGGCGTTGAAAAAGGTGTTGAAACTGTTGCAGATGGAGGAATTTTAGCTGGATTTCCACTCATAGATTATAAAGTCACAATTGTTGATGGATTACACCACGACGTAGACTCAAGTGTTTTGGCTTTTGAATTAGCTTCAAGACAATGTTTCAAAGAAGCTTGTACTAAAGCAACATTAAAACTTTTAGAACCTATCATGAGAGTGGAAGTTGTTACACCTGAAGATTATATGGGTGATGTAATAGGTGATTTAAATAGTAGAAGAGGCCAAATAAGCACTCAAGAACAGCGAGGAAATGCAACCGTTATAACCGCAATGGTGCCTTTAGCAAATATGTTTGGTTATATTAATAATTTAAGGTCAATGTCACAAGGAAGAGCGCAATATTCCATGTTCTTTGATCATTATGATAAAGTACCACAAAATGTACAAGATGAAGTAACAAAAAAAACAGGTTAAAAATGGAAAAGCAAAATATTAGGATCAAACTAAGAGCTTACGATAATAAGGTATTAGATCAATCTACAGAAGAAATTGTAAATACTGTTAAAAGAACAGGCGCCAACATAAAAGGCCCAATACCATTACCAACAAAAAAAGAAAGATACACAGTTCTAAGATCACCGCACATAGATAAAAAAAGTAGAGAACAGTTTGAAACAAGAACTCATAAAAGATTAATTGATATTATTGAACCAACACCGGCAACAGTCGAAGCGCTAATGAAGTTAGACTTAGCATCAGGTGTGGACGTGGAGATTAAAATATAATGAGTGAAATTTCGTTAATTGGAAAAAAAATAGGTATGACAAGAGAATTTTATAAAACAGGACTATCTGTGCCAGTTACTGTATTAAAAGTCGAAAAAGGTAGAGTTATTCAGTTAATAGATAAAGAAAAAAGAGGCTATAAAGCTGTACAAATTGGCTTTGGTAAAATTAAAAACTCTAAATTATCTAAATCTATGAAAGGGTATTTTGCAAAAAAAAATACTGAAGCCCGAAAAGTCCTTAAAGAATTCAGAGTAAAAGATTTAGAACAATATAAAGAGGGAAATGAATTTGGTTTAGAGATTTTTAAAGATACAAAATTTTTAGACGTAAGATCAAAGACAATTGGTAAAGGTTTTGCTGGTGCAATGAAGAGACATAATTTTGGAGGTTTAAGAGCTTCACATGGCGTTTCAATATCTCATAGAGCACATGGTTCTACAGGACAAAATCAAGACCCAGGAAAAGTTTTTAAAGGTAAAAAAATGGCAGGACACATGGGTGAT
>CACLST010000029.1 GCA_902609675.1 uncultured Pelagibacteraceae bacterium | reverse complement strand
TTATAAAAGAACATTTGAATTTATTTATTGAACTTTTTTTCTATAAAAATATAAATATTTCAAAGAAAATTTCATTTAAAATCAAAAAATATTTTTACCTAAAACTTTCTTTTGTTAAAAAATATAACTTAGATTTTGAGTCTTTTTTTCTAGAATTTAATGATAAATTATTAAGTGAATAAAAATTACTACATTACAACGCCAATTTATTATCCATCTGCAAAACCGCACATGGGCCATGCTTATTCAAGTATTATTGCTGATTTTTTTGCAAGATTAAAAAGAATACAGGGTTTTAATGTTTATTTTTTAACTGGCACAGATGAGCATGGACAAAAAATACAAAGAGCTGCAGAAGAAAAAAAAATGGATCCTTTATTATTTTGTGATGAAATTAGCAAAACCTTTAGAGATTTGTCTAGTACATTAAATTTATCTAATAATGATTTCATAAGGACAACTGAGAAAAGACATTTGAAATCTGTTGAGAATCTCTGGAATGTTTTAGAAAAAAAAGGTGAAATTTATTTATCCAAGTACTCTGGTTGGTATTCTGTATCAGATGAAGCATTTTACACAGAAAGTGAAATTGAAGATCTAGACGGTACTAAAAAATCAATTAGTTCAGGTTCAAAAGTAGAGTGGGTAGAAGAAGAATCTTATTTTTTTAAATTATCAAATTGGCAAGATAAATTAATTGAGTTTTATAATGAAAATGCAGATTTTATACTACCTGAAACAAGAAAAAATGAAGTTATCAGTTTTGTTAAATCAGGATTAAAAGATTTATCTGTAAGTAGAAAATCTTTCAATTGGGGTATAAAAGTTCCATCTAATAAAGACCATGTTATTTATGTTTGGTTGGATGCTTTAACAAATTATCTAAGTGCTTTAAATTATCCAAATGAAAGTGACAATTTGTACAAATCTTATTGGCCTGCAGATTTACATCTAATCGGAAAAGATATATTAAGATTTCATGCTATTTATTGGCCAGCTTTCCTATTAGCTGCAGGTATAGATCCTCCAAAAAGAGTGTTTGGCCACGGATGGATACTTTCTGGAGATGAAAAAATGTCTAAATCTAAAGGTAACATTTTAGATCCCCTTAAGATTATAGATAATTATGGCCTAGATCCTTTAAGATATTATTTAATTAAAGAGGTTTCTTTTGGTAATGATGGAAATATCTCGCAAGAAAAACTAGAGTCTTGTATTAATAGTGATTTAGCTAATAATTATGGAAATTTGTGTCAAAGAGTTTTAGCGTTTTGTGAAAAGAATGCAAACTTAGAAGTTCCTGCCATAGAAGATTTAACAAAGGAGGATAAAATTATTTTAAATCAATACACGAAATATTATGATAATTTAGTTATGTATTCAGATAATCAAGATGTTAATTCATACATTAATTTTATTGTTGAACAACTATTTTCAGCAAATAAATATTTCAACGATCAAGAACCTTGGAAAAAAAAGAATGATAAGTTAAGGATGAATACTATTATTTATGTTGCTTTAGAATTAATTAGAAAAGTAACTATACTGCTTTATCCTATTATACCATCATCATCTCTTAAAGTTTTAGGTTTATTTGGTATAAATGAGGAAAAAATTAATTTTGAAACAATTAAAGAAAATAATTATCTAAAAAAAGGTCTTAAATTGAATAAATTAGATATTTTGTTTAAAAAAATTGAAAAAAATGATTGATTCACATTGTCACTTAGATCACGAACCTTTAGCTCAGAATATTCATGAGGTTTTATCAAGATGCAAAAGGGAAGGAATTAATAAAGTATTAACAATTTCTACAACATTAAGTGGTTTCCCAAAAATTTTAGAGATAGTTGATAAAGATGAAATGATATTTGGAACTTTTGGTATACACCCTCACGAAACAAACACTGATCAAGTTTCAAAAGACGAAATAATAAGTAGAATCAAATCAAATAGTAAAATTATTGGTGTTGGAGAGACAGGTTTAGACTTTTATTACAACAATAGTGATAAAGATAAACAAATCACAAGTTTCAAAAAACATATTAATGCTGCGTTAGAATTAAACTTTCCTTTAATTGTTCATTCTAGAAATGCTGAAGATGAAACTTATGAAATATTAAAAAATTCAGACAAGAATTTAAAAATACTGATGCATTGTTTCACAGGTTCACTTCCATTTGCCTTAAAATTAATGGAGCTTAACTCCTATTTTTCAGCCAGCGGTATTATTACATTTAAAAATAGCTATGACCTCCAAAATACGTTTAAACAATTACCTTTAGAAAGATTGCTAATTGAAACAGATAGTCCCTTTTTAGCACCTGAGCCGATGAGAGGTAAGAAAAATGAACCATCTTTTGTGAGATATACCCTAAAAAAACTCTCAGAATTAAAAAATATTACCTCACCAGAGCTTGATAAAATAACAACACAAAATTTTAATAGATTATTTTTTAGCCAATGAGCTTAAAATTTACTATTTTAGGATGTGGTAGTTCCCTAGGTATACCTAGAATTGATGGTTATTATGGAAACTGTGACCCTAATAATAAGAAAAATGTACGCTCAAGATGTTCAGCTTTAATAAGATCTAAAAATTTAAACATACTAATTGATACTTCTCCAGATTTAAAATCTCAATTGTTAGCAAATAAAGTTAAAAATATTGATAAAGTTTTTTATACACACGCTCATGCAGATCAAACTCATGGAATTAATGAATTAAGAGTATTTTCATTAAAAAATAGAAAAAAAATACCTATTTATGCCGACCTAATAACTAAAAAAAATCTTACAAATACCTTTGGTTATTGTTTTAAAGATTACAAAAATTATCCGTCAATACTCGATGCAAAAACTTTAAAGAACAAACACATATTAAATGATATAAATAGTAAAATTATTATTAAGTCATTAAAGGTTCATCATGGTTCAATAAAAAGTATCTGTTATATTATTAATGATAAATGTGCCTATGCACCTGATGTCAACTATATAGATAGCAAAGATTTAAGATATTTAAAAAATTTAAAATATTTTATTGTTGATTGTTTGAGATATAATTTTCATCCAACACATTTTAATTTAGATGATGTACTAAAACTAATTAGAAAACTTAAACCTAAGAAAGCAATTCTTACAAATCTAAGCAATGAAATTGATTATAATGAAATAAAAAAAAAACTACCCAAAAATGTAATTCCTGCACATGATGGACTAACAGTATTAATCTAATAAACTTTCAATTTTTCTTGTAATTTTTTTTGAAGTTGGTTTTGTTAAAGATGCATAAGTATCTTCAACTTTACCTTCCTTATTAATTAATATTTTGTAAAAATTCCACTTTGGTACTGCAGATTTTCCATAGTTATCTTTTGCCCATTTATAAATTTCATGCGCATTATCACCTTTTACATTAGTTATTTCAGTAAGTGGAAAGTTAACATTAAAGTTAACCTCACAAAATTCTTTTACTTCATTATTGATTTTTTTTTCTTGATTAAAGGAATTTGATGGTACCCCTAATACAATTAACCCTTTATCTTTATATTTATCCCATAATTCTTGCATATCTTCATATTGCTTAGTAAATCCGCAATAACTTGCTGTATTCACTATTAAAACAGGCTTACCACGGTAATCGTTTAAATTTATAAGCTCACCGGAAATGCTATTTATTTTAAAGTCATAAAAGATTCTATCATAATTCGCATTAGATGAACTTTTAAAAAAAAACATAAATATAGTTACTCCAATTATTAATAAATTTTTCATTATTTTAATTATTTATTTGGTGTAAGTAGTATTAGAAAGTACCCAAATAAAGTGGATAATAATGACCCAGTTAGAACCCCAATTTTTACACCATCCATGTATTGCATACTTTCAGCAAATGCTAAATTTCCAACAAATAAACTCATAGTGAAACCAATTCCAGTTAAAACACCTACACCATAAAAATTATACCAACTGGTATTACTTGGCATTTGAGCAATTTTTAATTTAATTGATACATATGAAAAAACAAAAACACCTAATTGTTTCCCTACAAATAAACCTAAAACTATTCCTAATGGAACTTTATCTAATAGTGATGAAAAAGATAAACCTTCCAAAGATACACCTGCATTAGCAAAGGCAAATATAGGCATTATTCCAAATGCAACATAAGGACTTATCGCATGTTCTACTTTAATTAAAAGTGAGAAATCTTTATCTTTTTTTCTATGAGGAATTGTCATTGCAAGTAATACACCGGCAATAGTTGCATGAATTCCTGAGTTATGAGTAAAATCCCATAAGAAAATTCCTACAATAAGATAGGGCAGAAATTTTTTTATGTTAAATTTATTTAAAACTAATAGAACAATAAATGCTAACAACATCAACGATAAATATTTAATACTTAGATCACCAGAATAAAATAAAGCAATGATAACTATTGCTCCTAAATCATCTATAATTGCTAAAGCTGTTAAAAATACTTTTAATGAGAGGGGCACTCTCTTACCCAATAATGATAATACACCTAAAGAAAAGGCTATATCTGTTGCTGAAGGTATTGCCCAACCTTTTAATGTTTCTCCATCTCCTAAGTTTATAAAAACATATATTAGTGCAGGAACTAACATTCCACCAACAGCTGCTATTATAGGAAGCAAAGCTTGTTTAATATTAGATAACTCTCCTTGTAAAAATTCTCTTTTAATTTCAAGTGTTACAAAAAAGAAAAATATTGCCATTAATGCATCATTAATCCAATGCAATACAGAAAGCTTAAGACCAAAATTATTTATACCAATAAATAGATATCTTTCTAATGTTGAAAAATATAAAATGGATAATTCAGAATTACTTATAAATAATGCAACTATAGCTGCAAAAAGAAGTACTATTCCGCTTGCAGCCTCAAGTTTAAAAAATGATGTAAAACCTTTTGTAATTTTTTGAATCATATTTAACTAGCAAGGTCTTTTATAAAAAGTTTGAAATCTAACAGAGTTTCGTAAAAGCTGTCAAACAAAGTGTTTATACTAGGAAATACACTTATTAAATGAGATTTAAATGTATCTAATAAAAATATAAGACCTAATAAAGAAATAATAACTACAATAGAATAAACTAACATCATCTTTATTTTTCCCTGTTTTTCTTCATTATTTTTTACTTCTTTTATATTATCTTCTTCGTCTTTATCATCATCTGTGTTCTCTTCCGATAAAACTTCTTCATTTATATCTCTAAAATTCTCATCATTTATTGCTTGATTAGATTGAACTTCATTTTTAATAACATTTTCATTAATTTTAATATCTAGCTCTTCAGCATTTTTGGTTTCAATTTTAGGTGTATAATGCCAAATTTTGCTACAACTTCCACATTTTAACAATCTTCCTTCTTTAGGTATCAGACTGCTATCTATATTAAATTTTTTTTTACCACACTCACAATTAATGATCATATGTCTCTTATATAGTATAAACGTTTAAAATGCCTTTTAAAATGTGTTTTTATACTTTGAATTTTTTTTTATCTACTGTATTAGTACTGCAATCGGGGCGTAGCGCAGCCTGGTAGCGCATCTGGTTTGGGACCAGAGGGTCGCAGGTTCAAATCCTGCCGCCCCGACCATTATTTTATGATTAAAAATAAATTAAATATTATAATCATTTTATTACTTTTACTTTTTTTACTTTTCTTTAATGAATTTGTTTTAGAGAATTTTGATAAAACTCCTCCGTTGAGCGATAGGGCCTTATCAATGATTAGGAAGATTAATTTATTATCT
>CACLST010000028.1 GCA_902609675.1 uncultured Pelagibacteraceae bacterium | reverse complement strand
TATTCTAAAAAGAGGAAATGATAGAATTTTAGTTGAATTACCTGGTTTAGATGATCCAAATAGAATTAAATCTTTACTTGGAAAAACTGCAAACCTCACATTTCAATTTATTTCACAAAATAATGAAGAGTCGTTTGGAACAGAAAAACTATCTTTTGAAGATGGTTCTAGAGACGCAATTGTAAGTAAAAGAATAATTTTAAGTGGCGATAATTTAGTTGATGCAAAGCCAACTATGAATTCTCAAACAAATGAAACAGTAGTTTCGTTTAGTCTAGATAGAGTAGGTGCCAAAAAATTTGGTAAAGCAACTAGTACGGGGGTAGGCAAACAATTGGCAATAGTTTTAGATGGTAAAATAATTAGTGCTCCTTCAGTTAGAGAACCTATAATTGGTGGATCTGGACAAATTTCAGGTGACTTTACTTTTCAGTCTGCAACAGACCTTGCATTGCTACTTAGATCAGGAGCTCTGCCTGCACCTTTAAATATAATTGAAGAAAGAACGGTTGGACCAGATTTAGGTCAAGACTCAATAGATGCCGGTATTTTATCTTTATTTATAGGTTTCTTGCTAGTGATTTTATTTATGATTTATAAGTATAGAGCATTTGGATTAATTGCTAATTTAGCACTAGTCTCAAACCTCTTTTTATTAATTGGTATTCTAACTTTGTTTGAAGCAACATTAACCTTGCCTGGAATTGCAGGTATTATTTTAACAGTTGGTATGGCTGTTGATGCAAATGTTTTGATTTTTGAACGTATCAAAGAAGAGACTAAAAATGAAAAAAATCCAATAATAGCTTTTGATGCTGGATATACAAAATCAAGAACAACTATTTTAGATGCAAACATTACAACTTTAATTGCAGCATTCATTTTGTTTTTTATGGGGTCAGGACCTGTAAAAGGTTTTTCAGTAACTTTAGGTGTTGGAATTTTGACCACTTTGTTTTCAGTTTATTTCATAGCAAGATTGTTAACTTCTTTGTATGTAATCAAAAATAAAGATAAGGAGCAGTTACTTTAAATGAGTAATATTTCTTTTAATAAGTTCTATAGAAAATTTAATATATTATCACTTATCTTAATAGTGGTTTCATTAGTATTTTTAATTTTTAAAGGTTTAAATTATGGTGTTGATTTCAAAGGTGGTACTTTAATTGAATTAAGAACTACAGATAAAACGAATAATATTAGTCTTATTAGAGATAGCTTTAATCAAATGAATTTAGGTGACGTATCTGTCAAAAAATTTGGCAATGAAACAGACTTTATTGTTAAGTTTGAAAAGCAAAATTCAAATGATCCTGAATTTATTAAAAATATTCAAAATAAATTATCAAGCTCTATTGGCGATGTCGACTTTAGAAGAGTAGAAAATGTTGGTCCTAAAGTAAGCTCAGAACTCTTAAAATCAGGAATTATTGCTATAAGTTTATCGCTTGCGGCGATGCTATTGTATATTTGGATAAGATTTGAATGGCAGTTTAGCTTAGGAGCTATTTTAGCTATATTTCATGATGTTATAATTACATTAGGTATATTTTCTATTTTTTCACTTGAAATAAACCTTTCTATAGTAGCAGCCGTTTTAACTATTGTTGGTTATTCAATGAACGATACCGTTGTTATATTCGATAGAGTTAGAGAAAATTTAAGAAAGTATTCTGATATTAAAATTTTTGAATTAACCAATATTTCAATTAATGAAACTTTATCTAGAACAATAATTACATCTGTAACTACTTTGTTAGCTCTTTTTTCAATATACTTATTTGGTGGTGAAATTCTAAAAGGCTTTTCTTTAGCAATGATATTAGGAGTTATTTTTGGAACTTACTCTTCAATATACATTGCAAATCCTATTTTAGTTGCACTGAATGTCAGCCAAAGAACAATAGTCAAAGAAGAAAAAGATTAGTATAAATTTTGAGCTATTACCATCGTCAGAAGCATTGGTAATGATAGAAGTGTATTTGTTCTAGAAAATAACATAGCTGTTTTTGCAGATTTAGCTTTAACATCAGCTTCAACCTCAATAATACCTAATGCTTTTTTTTGATTTGGCCATATTACAAACCAAACATTAAATGCCATTATAATTCCTAACCACATACCAATTCCAATAGCTGTAGCTTTTCCACCACCCGATCCAATTCCCAATGTCATAGCTTGGTGAACATAACCATTTAAATAAGCTAAGATCAGTCCTGATATTACTGTAACTAAAGCTGCCCATCTAAACCAAAACAGAGCTGCTGGAGCTATAACTTTTCCTATCGCTGGTTTTTGTTCGTCAGGTATTTTAGCCATGTTTGGTATTTGAACAAAATTAAAATACCAAAGTAAACCGATCCACATAATTGCAACAATTACATGTATATATCTGAATAACCAACTCCAAAAAACTAAGTCAATATCAAAACCACCATTTCCAAAGTATAAACCTAAAAATAGTAAAATGGATAATGCTAAAGAGATATGAACTGTTTTAGATAATGATTGAAGAATCGAAGTCATAATATTCCTAATTTATAACATTTTTAATAAAAATTTAAGCAGTTTTTTTGAACTTATTGTCCAACATTGGTTTCAAAAATTTTCCTGTATAACTATCTTTAACATTGATAATTTCCTCGGGTTTACCTTCAGCTATGATATTTCCTCCCTTTACACCACCATCTGGACCCATATCAACTATATAATCAGCAGTTTTTATTACATCTAAATTATGCTCAATAACAACCACAGTATTTCCAGTTGCAACAAAGGTATGTAAAATTTCTAATAATTTTTTAATATCGTGTTGATGTAGTCCTGTTGTGGGTTCGTCCAATATATATATTGTTCTTCCAGTTGATCTTTTGGATAATTCTTTTGCTAGTTTAATTCTTTGGGCTTCACCTCCAGACAGAGTAGTGGCTTGTTGACCAATTTTTATATATCCTAAACCAACTTTTTTAAGTGTAAGCAATTTTGTTTTTATATTAGAAATGTTTTCAAAATATTCGCACCCCTCATCAACGGTCATATCCAAAACATCTGAAATACTTTTGTCTTTAAATTTAATTTCTAATGTTTCTCTATTATATCTAGTTCCTTTGCATTCATCACAAGTTATATAAACATCAGGTAAAAAATGCATTTCATAAGTTATTACCCCATCACCCTCGCATGCTTCGCATCTTCCGCCTTTAACATTAAATGAAAATCTTCCAGGTTTATAACCTCTACTTTTTGACTCTGGTAAATTAGTAAACCAGTCTCTTATTGGACCAAATGCACCAGTATAAGTCGCTGGATTAGATCTAGGAGTTCTACCAATAGGGGATTGATCTATATCAATAATTTTATCAACTAATTCAATACCCTTAAATCCCCTAAATGGTTTTGGAATTTTTCTTGATTTATTATTATTAAGAGTAAGATTTAAAGCGTTATAAAGAGTTTGAAGTATTAATGTTGATTTACCACTGCCTGAAACACCTGTTACGCAGGTAAAACTTCCAAGTGGAATTTTAAGATTTACGTTGTTTAAATTATTTCCACTTGCTCCATTAATTTCTAAAAACCTTCCATTCTTTGCCAATCTTCTAGTCCTTGGTATTGGTATGTAGCTTTTGTTTGACAAGTATCTTCCTGTGATACTATCGTTATTATTTAATATATCTTTGTATGATCCTTGTGCAATTACTTCGCCTCCTTTGTTACCAGCTTCAGGACCAAGATCAATTATGTGATCTGCATTTTCCATTGTCTCAGTATCATGTTCTACAACTATGACTGTATTACCTAAGTCTCTAAGTCTTTTTAACGCATTTATTAATTTTACGTTATCTTTTTGGTGTAAACCAATAGATGGTTCATCAAGCACATATAATACCCCTGTCAAACCAGAACCTATCTGCGAAGCAAGTCTTATTCTTTGTGCTTCACCACCCGATAGAGTTCCTGACTCTCTCGATAAAGTTAAATAGTCAAGACCAACATTTAATAGAAAATTAAGTCTTTCATTTATTTCTTTTAAAATGTGCTGAGCAATTTTAAGTTGACGCTTATCTAATTTCGTCTCGAGTGATTTAAACCATTCTTTTGCATCAAATATAGATTTCTCAGTTACTTCACTTATATTAAGTTCATTAATTTTAACACAAAGTGCCTCGTCTTTTAATCTGTGACCGTTACATCTTTCACATTTTGTATCTGATTGGTACTGAGATATTTCCTCTCTTTTCCAATCACTATCAGTTTCTAAAAATCTTCTCTCTAAATTATTTACCACTCCTTCGAATGTTTTTTTATGAGAATATTTTTCATATCCATCATCATATGAAAATTTGATTTCTTCCTCATCAGATCCGAATAATATTACATCTTTAATTTTTTTTGAAAGTCTTGACCATCTGTCATTTAATGAAAAACCATAATGTTTTGCTATAGAAGCTAAAGTTTGTGCATAATATAGTGAGGATGATTTTGACCAAGGCTCTATAGCACCATCTGCAATAGTTTTCTTTTCATCGGGCACAACTAATTTTGGATCTACATTTAATTTAACACCTATACCTTCGCACTCTTCACATGCGCCATATGGACTATTAAAAGAAAAAAGTCTCGGTTCTATTTCTTCAATTGTAAAACCACTTTCAGGACAAGCAAATTTAGTTGAAAAGATTAAATTTTCAGTTTTTCTAAATTTTTTTGGAAGCGTTTCATCTTCATATTCTACAAACATTAGTCCATTTGCTAGATTAACTGCAGTTTCAACACTTTCAGCCAATCTATTTCCTAATGAAGCGTTTAAAACAATTCTATCAACTAGAACTGCTATATCGTGTTTTAATTTTTTATTCAGCTCTGGGACTTCATCTATATCATAAAGTTTATTATCAACTTTAATTTTTCTAAATCCTCTTTTCTTATAGCCAAGAATATCTTTTCTATATTCTCCTTTTCTTCCTCTAACAACAGGTGCATATAAAAAAATTGTTGATTTTTTTGGGAGTGTTTTAATTTTATCAACAATTTGACTTATAGTTTGAGAAGTTATTGGCAGTCCTGTGAATGGTGAATAAGGGATGCCGGCTCTTGCATAAAGAACCCTCATGTAATCATAAATTTCTGTAACAGTTGCAACTGTAGATCTTGGATTTTTTGATGTATTTTTCTGTTCAATTGAGATTGCTGGACTTAATCCTTCAATTAAATCAACATTTGGTTTTTTCATCTTATCCAGAAACTGTCTTGCATAGGCTGATAAACTTTCAACATAACGTCTCTGTCCTTCAGCATATACAGTATCAAAAGCTAAGGATGATTTTCCAGATCCTGATAGGCCTGTGATGACAACAAATTTTTCTTTTGGAATCTCTAGTGTAATATTCTTTAAATTGTGCTCTTTTGCACCCTTAATAACTATCTTTTTGAGCATAATTTTTGTTGCTTTAGATTAATATAATTAATATTCAAGTTAATAAGTGATATAATAAACATTCTTAAATATTAAAATATTATGGCTGGAAGTTTAAATAAAGTATTATTAATTGGTCGTTTGGGCGCAGACCCAGAAGTCAAACAAATGGTGAACGGCAAAAGCGTTGCGAGACTTAGTCTTGCTACCAGCCAATCCTGGAAAGATAAAAATACTGGAGAAAAAAAAGAAAAAACCGAATGGCATAGAGTAGTGGTTTTTAATGAAGGTTTGGTAAATGTCGTCCAGCAATATTTAAAAAAAGGTGCACAAGTGTACGTTGAGGGACAGCTTTCAACAAGAAAATGGAAAGACGAACAAAGTGGTCAAGATAAATACTCAACCGAAATTTTAATTCAAGGTTACAATTCATCCTTAACGATGCTTGGAGGCGGCAATCAAAATAATATTGCATCACAAGATAATAAACAAAATTTTGATGATGCGCCTGCACCAGATCAAAGTGGTTTAGACGACGATATTCCATTTTAATTAACATGGAAAAAAACGAAATTCCAAAAATAAATAATATTAAGCCAATCTCAATGTATGATGAGATGAGCTCATCATATCTTTCTTACGCTATGAGCGTTATAGTAAGTAGGGCATTACCTGATATAAGAGATGGATTAAAACCTGTTCATAGAAGAATTATATATGCAATGCACAAAGGTGGCTTTGATTGGTCAAAACAATTTAGAAAATCTGCAAGAATTGTTGGAGATGTAATAGGTAAATACCACCCCCATGGTGATCAAGCTGTTTATGACGCCCTAGTTAGAATGGTTCAAGAATTTTCAATGAGCTTACCCTTAGTGGATGGACAAGGTAATTTTGGTTCTATAGATGGGGATCCTCCTGCAGCAATGAGATACACCGAAACGAAACTTGCAAAAGTTTCACAGTTTTTAATTGATGATATAGAAAAAAATACCGTATCCTTTAAAAGTAATTACGATGAAACAGAGCAAGAACCTGTTGTATTGCCTGCTCAATATCCAAATCTTCTTGTTAATGGCGCTGGAGGAATTGCTGTTGGTATGGCAACAAGTATACCACCTCATAATTT
>CACLST010000027.1 GCA_902609675.1 uncultured Pelagibacteraceae bacterium | reverse complement strand
GCCTATTTATGATGTTCAAAAAAACCCATTAACATGGCTTGATACTATGCTTAATGCTGTAGAACATATGAACTTCTTCGAAGGTAGAGCCACTGAGTATTCAAAGGCATCTACAAGAGGATCTTGGACAGAGGCTTTTTCTTAAGGTTATCTTTGATTTAATTGTAGAACTTTGCGGTGTTTGTTACCCTTGTAGCTCGCTAAAGGTCTGATTAATTTATTTGCAGCATGTTGCTCTATTATATGAGCTGACCAACCTGTAATTCTTGAAATTACAAAAATTGGCGTGAAAAAATCGGTATCAAATCCCATTAAATGGTAAGTAGGTCCAGTTGGGTAGTCTACGTTTGGATGGATATTTTTTCGATCTATCATTACTTTTTCTACAATATCGTAAATTTTTTCAAACTTTTTATCTTTTTTGATTTTAGCAACTTTTCCAAAATATTCTCTCATTGTAGGAACTCTTGAATCTCCACTTTTATAGACTCTATGACCAAATCCCATAACAACATCTTTATTATCTAGAGCTTTATTAATCCATTTAAGTGCATTCTCTGGTTTTTTGATTTTATTCATCATATGCATAACTTCTTCATTAGCACCTCCATGAAGAGGTCCTTTTAAACTTGCTATAGCGCCAGTGATTGCGCCATGAATATCAGACAAACTACTTGTTATGGTTCTAGCTGTAAAAGTTGAAACATTAAAACTATGTTCTGCATATAAGATTAGAGATACATCAAAGGCCTTGACTATATCTTTGTTTGGTACTTTGCCGAAACACATATGGAAAAAGTTTTCAGAAAATGAAAGGTTCTTTTTTGGTGGAATAATTTTCTTTCCTTTTCTAGCTCTATAAAAAGCAGCTAAAGCAACTGGTGTTTTTGCAAAAATTCTCATTACCTTTCTCATATTAGCCTTTGGTGAATTATCTTTTGTCTCTTTATCTTCAAGGCCCATAATACTCACAGCTGTTCTTGCAGCATCCATCGGGTGAGATTTTTTTGGAAATTTTTTAATATCGTCTAATAAAGTTTTTGATAATTTTCTCTCTTTTCTCTCTTCTTTTTCGAATTTTTTTAATTGTTTTTTTGTTGGTAGTTCTCCATTAAGTATAAGGTAAGCGACCTCCTCAAATTTACATTTTGCACATAGATCTTGAGCCGCATAACCTCTATAAGTTAATGAGTTGATTTCAGGCATAACCTTGGAAACTTCTGTTTCATCAACAACAATGCCTAATAACCCTTTTTTGATTTCATCACTCATTATTCGTGCCCATCAGTCTTAAAATTATAAATTTTTTCGTCTAAAGAATTGTATTTCTCGTATTCTACGAGATCATATAACCTTTTCCGCGTTTGCATTTTATCAATAATATTGTTTTGATGTCCATCAGCAAAAATGGCACGTAAACCATCCTCCACATTTTTCATTGCTAATCTTTGTGTAGATACAGGATATATAACGATATTATATCCAAGACTCTCTAGCTGTTTATAATCAAGTAATTTAGATTTTCCAAACTCCGTCATATTAGCCAAAAGATAACATCCGAGAGATTTTCTAACTAATTCAAACTCTTTTTCATCTTTTAAGGCTTCTGGAAATATTACCTCAGCACCAGCATCCTCATATGCTTTACATCTATCGATCATACTGTCTATTCCTTCTACACTTTTTGCATCTGATCTAGCTATAATTTTGAAATTTTTATCTTTTCTAGCGCTAACACATTCTTTAATTTTAGAGACCATTTTTTCTTTAGTTATCAGTTCCTTATTATCTAGGTGACCACATCTTTTCTGCTCAATTTGATCCTCCAAATGAACAGCCGCAACTCCGAACTCTTCAAATGTCTCAATAGTTTCTTTGCAAGATTTAAATCCAGTATCAATATCAACAATTGTTGGAAGGTTTGTTACTCTCGAGATGAGATAAGATCTAGTACTTACATCCTGGAGTGTTGTTAGGCCAATATCAGGAAATCCTAAATCGTTCGCCATTACACCGCCAGACACGTAAACTGCGTCATAACCGATTTCTTCTATTAACTTAGCTGTTAAAGGATTGTATGCACCAGGTACTCTTAAAATTTTATTGGATTTAAGTTTTGTATCTAGATCAATTCTTTTCTGTGTTAAATCTTTCTCAACAAAATGCATTTAAAAAATTCCTTTTTTATTATTTTTCTTTAAATATTTTCTACTTACCTCGATATTTAATTTGTTAAGACTTCCTTTTTTTAATTTTTTAAGATTTTGTACGGTTTTTATAAATCTATCACTTTCTTTTTTTGATAAAATTTTATTAGTTAAAGTTAAAAATTTATTAATATAATCTTTTCGTTGAAAAGGTCTTGCACCAAAGGGATGTGCATCAGCTCTTTCTAATTCTTCTGATATTTTTTTACCATTATTCAGAGTTACAACAACTCTTGCTCCAAATGATTTCTTTTTTGGATCAGGATGATGATATTTTTTTGTCCATTTCTTATCTTCATGGGTTGTTATTGATTTCCATATTTTAATAGTACTTTTTTTGTTTGCTCTTGCTTTAGTATAGGATTTTATATGATGCCAATCTGCATCCTCCAAAGCTACCGCAAAAATATACATTATTGAGTGATCTAAAGTTTCTCTCGATGCATTTGGATCCATTTTTTGAGGGTCATTCGCACCTGTTCCGATCACAAAATGTGTATGATGGCTCGTAAAAATATCTATTTTTTTAATATTATTTAAATCTGAAATTTTTTTATTTAATTTTTTACCGATATCAATAAGCGCTTGCGCTTGATATTCTGCTGAGTATTCCTTTGTGTATGTTTCTAAAATAGCTCGTTTAGGCTCATTTTTTTTTGGCAAAGGAACATAATATTTCGCGTTCTTTCCGTCTAAAATTCTTGCAATAACACTGTCTTCGCCTTCATATATAGGACTAGGAGCATCTTCACCTCTCATTGATCTATCAACAGCTTCTATAGCTAATTTTCCTGCATGAGCAGGCGCATATGCTTTCCAGCTTGAAATTGCACCTTTTCTAGATTGACGAGTTGAAATACTAACATGTAGAGCTTGTTGAACAGCTTGATAAATAGTTTCAGTATTTAGTTTTAGCATTGAACCTATTCCTGCAGCTACGCTTGGTCCTAAATGTGCAATATGATCAATTTTATGTTTATGAAGACAAATTCCTTTTACTAAGTTTACCTGAACTTCATAAGCAGTAATAATTCCTCTTAAAAGATCCACTCCACTTTTTTTAAGTTTTTCCCCGACAGCTATGATTGGAGGAATGTTGTCACCTGGATGACTATAGTCAGCTGCTAAAAAAGTATCATGGAAGTCTAATTCTCTTACTGCTGTTCCATTTGCCCAAGCTGCCCATTCAGGATCAAATTTTACTTTAGAATTAATTCCAAAAATTGTTGATCCTGACTTTCTTAAATGACCTTTAGCCATTTCTCTTGCAGATATAACTGGCTTCCTGTTTAATGAGGCAATAGCAACTGATGCATTATCAATTATTCTATTGATAACCATATCTATAGAGTCTTTATTTAACTTTGAATTATCACTTGCAATTTCTGCAATTTTCCATGCAATTTGTCTTTTCTTTGGAAGATTTATTTTCGACGGATATACTTTAACAGTGTTTAACAACAAAATGTCTCCTAGCTTATGATTTTGTTTTAATAGTTAAAATAAATTAATCAATATTAAAGATATTCATTTATAATTTTCTCAATACCCACGAAATCTTTAACTAAGTGATTATGATATATTTCACTAGAATTCTTCTCAGTATATCCATATTTTAGCAAAATTATTGGAATTTCTGCAGCTTTAGCTGCGTTTGCATCTGTTTCACTGTCCCCAATCATAATTGATTTATTAATGTCACCATCTAAAATTTCAATAATAGTAGTCAAATGTCTAGGATCTGGTTTACAATATTCAAAAGTATTGTATCCGGCAACATATTCAAAGTAATCATAAATTCCAATTTTTTTTAAGAGATCAACTGCTAAATGCTCAGTCTTATTAGTGCATACTGCCATAGAAATACTTTCTTCTTTACACCAATTTAAAAATTCCTTTACCCCATTTATTAACTTGCTTTCGTGATATATATTTTTTCCATAGTAAGATAAAAACTCATTTGTCATCTCGTTTTGAACTTTTTCATCAAACCATTTCCATTGACCATTAGCTTTTGCCATCATTGCTTTTGCACCTCTACCAACAGCATTTTTTAATTCGCCCAAAGTTTTTGTCGGATATCCAAATTTTTTCATGACATGATTATGAGCTCTAATTAAATCTGGCGCAGTATCTATTAAAGTGCCATCTAAATCAAAAAGAATGGTAAATTTTTGTGTCATTTAAAAGTATTATTAAGAAATATATTGTGAATTAATTAAACTAATACCCAAATATATAAAAATATCAAATGAAACAAAAAAAATTAATTAATATTCAATCAAAATTGAGAAACAAATTTTTAAAAAATGGTGTCAAAATGATTGCTCCAGAGACAGTCTTTTTTTCTAAAAGCACAAAAATAGGAAAAAATGTAACTATTGAACCATACGTAGTTATTGCTGACAATGTGTCTGTAGGAAACAATGTAAGAATTTTATCTTTCTCTCATTTAGAAGGAGTGAAAATTGAAAACAATGTAAATATTGGACCATATGCACGATTGAGACCTGGAACAATTCTTAAATCAGGATCTAAGGTTGGAAATTTTGTTGAGGTGAAAAAAAGTATTATAGGCAAAGACTCTAAATTAAATCACCTTTCTTATATAGGTGATTCAAGGTTAGGTAAAAAAGTAAATATTGGTGCAGGTACAATTACATGTAATTATGATGGTATTAAAAAAAGCAAAACATCAATTGGTGATGAGGTATTTATTGGTTCAAATTCATCACTTGTTGCCCCAATTAAGATTGAAAAAAAAAGTACAATTGGCGCGGGATCAGTTATAACTAAAAAGGTTTCAAAAAATTCATTAGCGTTAACAAGAGCTGAGCAAATTGAAGTTAAAAATTATATAAAAAAATAAATGTGCGGAATAATAGGGATAATAAGTACAAAAGAAGTTTCTAGTAGAATTGTTAATTCATTAAAAAAACTAGAATATAGAGGATATGATTCTGCAGGAATTGCAACTCTAGTTGATGGAAATATTAATGAGGTAAAGTGCGAAGGTAGAGTTGATATATTAGAAAAAGACATATCAAAATTTAATCTTAAAGGATATATTGGCATAGGTCATGTAAGATGGGCAACTCACGGGAAACCAAGCAAAATTAATGCTCATCCACATTCATCAGAACAGGTTTCAGTTGTACATAACGGCATTATAGAAAATTCAACAATTTTAAAAAAACTTTTAGAGAAAAAGGGATATGTATTTAAATCACAAACTGACACTGAGGTAATAGCTCACCTTGTTACAGATTACTTAAAAAAAAATTCTTTGAAAAATACTATTATTAAGGTTCTGAAAAAACTTCATGGTAGTTTTGCTTTAGGAATAATTTTTAAAAATCGAAATGATTTAATGATTGGTGCTAGGAGAGGATCACCTTTAGCTGTGGGATACGGGCCAAATGAAAATTATCTAGGGTCGGACTCTTACGCACTAAAATCTATGACAAACAAAATTTCTTACTTAGAGGATGGAGAATTTTGTATTATTAAAAAAGATCAAATAGAGTTTTTTGAAAGTAAAGGAGTGAAAATAAACAAAAAAATAATGAATTTATCTAAAGAAGACATTAATTATGATAAAGGTGACTATAAATATTTTATGGAAAAAGAAATAGACGAGCAACCGTTAACTATTAACGATTGCATAAATGAATATATCGATAAATATAATAATAAGATAAATATTTATAATTTTCCTTGGAAGACAAATTTGTTTCAATCAATTGTACTCATTGGCTGTGGTACTGCCTATCACTCTTGTTTAGTAGCGAAGTATTGGTTTGAAAAAAATACAAATCTCGATGTAAGTATAGATATAGCTTCAGAATTTAGATATCGATACGTCAGGTTTAAAAAGGATTGCTTGTATGTTTTTGTTTCACAATCTGGAGAAACCGCAGACACTTATGCAGCCTTAGAATTATGTAAAAAAAATAAAATGAAAACTTGTGCAGTTGTAAATGTTGTAGAAAGTTCTATAGCTAGAGATGCTGATTTAGTTTTGCCTATTTATTGTGGTCAAGAAATTGGTGTTGCCTCTACAAAAGCGTTTCTTGGACAAATGTTAGTACTTTATATCTTGTCTATAAAAATTTCATTCGATCAAAAATTTGTTACACTTAATGAATATCAATCTAAAATTAAAAAATTACTAACATTGTCTAATTCAGCAAAAAAAACACTTAAATTAGATGATAAACTTTTTAATATTGGTAAAGTTTTTGCGCATGCTAAAGGATGTATGTTTTTAGGGAGGGGCTATTCGTTTCCTATTGCCTTAGAGGGCGCCTTAAAGCTAAAAGAATTAGCTTATGTCCATGCAGAAGGTTACCCTGCTGGTGAAATGAAGCATGGACCATTAGCTTTGATAGAAGAAGGTATGCCAGTAGTTGTTATAGCCCCTAGAGACGATCATTACAAAAAAACAATGTCTAATATGCAGGAGGTTATAGCAAGAGGGGCAAAAGTTTTACTAATTACAAATAAGAATAAAGATGAAATAATTTCTGAAAATATCTGGGAGCAAATAGAGGTAGATAAGTTGGATGATGAACTAATTCCCTTTTTGACAACTATACCACTACAAAAACTAGCTTTTTACTCCGCTCTTGAGAAAGGT
>CACLST010000026.1 GCA_902609675.1 uncultured Pelagibacteraceae bacterium | reverse complement strand
AAAAAATCTAATATTAGTGAATTAATTGGTTCGAACGTTGTTATTTGGACTACAACTCCATGGACGATACCAGCTAACAAGGCATTAGCATATAATCAAAGTTTGGATTATGTTTTATGCGAGATAGATAACAAAGATATTTTAGAAAATGAAAAAATAGTTATTGCAAAAGAACTTTTGGCGTCTGTTGCAAAAGACACTGATTACAAAATTGAGATATTAAAAGAATTTAAAGGAAAAGAATTTGATGGAACTATTTGTAGCCATCCATTTCATAAAATTGGCTATGACTATGACGTTCCCATGCTCGAGGCAAGATTTGTAACAACTGAACAAGGAACAGGAATTGTTCATTGTGCGCCAAGTCATGGACCTGATGATTTTAATTTGTGTATAAATAATGGAATAAAAGCAATTGAAACAGTTGATGATGATGGAAGGTACACGAAACACATACCTATATTTGAAGGAACTCATATTTTCAAAGCAAATGATATTGTTATTGAAAAGCTTAAAGAACTAAAAAGTCTTTTAAACAACGGAAAACTAACACATTCTTACCCTCATTCTTGGAGATCAAAAGCTCCTTTAGTTCATAGGGCAACACCCCAATGGTTTATTTCAATGGAAAGTCATAAGCTTAGAGAGAAAGCACTTAAAGCAATAAATGACACCACTTTCTATCCTAGTAAAGGAAAAGAAAGAATTAAATCAATGATTGAAACTAGACCAGATTGGTGCGTTTCTAGACAGAGAGTATGGGGAGTGCCACTTCCAATATTTATTTCAAAAAAAAATGGGGAAATTCTTATCGATGAAGAAGTTTTTGAGAATATTGCAAAAATCTACGAAAAAGAGGGCTCAGACTGTTGGTTTGAAGATAATTTTCAGAGACTACTTGGAGATAAATATAAAGCAGAAGATTTTGATAAGACTAGTGACATTGTAGAAGTATGGTTTGATAGTGGATCAACTCATTCTTTTGTTTTAGAAAAGAGAGAGGATTTAAAATGGCCTGCATCAATGTATCTAGAGGGTTCAGATCAACATAGAGGTTGGTTTCACTCTTCACTGTTAGAGTCTTGTGGAACAAGGGGTAGAGCACCATTTGAAAGTATTTTATCTCATGGGTTTGTTGTTGATGGAAAAGGACTAAAAATGTCTAAATCAACTGGTAATGTAATAGCTCCAGAAGATATTTTGAAAAAATACGGTGCTGATATACTTAGAATTTGGGTTGCCTCATCAAATTATGCTGAGGACTTAAGAATAGATTATTCAATTTTAGACCAACACTCTGAATCTTACAGAAAAATTAGAAATACTTTCAGATATCTTTTAGGAAATATACAAGATGAATATTCAAAAGTAGATTTTGATAAAATTGATTTTAATAATATTCCTGAATTAGAAAAGTATATGCTACATAGATTGTATGTGATTGATCAAAGTTTTAATGAGTACTTTAAGTCCTATAATTTTCATAACTTATATAAAGAATTATTAAATTTTTGTACAGTAGAACTATCAGCATTTTATTTTGATATTAGAAAAGATCTTCTTTATTGTGATCCAAAAAACTCAAAAAAGCGTTCTGATTGTATTTTGATACTAAAAGTAATTTTAGAATGCTTATTAAAATGGTTTGCACCGATCTTATCATTTACCACTGAGGAAATTTTTCATTTAATCCATAAAGAAGATAATAATGGAAGTATTCATTTACAAAAATTTGTTAAAATTCCAAATCAATGGAAAAATGAAGAATTAAATAGTAAATGGGATAAACTTAAATTGATTAGAGACGAAGCAAACATTAGTATTGAAAGTAAAAGGGCAGATAAGATTATTGGTTCAAGTTTAGAGGCAAATATTGAGATAAAAATTAAAGATAAAGAAATGTATAGTTTGGCTCAGGACCATGATTTTTCTGAAATTTGCATTACATCTTCTGCTTCAATCTCGAATGATAAAAATTTAGAAAAAGAAATTGAGATCACTAGTTCAAAAGCTGTTGGGAATAAGTGTCCAGTTTGTTGGAAAATCAGAGAAAATATTTGCGAAAGAGATGGTAACTGTCATCTTTCATGAAGAGCGAAAATATAAAAAAAATATTAATAAGTATTTCTATTTTATTATCCATTTTCTTATTAGATAGAATATCAAAAATATTTATTCTAAATATTCTAGAGGAAACTGGACAAGTAGATATTTATATAAACTCATTTTTAAATTTTTATTTGGTTTGGAATAAAGGAATAGGTTTTGGGTTATTATCCTCAGATCAGGATTTATTTTATAATATAGTTACTATTTTAATTATCCTGATTAATTTTGTGATAATTTATTTATTATTTAAGGAAAAAGGACTCAAGTATTATTTTTTAATTATTATTTTAGGGGGCTCGTTAGGCAATCTATTTGATAGGATATATTATAGAGCTGTCCCAGACTTTTTTGACTTAAATTATAATGGATATCATTGGTTTATTTTCAACGTGGCTGATATATTTATTACAATTGGAATTATTTTACTTATTCTGGACGAATTAATAAGTTATAAAAAAGTAAATGAATAAATTCTTTAAAATTTCTAATTTATTATTCCTCTTGTTGTTTTTATACTCATGTGGTTCAGTTGGAGAAGCTTTACAAGGTAAAAAAAGATCAGATCAAGGAGATGAATTTTTGATCGATAAAAAAAATCCATTAGTTATGCCTCCAGATTTTGATAAATTACCAAAACCAGGAGAAGCAAATATAGATTCAACAAAAGATATTGTAAGTAATCAATCAAATATAAAAGATTTACTTAAGAATAGTAATGATCAAAGTATTTCTAATACAAGTGAGTCAACATCTATTGAAAGTTCTATTTTAAAAAAAATTAAGTAAAAAATGTTTTCAAAAAACATAATTTTTAAAAATTTCCAATTAAAAAAAAATATAAAAAATATAAAAAATATAAATAAAATTTTAAAAAAAGAGTTAAATTTAAGTTCCTCATTATTTAATTCGTTTACAGCTAATTATAAATATGGTTTTAAAAAAAATATTATTAAGAATTATAAAAATTACAAAAGAATTAATTTAATTGGAATGGGTGGTTCAATATTAGGTGCTGAGGCAATTCATGATTTTTTAAAATTAAAGGTTAAAAAAAAAATAAAATTTTTTAACAATTTAAATAATCAAATTAAACTTGAACCAAATGGTAAATCTGTAAATATAATAATTTCTAAATCAGGAAATACGCTTGAAACAGTGTCAAATTTAAATTTAATTCTTAAGTCTCAAAATAAAAATAAAAACATAGTGATTACTGAGAATAAATCTAGTTTTTTAACTTCGTTAGCAAAAAAATTAAAAGCAGAAATAATTGAACATAAAAACTATATTGGAGGAAGGTATTCCGTGTTGTCCGAAGTAGGAATGTTACCTGCTCAATTGTTGGGCCTAAATGAGAGAAAATTTAAAAGATTTAATAATTTAATCAAAAATAAAACTTTCTTAAATTCATTAACTAACAATGTAAGTTTTATATCAAGATGTGTTTCAGAAGGAAAAAATAATTCTGTAATTTTAAATTATGACGAAAGTTCAGAAAACTTATTTAAATGGTATCAGCAATTAACAGCTGAGAGTTTAGGTAAAAAAAATAAAGGTATTTTTCCCATCATATCGTCTATGCCAAAAGACAATCATAGTTTAATGCAGTTATACTTAGATGGACCTAGAAATAACTTTTTTACATTTTTTGGAGTTTCAAATGAAAAAACGAACAAATTAGATAATAGCAATTTATTTGGTAGATTTTCGACTTTAAAAAATAAAAGTTTGAGTCAAATCATTCAAGCTCAAAGGCAAGCAACTCAAATAGTTTTTAGAAAAAAGAAAATACCATTTAGAAGTTTTGAAGTTATGAAAAGAAATGAGGAAACTTTGGGAGAGCTTTTCTCCTTTTTTGTGTTAGAAACAATTTTACTTGGAAGAGTAATGAAGGTAAATCCTTATGATCAACCAGCAGTTGAACTAATTAAAACAGAGACATCAAAAATACTTAACTAAATTAATTTACAAAAAAATATTTTTGATAAACCATAATTTTTTTCATCTATAACATTAAGATATTGTGAAATGTTATCCTCTGATTTCTTGTTTCTATGAATTACTAATAAAGAATTTTCATCAGCAACTTTAAGTTTCTTTATTTGGTCTATTAAACTTTTTATTTTCCCATCTTTAAAAGGAGGATCTAAAAATATTATATTGAATGTCCTATCCTCTAAGTTTATCTCTTTTAAATTATAAGCGCTATAATCAAACACTATACTTCTGTTTTCTAATTTTAGGTTAAAGATATTCTGTTTAAGAATTTTTAATGAATTATGGTAATTTTCAAAAAAAATTACTTCTGCCGCCCCTCTCGATAAACACTCAATTCCAAAAGATCCAGTACCAGAAAATAAATCTAAAACTTTTGAATTGTAGATTTTTGTAGATACTTTGTTTGAGTGATCTAAGATATTGAAAATTGACTCTCTCACCATATCTTTTAATGGTCTTGTAGATTTATCTAATGGAACTGACAATTTTTTTCCTTTGAGCTCCCCTGAAATAATTCTCATTTATCTATAATTCTAAAACCAATATCTTTTCTATAAAAACCATTTTCCCAATTTAAATTTTCAATTTCATGGATAACCGACTCTCTTGATTTCTTTAAATCATCAGAAATACTTACAAAATTTAGTACGCGACCTCCTGTTGCATAAACTTTGTTATCAATCATCTCAGTACCAGCATGATAAATAAAAGTATTATTATTACTTGTAATTTTATCTAAGTTGGGAATTTCTATGTTTTTTTTGTAAGTATCAGGATATCCATTTGAGCACAGCACGATGCACATACTTTTTTTATCTCTCCAGTTTATTGATTGATTTTCTAAGTTTCCTTCACAACAGGATTGCATTAATTCTAATAGATCCGATTTTAATAATGGTAAAATTGTTTGACATTCTGGATCTCCCATTCTCACATTATATTCAACTAGATATGGATTGTTATCTTTAATCATGAGACCCACATACAAAAATCCCTTGTATTTTTCCCCCATATCCTCAATTGCTTTTAAGGTCGGCTTAATAACATTCTCAATAATTTTAATGTCTAATTCGTTATTTATTAGTCCCGACGGAGAATATGCCCCCATACCGCCAGTATTTTTACCTAAGTCACCTTCACCAACTCTTTTATGGTCTTGAGCAGTATTAAATTTTTTAAATGTTTTTCCGTCAGATATTATAAAGTAGCTCATCTCTTCACCTTTTAGGAATTCTTCAATAAGAACTTGATTGGCTTTACCAAATTTTCCATTAAAAATTTCATCTACAGCATTTTTTGCACTATCTGTATCTTCGCAAATATAAACACCTTTTCCTGCCGCTAAACCATCTGCTTTAACAACAATTGGCTTATTAGCTTTTTCTAAATAGTTGTGTGCATCTTCTAGGGAGTCAAAAACACCAAATTGAGCAGTTGGAATTTCATATTTTTCACATATTTTTTTTGTAAATATTTTAGAACCTTCAAGTTGTGAGGAAATTTTATTAGGTCCAAATACCATTATTCCTTTATTTGTAAGAAAGTCGACTACTCCATCAACAAGAGGTTTCTCTGGTCCAACTATTACCAAATCTATTTTATACTTATCAACAAAATTCCCTAATTTTTCAAAATCATAAATATCAATCTTTATATTCTCAGCAATACGTTTAGTTCCAGCGTTACCTGGTAAGCAATATAATTTATTTAGTTTAGGAGATTTTGATATTTGATCTGCTATAGCATGTTCTCTTCCACCATTTCCAATAATTGCAATTTTCATATATTCAAATATATATCCTATAAACTATGAACAAGTTAGCAAGATTAAAATATCTTCCAAATAATTTTGAAATAATGGAGGAGGGTGATCACGTTGTATGTGCAATTTCAGGAAAGAAAATTCCTTTAGAAAAATTGAATTATTGGAATGTTGACGAACAAGAAGCTTATTATTCTTATGTTGAGGCTTCAATTAAAAAAGAAAAGTAAATAAATTATAGTTATTTTCTCCACCTATCGTGTGTCCAGATCCATTGATCTGGATTTTTCAATATCATTTTTTCTAAAATTTTATTTAAATGTATAGAAATTTCTTCATTAGATTTTTCTGAATTTATTACAATTGGTTGTGAAACATACATTTTAAAATAATGTTTTTTTGTTCTCTCAATATAAATTGGAACCAAATCACACTTATATTTCTTTATAATTTGCGCAGGTATTGTTGTAGTAGATGCCAAATCTCCAAAAAAATTTATTTTAATTCCCTCAGTAACCCTCTGATCAATCATTAATGCGATTGAGTTGCCTTTTTTAAGATTTTCTAATATTTGTCTAGTTCCTGACCTTCCTTTTTTGATTTGATTTTTACAAATATAATTTTTTCTAATATCCTCCATGTCTTTATTTAAAAATATATTATTTAAAGGCCTGTATATCGCAGCTAAATTAATTCCTGACTTTTCTATTTGCATGGCCATTAATTCAAAATTGTTAAAATGTCCTGAAATAAATACTGCAGGCTTACTTTTTTTTTTTATTTTTTCCAAATTTTCAATGCCATCAATGTCAATATAATTTGACAGATTATTATTTCTAAAATCTTTTAAAAATGGATATTCTGCCAAAATTCTTCCATAATTTCCTAACACATTTTTTGCAAATTTGTTTTCTGAAATATCAATTGAAATTTTAGATTTTTTTAGATTTCCAATTATAGATGTTTTTTTTCTAAAAATATTGCCGACAGTTTTGCCAATATAAAATCCTAAATCAGATGATAATCTATATCCAAGTATTTTA
>CACLST010000025.1 GCA_902609675.1 uncultured Pelagibacteraceae bacterium | reverse complement strand
AGTGAATTAGCAAAAAAAAAAATAAATTTATTTTCTTTAGAATTATTGCCCAGAATAACAAGAGCACAATCTATGGATATTCTTTCCTCCCAAGCTAACTTAGCAGGATATAAAGCTGTAATAGAATCTTTTTCAATTTTTGAAAAAGCAATACCAATGATGATGACTGCCGCCGGAACTATTCCTGCAGCCAAAGTTTTGGTTGTTGGAGCGGGTGTAGCAGGCTTACAAGCTATAGCTACAGCTAAAAGAATGGGAGCTATTGTTTTTGCAACTGATGTAAGAATGGCCTCAAAAGAACAGGTTGAAAGTTTGGGAGGTAAATTTCTGACTGTAGAAGGATCTGAAAATTTAGAAACAGAAGGTGGTTATGCAAAAGAAGCATCTGATGAATTTAAAAAGAAACAAGAGGATCTATTGAGTGAGACACTTAAAAAAATCGATATTATAATTTGTACAGCTTTGATACCAGGAAAAAAAGCTCCAATAATTATTAAAAAAGAAATGTTGGAAAATATGAAATCAGGATCTGTGATATATGATCTAGCTGCAGTTCAAGGGGGAAATGTTGCATTTACCGAGGTAGATAAAATTATTGAAAAAAATGGAGTTAAAATAATGGGAGAAAGAAATATTCTTAATAAACTTCCAACTTCATCCTCAAGTCTTTATGCAAAAAATGTATTTAACTTTGTTTCAAATTTATATGATAAAGAAAATAATAAAATTAATATTAATTTAGAGGATGAAATTATTGCCAAAACAATAATAGCATAAATTTATGGAAATAGACCCATTTATATTTCGACTAAGTATTTTTATACTTTCTATATTTATAGGATATTATGTAGTTTGGAGTGTTACTCCTTCCTTGCATACTCCTTTAATGTCAGTAACAAATGCAATTTCTTCAGTAATTATTGTTGGAGCAATTATAGCTGCTCTTGCAGGAGAGACTGGAAACATATTTGATACGGCAAATATTTTTGGATTTTTGGCTATAATTTTAGCTGCGGTTAATATTTTTGGAGGATTTTTAGTCACGCAAAGAATGCTCGCCATGTATAAAAAAAAAAAGAAAGATAAAAAATGATTTCAGTAAATTTATTAGCAGTTTTTTATCTTATTTCGGGAGTGCTATTTATTTTAGCTCTCAGAGGTCTTTCATCTCCAGAAACCTCAAGAAAAGGAAATTTATTTGGAATAATTGGAATGGCTTTAGCCATTGGCGTTACAATAATTTCAGTTGGCAGCTTTTCAACAGGGTTTTTATATTTAATAATTTTATTATTGATTGGCGGATCAATAGGTGCGTTTATTGCGTTTAAAATACCAATGACTGCAATGCCAGAACTTGTTGCTGGTTTTCACAGCTTAGTAGGTCTGGCAGCGGTTTTCGTTGCTATTTCTGCTTTTCTTAATCCTGAGGTATTTAAATTGGGTTCGCCAGGAAATATCAAAATTGCAAGCCTAATTGAAATGTCTTTAGGAGCTGCAATTGGAGCTATAACTTTTACAGGATCTATTATAGCCTTTTTAAAGCTAAGGGGAATAATGTCTGGTTCTCCAATAACTTTTTTTGGTCAACATTATGTAAATTTGTTTCTAGGTTTGTTTTTAATAGGTCTGATCTTTTATTTATGTAGAACCCAAGTTGATACTTGGTTTTGGACAATAATTTTAATTTCATTTCTATTAGGAGTTTTGTTGATTATTCCAATAGGTGGAGCTGATATGCCTGTAGTAATCTCTATGCTTAATTCCTATTCAGGATGGGCGGCCGCAGGTATTGGGTTTACCCTAGAGAATACCGCACTTATAATTACAGGGGCATTGGTTGGTTCTTCAGGAGCAATTTTATCTTACATCATGTGTAAAGGAATGAATCGTTCATTCTTTAATGTGATACTTGGAGGCTGGGGAGCAACAGAACAATCTTCCTCAAATAAATCTCAAGAGCAAAAACCTGTAAAAAATGGAAATGCTGATGATGCAGCTTTTTTAATGAAGAATGCATCTTCAGTAATAATAGTGCCTGGTTATGGAATGGCTGTTGCGCAAGCTCAACATGCGCTAAGAGAGATGGTTGATGCTTTAAAAAAAAATGGAGTAAAGGTGTCATATGCTATTCACCCAGTTGCTGGAAGAATGCCTGGTCATATGAATGTTTTATTAGCAGAAGCAAATGTTCCTTATGATGAAGTATTTGAACTAGAAGAAATAAACAATGATTTTGCTAATTGCGATGTTGCATATGTTATAGGAGCCAATGATGTAACCAATCCTGTTGCCAAATCTGACCCACAGAGCCCGATTTTTGGAATGCCAGTACTTGATGTTGAAAAAAGCAAATCTGTTTTGTTTGTAAAAAGAAGCTTATCACCAGGATACGCTGGTATTGATAATGATTTATTTTACAGAGATAATACTTTAATGTTGTTTGCAGACGCTAAAAAAATGACTGAAGAAATAGTAAAGAGTTTATAATTTGACTAGAATATTTTGCGACATTGCCGACAAAAATTTAATAAAAAAATTTAATAAAAAATTAATTGTTAAAGGTTTTACAACCAATCCAAGTCTCATGAGAAAAGCTGGAGCAAAAAACTATCAAAATTATAGCCTTGAAATTTTGAAAATAACAAAAAAACCTGTTTCTTTTGAAGTATTTGCAGACAGCGAAAAAGAAATGATTACCCAAGGAATTATAATTAATAAGTGGGGAAATAATGTTTTTGTAAAAGTGCCTGTGTGCAATTCAAGGGGAAAATTTATGGGCAAAGTAATAAAAACTTTAAATAATAAAAATATAAAATTGAATATAACTGCTGTTTATTCAATTCAACAGACTAAAAAAATTTTAAGGCATATAAACAAAAAAACAAAAGTAATTATATCTATCTTTGTAGGAAGAATGGCTGATGCTGGAAAAGATCCTATCCCAATAATTAAAGAAAGCATAAGACTAGCGAAAAATCATAAAAATGTTGAAATACTTTGGGCAAGCACTAGAGAACCATATAATTATATTCAAGCTAAGGAATTAAAATGTCAAATAATAACAGCGCCACCTTTAATAGTAGAAAAAATAGAAAAGTTTGGAAAATCATTTAATAAACTTACAACTGAAACTGTATTTGGATTTTTAAAAGACTCAATAAAATCTAATTATAAAATTAATTGAATTGGTTGCGGGGGACGGATTTGAACCGCCGACCTCAAGGTTATGAGCCTTGCGAGCTACCAGGCTGCTCCACCCCGCGATAATTAAATTCTGTTTTTAAGCTTATTAAGTTTTTTTACTCTTTTAATATTCTCTTGGAGTATTCTTTTTTTTTTCTCCGATGGTTTTTCGTAAGTATTTTTAAGTTTTATAATTTTAAAGAAACCATCTCTTTGCAGTTTTCTTTTTAAGACCCGCAAAGCTTGTTCAATATTATTATCTTTTACTTCTATTTTAATAACTACCTCCAAAAAACGCATTAGGTAGCACTTTATTTTTTATTTGTCCATTATATTTCATAATATTTAGTTAGATAATTTTTCTTTTTCTTTATCCTTTTTCTCTCTTTTAATTCTTTTGTCAGCTTTTTCTAGAGCAAGTATTAAATCTTTCTGAGTAAAAAGACCCATGGCAACTGGATCTTTTGCATTTAAATTATTATAATTCCAATAACTTTTATTTCTAATCGCAGTTGCCGAATTTTTTGTAATACCTACTAACTTTGCAATTTGAGAATCTTTTAAAGTTGAATGTTGTTTTATAAGCCATAGCGCAGAGTCAGGTTTATCTTGGCGTTTTGAAAGAGGAATATATTTTTTTGTTTTTTTGTCATTACTTACTATTTTAATTTCATTTTCTTTTAATATAAGTTGTCTATTTGGATCTTCTGAGGAAAGTTTAATTTCGTCTTTTGTTAATTGACCAGCTATAATTGGATTATATCCAACTATGCCTTTACCAACTTCACCATCTGCTATACCCTGTATTTCAACTTCATGTAACTTACAAAAATCTGCAATTTGTTTAAATGTTAATGAAGTATTTTCTACCAGCCATACAGCAGTAGCCATTGGCATTAATGGTGCATTACTCATTATTTATTTTCTGATTTAAAATTTTGGAATTTTTTATTAAATTTACTTACTCTTCCTTTATCAAGGAGCTTTTGTTTACCGCCAGTCCATGCAGAATGTGATTTAGGATCAATTTCAAGTTTTAAAATATCGCCTTCTGAACCCCAAGTTGATTTTGTTTCAAACTGACTACCATCTGTCATCTCAACAGTTATTTTGTGATAGTTGGGGTGTAAGTTTTTTTTCATAGCGGTTTTATAACAAAAAGTTAAGCAAAAACAATTAAAAGTTAACTAATTTTTCCATCATTTTTGCATAAATAGTACTACTTGCAGCTCTAACATCGATACTATTATCATCATATTTAGTAATATCATTTGTAGTTCCTCCTGCTTCACTAACTATTAGTAATCCAGCGGCTATGTCCCATAAATTGATTTTGTTATGAAAAAAACCATCTAATCTTCCAGTTCCAACGTAGGCCAAGTCAAGAGCAGCACAACCTGAATTTCTCATATTTAAGCTTGGATAAATAATTTTTAATCCTTCCGGGCTAGATGAAAATAAACAATCCTCAATATCTCTTTTATTAGAAACTCTCATTCTATGGTTATTGAAATAAGCTCCATTATTCTTTTCAGCAAAGAATATCTCATTTTTTATAGGATCAAATATCAAGGCAGATTTTATCTCATCATCTATTTTTAGTGCAATTGAAATTGCAAAGTGGGGTATTCCATGTAAAAAATTTGTTGTTCCATCAATTGGATCAATAATCCAAATTTTATCTTTATCATTATTATCAATTTTTCCAGTTTCTTCAGTAAGAAATGAATAATTTTTTTTTGCTCTAGTCAATTCTTCAACAAGAATTTCTTCAACTCTTTTGTCAGTTTTAGTAACAAAATCTCTTGGTCCTTTTTTTGCAACTTGTAAATTTTCAACTTCACCAAAGTCTCTAATAATTATTTTTGATGCTTTTTCACAAGCTTTAATCATAATATTTAAATTGGGTGAAATTGAGTTCATTTATTAAATTTTTTTTACGTATTCAAGTGTTCTTGTATCTAAAATTATTTCATCATTGGCTTCTACAAATGGAGGCACTTGTATCTTTAATCCATTGTCTAAAATTGCGGGCTTGTAAGACGAAGAAACTGTTTGACCTTTTAAAGCTACATCCGTGGAAGAAATTTTACAATTAATTTGATTTGGAAGCGTAATTGATATTGGACTTTCATTATAAAAACTTACTGTTACCTCTAGATTTTCAGTTAATAACTTGCCTTTTTCTCCAACAATTTCTTTTTTAATTTCTGTTTGTTCAAACGTTTTTGGATCCATAAAAAAATAATTATTGTCATCTGAATAAAGATAATTTAAATTTATATCCTCTACCGATGCTTTTTCTACTGATTCACTTGATCTAAATCTTTCATTTAGCTTAGTATTCCTACCAACGCTCTTCATTTCCACTTGTGCAAATGCGCCACCTTTACCAGGTTTAACATGTTGGGTTTTAAGAATTTGCCATAAATCATTTTTATATTCTATTAACATGCCAACTCTTATTTCTCCTGCATTAATCTTCATTTTAATAACTCCGCAGCTCTTACTGGTTTATATTTTTTATTATTCCAAATGTAGCCTGAGATAGCTAAAAAATTAACTTTATTCAATAACAGATTCTTATAATTATTTGAGTTGATTCCACCTATTGCAACTATAGGAATATTTGTCAGTTTTTTTACTTCCTTCAAAACCTTAGTAGTAGCATGATATTTTGTTTTCTTAGTTTTTGAGGAATAAAATGCACCAAAAGCCAAATAGCTTGGTTTTGATTTGATAGCAATTTTTGCAAGTCTAATTGAGTTATGACAAGTAATGCCAATAATTTTATTTTTAATGATTTTACGGGCTTCATCTATACTCACATCTTTTTGCCCTAAATGACAACCCTCTGCATTTAGCTTTTTAGCCAACCAGGGGTCATCATTTACTATAAATTTTACTTTTTTAGCTCTGCATAATTTTTTAATTTTTTTTCCAATTAAAATTTTTCGTTTTGTTGAGTATTTTTTAAGCCTTAATTGAAAAAAACTCACTATATTTAAATTTAATACTAATTTGAGATCTTTGTAGAAACCTTTAGTGATTTTATTTGGAGATATAAGATAAATAAATTTTTTTTTATTTATTTTCAAGTTCGTTTGACCATTTTCCTTTAGCAGCTAGAGAACACATTTTAACTCTATGATTAAAAATATTTTGCGTTTTTTTAATATCCTTAGTATTTTTTGACCATGTCTTAAGAGCACTTTGTTGCAAAGCTCTTCCATAAGAGTAAGTCATTATGAACTTGGTAGTATTATTTTTATTAATTAAATTTAAATTTTCTGTTGCCTCTATTTCTGATTGACCTCCAGATAAAAAAGCAATTCCAGGCACTTCACTAGGAACTGAATTTTGAAGACATTGAATTGTTTTTTGGGAAATTTCTTCACCAGAGATTTTATATTTTGAGCTACTTCCATCTAATATCATATTTGGTTTTAAAATAATTCCTGAAAGATCAACCTTATGCAAAATTAATTCATCAAAACATTTTTTAATAACTTCAGATGTTTTTTTTAAACAATGGTCAGCAGTATGATCACCATCCATTAATACCTCTGGCTCTACTATTGGAACCATGTTATTTTCTTGAACTAAGGCTGAGTATCTCGCAAGAGCATGAGCATTACTATGAATTGCTAACTTGCTTGGGTATTTATCACTTATACAATAAACTCCTCTCCATTTTGTAAATCTTGCACCAAGCTTATAGTATTTTTTTAATCTTTCTCTAAGTCCATCTAAGCCCTCAGTTATTTTTTCTTCAGAAGAGTTTGCCAAATTTTTTGCACCAGTGTCGACTTTAATTCCAGGAAGTGCGCCAGAAGAGGAAATTAAATCTGGGATCAATTTTCCAAAACTCGTTGTTTGGTTTATTGTTTCATCATAAAGAATTACACCACCAATACATTCTTTCATACTTTCAGATGATAAAATTGTTTCTCTAAATAAAAGTCTATTCTCTGGTGTTGATGGCACATTTATTGCTTCAAGTCTTTTCGTCATAGTTCCATTGCTCTCATCTGCTGCAAGAATGCCTTTACCATTAGAAATTATTTTAAGAGCTATTTTATTAAGTTCTGACATATCAATTTAAAGCGGTTATACCAGGTAGTTTCTTGCCTTCAAGATATTCTAAAAAAGCTCCACCTGCGGTTGAAACAAAATTAAAATTTCCAACAACATTTAAGTTATTTAATAATGATACAGTATCTCCACCGCCCACAACTGAAAAAATTTTGTTTGATTTATTATT
>CACLST010000024.1 GCA_902609675.1 uncultured Pelagibacteraceae bacterium | reverse complement strand
TCACCATTTATATTTAAGTTAATATTAAAATCAGAAGAAAATTTACTTTCAATGATGTTTTCTATACTTTTATAATTAAATAAAACTGGTATTGATAAATAAATGCCAAATAAAAAACATAATGAAATTAATATAAAAATAAACTTAGCAAATATTGTTACTTTTAATTTTTTAATCATTAATCCAATATCGCTTAAATTAAGAAAAAATAAACGATGAATTTAGATTATTTAACAAATCTTAATGAAAGTCAGGAAGAGGCAGTTCTACATTTAGACGGACCCCTTTTGATTGTTGCAGGAGCTGGGTCTGGAAAAACAAGAGTTCTTACATCTAGAATTGCCCATATTGTTAAACAACATAAGGCATTTCCCAATCAAATCTTGGCAGTAACATTTACAAATAAAGCTGCAAAAGAAATGCAATTAAGAGTTTCTAAATTTTTAAGAAAAGAGGCAACTGGTCTTCCTTGGTTAGGAACTTTTCACTCAATTAGCGCAAAAATATTAAGAAAACATGCAGAAGCAGCTGGATTAAAATCTAATTTTTCCATTATTGATCAAGATGACCAAGTAAGATTGATAAAAAATATCTGTAAATCAGAAAATATAGACACAAAAAAAGTATCTCCAAAATATATTTTAGCAGTAATTGATAAATGGAAGAATAAAGGTTTTTATCCTGATGAGGTAATACTTAAAAGAAAAGACATGCTAGAAAAAAGTTTTCTTGGAATTTATAAAATTTATCAACGAAAACTAATAGATTTAAATGCTGCTGATTTCAGTGACCTGATACTTCACACTGTTAAAATTTTTGAAAGACATAAAGATATATCAAAAATGTATTCTAAAAAGTTTAAATATATTTTAGTCGATGAATACCAAGATACAAACTTTATTCAAAGTGAATGGTTAAAATATTTAGCAGAACATAATCAAAATATTTGCTGTGTGGGAGATGATGATCAATCAATATATAGTTGGAGGGGAGCAGAAATTAAAAATTTTCTTCAATTTGAAAATGTTTATGAAAATACAAAAATAATAAGATTAGAAAAAAATTATAGATCCACTCAAAATATTTTAAATGTAGCATCAAATATTATTGAAAATAATCAAAATAGAGTTGGAAAAAAACTTTTTACAGATCAAGAAAATGGTGAACTTGTAACCTTAAACTGTTTTAGAAATGTAAAAGACGAAGCAACCGAAATTGGTTCTAATATTGAAGATTTTAAAAATAAATTTTCATTAAATGAAGTTGCAATTCTAGTAAGAGCTATTTTTCAAACTAGAGAATTTGAAGAAAGGTTTTTAAAAATTGGTGTTCCATATAGAATTATTGGTGGTATTAAATTTTATGAAAGAGCTGAAGTAAAGGATTGTGTTGCATACTTAAAAACAGTTTTTCAACCTCAGGATGACCTAGCGTTTGAGAGAATTTTAAATGTTCCAAAAAGATCTATTGGGGATACTACTGTAAAAGCTATTAATAATTTTGCAAAATCAAATAAATGCTCATTAGAAGTTGCCTCAAGACATTTAATTGAACAAAACAAAATTAAACCCAAAACAAAATTAGGTTTAAATTCCCTGCTAAATCTTTTAGCTAAATGGAGAAATGATTTAAGGAATAAAATAAATCATAATAAGCTATTACAAATAATCCTAGATGAGTCTGGATATAGTGAAATGCTTAAAAATAAGAAAGATTTAGAAAATGAAAATAGATTAGAAAATATAAAAGAATTATTAAATGCAATGAAAGAATTTGATAATTTAGAGAGTTTTTTAGAACATGTCGCTCTTGCAACCTCCCTAGACCAAGATTGGCAAAGTGAAAAAGTAAATTTGATGACAATACACGCATCTAAGGGGTTAGAATTTGATGTCGTATTCTTACCTGGTTGGGAAGAGGGTTTATTTCCACATCAAAAAAGTATTGAGGAAAAAGGTGAAAGTGGTTTAGAGGAGGAGAGAAGATTGGCTTATGTTGCGATTACTCGGGCAAAAAAGCTTGCTAAAATATCATTTTCTATGAATAGATTTTATCAAGGAGACTGGATAGACAGTATGGCATCAAGGTTTGTAGATGAGCTACCAGATGAATATATTAAAAAGAATAATAATTTTGTAGATGAAAAAGAAGAAGATTTTGAATTTAATCAAGATATAGATTTCAATAGTGATAGTGAAATTAGGAGTCCTGGTTGGATACGATATCAAAAAAAATTAAAATGAGTGCTGGAATAAATAATATTATTTTTTCAAATAATTTAGATGGATATATTTTACCAAAAAATGATAATTATTTTACTGAATATTCTAAATTAAATAATCTACAATCGATTACAAAATTCTCAGGCTCTGCAGGCTTTGCAATTTTTTTGAAAAATAAAAAATATTTATTTGTTGATGGTAGATATACTATTCAAGCAGAAAAAGAGGCAGGTAAAAAATTTAAAATTTGTGAAATTCCATATGTATGGCCTAAAGATATTTTAAAAAAGCAAATTAAAATTGGATACGATCCTGATCTTTTTACTTGGTCAACTCTAAACAAATATTTTGGAGAAAATTATAACTTAGTTCCTTTAAATATTAAATTTGAAAGTAAAAATAAGGCTCAAAGTGATTATCCATTTTTTAGCTTGGATTCTTTTGTAGCGGGTGAAAATGTAAATAGAAAAATTTATCGATTAATTCAAATTATGAAAAAAAAGAAAATTGATTATACATTTATTAGTTCAGGTGAAAATATTTGTTGGCTTTTAAACATCAGAGGTAGAGATCTTCCAAATTCTCCTGTTGCTAATTGTAAAATGATCATAACAAAAGATAGAAAAATCTATTTTTTTTCAAATCAAAACAAAATTAAAAAAATAAAATTAAGTCTCCGAAAATTAAAAATATACTATTTTGAAGAAAATAAAATTTTAAATTGTTTAGTCAGATTAAAAAAGGGGAATTTTTGCATTGACGGAAAAACTTGTTCAATTTTTGAAGAAAGCTTAATAAAATATAAATTTAAGATAATCAACCGAGAAGACCCTATTTATAATTTAAAATCTTTAAAAAATAAAATCGAGATTAATAATATGGTTAATGCACACATTGAAGATGGCGTTGCTTTAACAAAATTCTTATATTGGATTAAAAATATTAAATTAAATAACCTGACAGAAAAAAAAATAGAAAGAAAATTAGAGAGTTTTAGAAAAAGTAGAAAAAACTATTTGTATCCAAGTTTTGATACAATTGCAGGATCTGGACCAAATGGAGCAATTATACATTATAGATCTGATAAATTTTCAAACAGAAAGTTAAGGAAGGATGATTTACTATTACTTGACTCTGGCGGTCAATATAAGTGGGGAACAACAGATGTAACAAGGACAGTATGTTTTTCTAACGTCACAAATAAAGTTAAAGATATATTTACCAGGGTTTTAAAAGGCCATATTGCTGTTGCCTTAACAAATATAAATAAAGTGAGAAACGGTCATAATATTGATAAGATTGCGAGAAAGAGCCTCAATTCTATTGGTCTTGATTATCGTCATGGAACTGGTCATGGAGTTGGAGCATTTCTGAATGTTCATGAAGGACCACAAGGAATATCAAAAAATAATTACGTACAACTAAAAGAAGGAATGGTTTTAAGTAATGAACCTGGTTATTATAAAAAAAATGAATTTGGAATAAGAATTGAAAATTTAGTTTTTATTAAAAAAATAAAATCTAAGCTTAAATTTGAAAATCTAACAATGGCACCTTTAGATACTGACCTAATTAACTTTAAAATGCTTAATAAAATGGAAAAGAATTATTTATTTAAATATCACTTTGATGTTTACAATAATATTTCACCATATTTAAATAAAAATGAGAAAAAATGGTTAGCTAAGCTAATTTAATAAATTAAGCCACTCTTTTTGAGATAAAATTTTTATTCCTAATTCTTTAGCTTTTTGGACTTTTCGGTTTGTTGGTTTATCACCAATTATTAAATATTTTAACTTTTTGTTAACTGAACTTACAACAGATCCTGAATTTTCTTCAATAAAAGATTTTGCTTCAGCTCTACTCATATTTGATAATTTTCCTGTGAACATAAATGTGTTGTTTAAAAACTTGCCATCTTTATTTAATTTAAGATCAGTAATATTTAGCATGAAAGATAACTTTTCAATTATTTTATAATTTGATTTATTTTCAAAAAATTTTTTTAATGAATTAATTTGAGTTTCTCCAATTCCATCTATATTTAAAAATTCATTAAATTTTTTATTTTTGATTAAGTTTAAGAAATTAGTAATTGACTTTGTATGTTCTGCTAAAAGTTTAGCGTTTTCAATTCCAATATGCCTAATACCTATAGAATAAATAAATCTATCCAAAGAAACTTTTTTTGATTGATCAATTGAATATTTTAAGTTTGAGACTGAGAGATCACCCCAACCTTCTAATTTAGAAATTTTAGCATACTCGAGGTTAAAAATATCTTGTGGATATCTTATTAATTTTAGATTCCAAAAATTTTCCACAACTTTTTTACCTAAACCGTCAATATTAAGTGCTTCTTTTGATATAAAATGTTTAATTTTTTCTACAGCTATTTTTTCACATTCAAATCCTCGATCTGGACATCTTCTCACTGCATCATATTTTTTCGTTACTCTATTAAATTCTTTTATGGTATCAAAACCACATGGGCATTTTTTTGGAAATACAAATTTTTTTGACTCTTTTTTTCTTTTTTTTAGATCAACTAATACAACATGAGGAATAACGTCACCTGCCCTTTCTACTTTTACAGTATCACCAAGTCTTATATCTTTTCTAATTATTTCATCTTCATTATGAAGTGTTGCATTAGAAACTACTACACCCCCAATATTTACTGGTTTTATTCTTGCTACTGGAGTTAATGCACCTGTTCTACCAACCTGAATATTTATGTCTTTTATGATAGAATATGCACTATCTGCTGAAAATTTATGAGCTATAGCCCACCTAGGAGAATTTGCTGTAAATCCTAATCTGTTTTGAAGATCAAGATTATTGATTTTATAGACTAAACCATCAACATCATACTTTAAATCAAATCTATCATTCTCAAATTTTTTGTGAAAAATTTCTAAATCTTTTATAGTTTTTAAAACCTTATTATGCTCATTTATTTTAAAACCCCATTTTTTCAAAGACATTAAAAAATCAGACTGTTTCTTTATTTTATTACTTTCAAAGTAACCATAAGTATAAGCAACAAAGTTTAGTGGAATTTTTTTAGTCTCTAATGGATTTTTTTGTCTTAGAGAACCTGATGCTGCATTTCTAGGATTAGCGAAATCATTTTTTAACTTTTTAAAATCGTCCTTTTCTATGAAAACCTCACCTCTAATATCTATATCTTTTGGGAAATCTATATTAGTGATTTTCTGAGGTATATCGTTAATAGTTTTTAAATTTTCAGTAATTACCTCGCCTGTGGTACCATCACCCCTTGAAGTACCCATGACCAATAATCCATTTTTATAAGTTAATGACGCTGAAATTCCATCAATTTTTGGCTCAACACTATACTCAATTTCTATTTTCTTATTTAAGAAATTAAATATTTTCTTTTCAAAATTTTCCAAATCTTTAGCGTCAAAAGCATTGGCTAAAGATAACATTTTAACTCTATGTTTTGATTTTATAAAACTTTTTGATGGTTTATGCCCTAATGTTCGAGAAGGAGATAAATTATTTTTTAAAAAAGTATGTTTTTTTTCTAAATCTAATAATTCTTTTTTGAGTTCGTCATATTTGCGGTCTGTTATTTTTGGAGAGCTGTCAATGTAATATAGTTTATTATGTTTAATTAATTCATTAATTTTTTTTTTATAATTCTTTTTAATTTCACTATCTGACATTAACTTTGGTTATTGTAATAATTCTTTAAATTTTTTAAGCAGTGAATTTTTTTTTGTATCTTTAATTAATTTTGGTTTCTTATACTTTCTATCTAATATTTCATAAGATCTTAAATACCAATCACTTGACTGGTAGTTATAACCAAGTACTGCAGAATATTTTTTTGACTCTTCATATAATCCAAGCTTAAAATTTATTTCAACTAACCTATACAATGCCTCTTCAATGTAAATTGTAGTATCATATTCTTCTACTACTTTTTTAAATCTATTCATTGCAGGTATCCATTTTTCTCTTTCTAAATAATAATTAGCTAAATACAATTCTTTTGAAGCAAGTACTTCTTGAATTAATTCAAGTTTAAACTGAGCATCCTCAGCAAAGTCAGTATTTGGATAATCACTTAATATTAATTTAAAATATTCTTTTGCTTTAAGAATCTCTCCTAAATCTCTTTTTTCGTCGACTATTTGGTTGTAATGACAGATTGCTATAAAATAATAAGCATAATCTCTATTAGGATGCTTTTGATATTTCTCTAAAAATCTCTCAAGCTCCAAGATAGCATCTTGAAAATACATTTGCGTATAATATGCATAAGCTGCCATTAAATTTGATCTTGGAGCCCATATTGACTGAGGATATAAGAGTTCAACTTCATTAAATTTTTTTGCAGCAAAAAAAATATCTCCTCTATTTAATTCCTTTAAACCTTCATTATAAGCATCGATCATTTGCATTTCTAATCTATCTTCTTTGATTTGTGATATTTTTTTCTCAGTTTTGGAACAAGAGTTTGATATAAGAAAAATGACAACTATTAAAAAAAAATTAAGAAATTTCATTAAAGAATGTTACCAGAAATTTTATAAAATTCTAATTGTTATGCAATCGATTTTAACTTGTGTCGATTATTAACAAGCGAGTGAGGTAAATTTTTTCCTTTAATTTCAAGCAAAGAATAGTTTTTATTATCACTAAATATTTTTCTTAATATTTTATTAGTCAAACTATGACCTCCATTCTTGCATTTAAGTGAACCTATTAATCTGTAACCAACTAAATATATGTCTCCCATACAGTCTAGTATTTTGTGATTTACAAATTCTTTATCATTTCTCAACCCACCCTTATTCATTATTTTATTATTTTTCACTACTAGTGCATTATCGAGAGATCCACCTTTGCCTAAACCCAATTTTTTAAGTTTCTCTATATCTTCATATAAACAAAATGTTCTAGAATTAAATACATTTTCTAATTTATCTTCAAATACGTTTACTTTATTTTTTTGTTTGTTAATAAGCGAATTTTTATAATTTATTTCGAATTCTATATCTAACGTAGTATTAGATTTATCTAATGATATATATTTATCTCCTTCCTCGCACTCAATCAGGTTATTTATTTTTATCAATTTAATTGGAACATCACTTTGTTTTAATCCATTTAGTTTTAAAACTTTTACAAACTCTTTTGCCGAACCATCAAGTATCGGAACTTCTTGAGAGTCAAGTTCTACAATTGCATTGTCTATGCCCAGGCCGAAAAAAGCGGCCATAAGATGTTCTATAGTTGAAACTTTAACGCCATATTGATTTGATATAGTTGTACAAAGCGTAGCTTCGCAGACGTTCTCAAAATTTGGAATAACAATATTATTGTCTTTCAAGTCGACTCTTTTGAAAACAATTCCTGTGTTTGGGGACGACGGTAGTATATTTAAATTTACTTGTTTTCCGGTATGTATGCCAACACCAGAAAATGAGATTTTATTAGATAATGTTGATTGCGTAAGTATAGACATTTACTATTTATACGTAAATGTAGTTATTTTTTATATTCAAGTATTGTTACAAGAAAATACGATTATTTAGAAAAGAGATTAAAAAACTTCTCAAAAAAGCCTATTTTTTTTGACTTTTTTTTAATATTTGTCATTAGCCTTTCATCACTTCTATGATAATTAATGCCTGCATCACAAATTTTAGAATCACTTTCATCAAAAAAAATTATTTCTGAAAAGGTTTTTTTTAAATTAAAATTATTAATACTTCGCAGTAATTTTGATCCACATCCAATAAAAATTATTTTTGGCTTTTCTAAGGAATTGAGATTTTTAAAATAATTATTTTGTTTGACTGTAATATCAATAATTTCATTTATTCTTGCTTCAATAATTTGTTTCAATATATCTATCTGAATATTTTTTTTTTTTATTTCGCGGTATAAATTCAAGTCACTTGCAGAATTTTTATTAAATGACATTTCATTCTCATCTTTGTTAAATTTTATTTTAAGATTTTCAGAATAATTAACATCTAGCTTTAGAACTTTTGAAATATCTTTAGTTATGTTGTTTCCGCCAATGGGTGCAGAGTTTATGAATTGGAATTTATAATTATTAAAAAATAAAGCACTTGTTCTTTCATAACCAATATCTAAAAATATAAAATTATTTGAAGTATTTATTTTTTTTTTATAAAAATTTGATTTAACATAACTTGAACAATATATACTTGAGATATTTAAATTATTTTCTTTAAATTTATTTGATAAATTTTTTATTATAGATTTGTTTAAACAAATAAATTTTAAATCTAATATTAAAGACTTTGTTTTTGTGTCATCAAATATACTTAATTTTCTGTTATCATCAACTGTTATATTGTTTATATCCATGTGTATGATCTGCTCTCTAAAATTATTTTCTGAAATAAGAAACTTAGCTTCCTCGACTAGACTTTTATAATACTTTGATATTAATGTAGGTTGATCAAAATTTTTTTTTATCGCAAAATCTATATGATTAAATTCTGAAGAATCATAAAGTACATTCACGTCAACCAAGTGTGTTGATAATTGTTTTTCAGCGTCTCTTATCAATTTTTTTAAAGATTCATCTAAATTTTTATTTTCTAAATCTTTAGTAATTTTTATATTTGAGGAATAAATTATTTCAGATGATTGATTAAAAACACCTAATCTTAAATTTTTGGATCCAAAATCTATTATTGTATCTAAATTATTCATTCTTGTTTGTCATTATAATTTGATCTGTAACTCTTAGATCAATAATTTTTGTATTTGTTAAATTTTCATTATCTAATAATTTTTTATAAATTTTTATTGAGTCTCTCTTATTTTTAGAAGGTAACTTAAGAGTCAAACCATTTGAGAATACCAAATCCCATCTTCTATTTTTAAAATAATAATAGTATTCTATTTTATTAATTTCTAACATTTGGTTATTTAAAGTATCATATAAATTTAGAAATTCTTTTAATTCAAATTCTCCAAATACTGTTGGGATTGTGTATTTTTCAAAAATTTGATCATGATTTATAAATTCTCCATTTTTACCAATATAAAATTCTTCTCCATTTATAAATGTTTTTCCAAGAATAGATGTTTTTGATAAATTTATATTTATTGAAGAAGGAATAATTTTCT
>CACLST010000023.1 GCA_902609675.1 uncultured Pelagibacteraceae bacterium | reverse complement strand
AAAACCTTCTAAATAACCTTCTGGATGACCTTGAGGAATTCTAGTTACATTTTTAGCTTCTTCACTCGTAGCATTACTGCCTCTCGTAATATTTTGAGTAGGGTTACCAAATTTAGTATAACTCAGGTAATTTGGATCTTCTTGCCTCCACTCAATTCCTGCATTTTCTCCATATACTCGTATTTTAAGATTATTTTCATTTCCAACTGCTACTTGACTTGACCATATTGATCCCTTCGCACCCCCTTTAAATCTTAGCATTATTTGCGCGTTATCATCTACTTGTCTTCCTTCAACAAATGTATGAATATCGGCCGAAATTTCATCTACCTCTAGTCCAGTAATAAACCTAATCAAATTATAGGCATGAGTTCCTATATCTCCTATACAACCACCTGCGCCTGACCTATTGGGATCAGTTCTCCACTCTGCTTGCTTTAATCCACTATCCTCTGCCTTTGTAGTTAACCAATCTTGAGGATATTCAGCTTGAATAACTCTCAAAGAACCTAAGTCTCCTTTTTGAACTAAAGATCTTGCATGTCGAACCATAGGATAACCCGTATAATTATGTGTCAAAGCAAATATTAATTTTTTACTTTCAATAATTTTTTTAAGATCTTTTACCTCCTCACTAGACATACCAATTGGCTTATCGCAAATAATATGTATCCCTTTTTCTGCAAAGATTTTTGCAATAGGTACATGTAAATGATTTGGTGTTACTATAGAAACTACATCAATACCGTCCGGTCTGACAGACTCTTTCTCTGCCATCTCTTGGTAGGTTTTATAGATCCTATCATTTTCTAGACCAAGATTTTTTCCAGTTTCTTTTGAATTATCAAAGTCAGATGAAAATGATCCCGCTACTAATTCATAATACCCATCAAGTCTTAAAGCTATTCTATGGACACTTCCAATAAAAGCATCTTTTCCACCGCCAACCATTCCGATGCGTATTTTTCTATTCATTAATTAATGCCAAGCATTTTTTTATTTGCTTCATGGTCAGCACCACTACCTGCGAAATCATCGAAAGCTTTTTCTGTTGTATTAATAATGTGATTTTTTATGAATTCAGCTCCCTCTCTTGCTCCATCTTCCGGATGTTTAAGACAACATTCCCATTCAAGAACTGCCCAACCATCATAATCATATGAGGTTAGTTTTGAAAATATGGATTTAAAATCAACCTGTCCATCCCCGAGTGATCTAAATCTACCAGCTCTATTAACCCAAGACTGAAAACCACCATAGACACCTTGTTTTCCAGATGGATTTAACTCAGCATCTTTAACATGAAACATTTTTATCTTCTCATGATAAATATCAATATGAGCTAAATAATCCAGATGTTGCAGAACATAATGACTTGGATCAAAAAGCATATTACATCTTTTATGATTACCAACTCTTTCTAAGAACATTTCAAAAGTTACACCATCATGAAGATCTTCACCTGGATGTATTTCATAACATAAATCAACTCCATTATGATCAAAGTGATCAAGTATAGGCTTCCATCTTTTTGATAGTTCATCAAAAGCATTTTCAATTAGACCTTCAGGTCTTTGTGGCCAAGGATAAACATAAGGCCAAGCAAGTGCTCCTGAAAAAGTTACATGTTTATCTATTCCTAGACTGTTTGATGCCTTTGCAGCCATCATCAATTGATTTACAGCCCATTCTTGTCTTGCTTTAGGATTTCCTCTTACTTCAGGCGCAGCAAAACCATCAAAAGCAGAATCATAAGCAGGATGCACTGCAACAAGTTGACCTTGAAGGTGAGTTGATAATTCCGTAATTTCTAAATTGTGTGATTTAGCAATTCCTTTAACCTCATCACAATAATCTTTACTTTCAGATGCTTTTTTTAGATCAATTAATCTACTGTCCCAACTTGGAATCTGTATGCCTTTGTAACCGAGAGATGATGCCCATTTACAAATATTATCTAAAGAATTAAATGGTGCTTCTTCACCTACAAATTGTGCTAGGAAAATTGCAGGACCTTTTATTTTGTTCATAATTCCCCTTTCTTTTTAATTTTTTACATAAACTATTTTTTACAAAAAAAATACTAGCAGGCACAAGTCTTCTTGGATAGACTATTCTTAAGAATAATTAAACTAATAGGAGATAAAATGAAAAAAATAATGATTTTATTGTTTGTTTCTCTATTTACTTTTTCTGCAAATTCAAATGCTAAGTCAATCACATTAGGATGGGCCGCTTGGGACCCTGCTAATGCTTTACAAGAACTTACTAAAGAATTTACAGCAGAGACAGGAATAGATGTCAACTTCGAATTCGTGCCATGGCCAAATTTTGCAGATCGTATGTTGAACGAACTTAACAACAAAGGTAAAACTTTTGACTTGTTAATCGGTGACTCACAATGGATTGGTGCTGGTGCAGTTTATGGACACTATGTAAAATTGAACGACTTCTTTGATAAAGAAGGTATTTCAATGAATGATTTCTCACCTGCAACAGTTTATGCATATTCAACTTGGCCTAAAGGAAGTGAAAACTATTATGCATTACCAGCTATGGGAGATGCATTAGCTTGGGCTTATAGAAAAGATTGGTTTGATAGACCAGAACTTAATTCTGAGTTCAAAAAGAAACACGGTTATGATCTAGGAGTTCCTGCAAATTGGAATCAATTACATGATATGTGTTCATTCTTCCAAGGAAGAGAAATTGATGGTCAAAAAAGATATGGTGCAGCGATTAATACAGAACGTGGATCTGAAGGTATTACAATGGGTGTTACAGCTGCAATGTATGCATGGGGTATGGAATATGAAAATCCAAATAAACCATATGACATGGAAGGATTTTTCAACTCTCCTCAAGCAGTAGAAGCTGTGGAGTTTTACAGAAAATTATATGAAGACTGTGCACCTCCAGGACACTCTGATGCTTATATGGTAGCAAACTTAGATGCATACAAATCAGGACAAGTTGCATTCCAAATGAATTGGTATGCTTTTTGGCCAGGTGTTTCTAAAGAAGATAGCGACGGAAGAGTTAGTGGTTTCTTTGCAAATCCAAAACAAAACGTAGCTGCTGCCACATTAGGTGGTCAAGGTATATCTGTTGTTAAATATTCAGATAAACAAGATCTTGCATTAGAATATATTAAATGGTTTGCAAGACCAGATGTACAGCAAAAATGGTGGGATTTGGGAGGATATTCATGTCATAATGATGTTCTAAATTCTCCGTCTTTTCCAACGTCTACAGTTTATGCACAAGGTTTCTTAGACTCAATGGGGATAGTCAAAGATTTTTGGCAAGAACCAACATTTGTTGAGTTAATGTTACCTATGCAGGAAGCTATTCATGATTATGTTGTTAATGGAAAAGGAACTGCTAAAGGTGCTTTAGATAAAATCATTGAAGAGTGGGTTGAAGTATTCGAAGCAGACGGAAAACTTTAACAATACTCTATTTGAAGAGATAAAAAAAAGAGGGGGGATATCATCTCCCCTTTTTTTGTTAAAAAAATCATATGAGCGTTAAAAAAAAATTTAAAGGTCTATCTGATAAAGCTGTAGCTTGGCTTTTTATTGGCCCCTCTGTATTTCTTTTATTAGCAATAAATATTTACCCTTTAATTTATGCTATCAGAATGTCATTCACAAATTTTTACGCAAATAAAATTGGAAGAGAACCACAATTTGTCGGTTTAAAAAATTATATAAAAGTTCTTAATAAAGAAGCCATATGGGAAAAAATGCAGGTTACTGCAAACTTCATGTTTTGGACTTTGTTACTTCAGGCGGTAATAGGTCTAGGTTTAGCTTTATTATTAAATAGGAAATTTAAAGGTAATGAATTATTAACAACCTTAATAGTATTACCAATGATGTTATCGCCTGCTGTTGTGGGTGTATTTTGGACTTATCTTTATAATCCCCAAGTAGGTTTGTTTAATTATGTTATTAATTTTTTTCACGATTTTGGAAGTTTTGATATGATTGGATCAAGTGTGCTTGCGCCATGGTCAATAGTTATTGTTGATACTTGGATGTGGACACCCTTTACAATGTTAATTTGTTTGGCCGGTCTAAGATCTGTTCCAAATTATTTATATGAAGCAGCAGAAGTCGATAGAGCTAGTAAATGGCAACAATTTATTTACATCACATTACCATCTGTATTACCATTTTTATTATTGGCATTATTATTTAGGGGAATTGAGAATTTTAAAATGTTTGATATGGTCGTTGAACTTACATCTGGTGGCCCTGGCTCAGCTACAGAGCTCGCCTCAATCAATTTAAAAAGAGAAGCATTTGAAAAATGGAAAACCGGTTACAGTTCGGCTTTTGCAGTAATTCTTTTTGTAACCATTTTTGGTTTTGGAAATGTTTATGTAAAAGTAATGAATAAGATAAAGGAACGCTGATGGATACATCTAGATCATATTTAGAACCTTCGTCGTTTTCAAAGAAACTCGCTGCTACAATTATTATTGTTTATACAGTAATAACGTTAATTCCTATTTCTTGGATGGTGATGACCAGCTTCAAGAATGTAAATAGTGCAATTTCTTATCCACCTGAAGTATTTTTTGAACCATCATTAGAAGGATATGTTAATTTGTTTACTAATAGATCAAGACAATCTCAGGAATATCTTGACTCACTTCCACCACCAGAAAATTGGTATGAAGAACTGGTTAGAAGTAGAGAGATGGTTATTACAGGTCCATCAAAATTTTTAGGAAGATATTCAAACTCAATGATAATTGGATTTGGTTCAACTTTTGCATCTGTATTTTTGGGTGCATTAGCAGCGTATGCCTTTTCAAGGTTTAGGGTTCCATTAAAAGATGATTTATTATTTTTTATTCTCTCTACTAGGATGTTTCCACCAATTGCCGTGGCTGTTCCAATATTTATTATGTATAGAAAATTAGGATTAGGGGATACTCACCTTGGAATGATCATATTATATACAGTAGTAAATTTAAGTTTAGCAGTGTGGCTGTTAAAAGGATTTATGGATGAAATTCCTAAAGAATATGAAGAAGCAGCTATGATTGATGGATATTCTAGACTTCAAGCATTCTTTAAAGTTGTTCTTCCACAAGCGATGACTGGTATAGCTGCAACAGCAATCTTTTGTATGATTTTTTCATGGAATGAATATGCATTTGCAGTTTTACTTACCCAATTTAATGCACAAACAGCTCCACCATTTATACCTACAATTATAGGAGAAGGTGGTTTGGATTGGCCTGCAATTGGTGCTGGTACAACTTTATTTTTATTACCAGTAATGATTTTTACAATTATTTTAAGAAAACATCTTTTAAGAGGAATTACTTTTGGAGCAGTGAGGAAATAATGCAAGAAGAGAGGTCATTAATGAGAAAAATATTTAGAAGAGTTTACTGGGAGAATTTGTCTACAGTATTAATTTTACTTGGAGTTTTCATGCTGTTACAGCCATTTGCAATGTGGATGTATACGTACTCATTTATTGTAATTTTAGTTGGAACTATAGGTTTCGTAATCACAAGTCATTTTCCAGATTAATATGTCTCAAATTAAAATATCAAATTTACAAAAATCATTTGGAGATTTTACTGCAGTCAAAAACTCAAATTTAACAATTAATGATAAAGAGTTTTTTGTTTTGCTAGGCCCATCTGGATGTGGAAAGACAACAACTCTTAGAATGATTGCTGGATTAGAGTTACCAACATCAGGAGAAATTTACTTAGGCGAAGAAGAAGTTGGAATGTTAAGAGCATCCGAGAGAGATATTGCATTTGTTTTTCAATTGTTCGCACTTTATCCACATATGAACGTAAAAAATAACTTATCTTTTCCTCTTAAAATGCAGGGTTATAGCAGGAGTGAAATTAAAACTAGAGTTGAGGAGGCAGCAAAACTTTTAAGAATTGATCATATTTTAAACTCCAGTATTTCATCTTTATCTGGTGGAGATAGACAACGTGTAGCTCTTGGTAGAGCATTAGTTAGAAGACCAAAAGCATTTTTAATGGATGAGCCTTTAGGTACTTTGGATGCTGAATTTAGAGAATTAATGTGTTTAGAACTCAAGAAATTACATATCGATATTGGCGCTACCACTGTTTATGTAACACATGATCAACTAGAGGCAATGTCATTAGCTGATCGTATTGCTGTAATGGATGGTGGTGAAATCTTACAAGCTGATGAACCTGCAGTAATCTACAATAAACCAGCAACTAAATTTGTAGCGTCATTTATTGGCTCTCCTGGAATGAATTTCATAAATATTGATCAAGGCATTTCTAATGAACAATCGACTTTAAATATAGAGGGAACAAACTTTAACATACCTAAACAGTATGAAATATCAAAAAGTAAAAAAAACTCATTTGGTATTCGTCCTGAAAATTTATCTCTTACTAACGAGGGTGGTCTTAAAGGTTCGGTATTTGGGGTTGAATATTTAGGTTCAAGAAAAATTGTAACGGTTAAAACTAATTTTGGAGAAATCAAAGTAAAAACTAATATTTCAACAAGTGTTAAAATCAATGAAAACGTTCAAATAAAACCTTCTAATAATAACATAATTATTTTTGATGGTGAGACTGACAGATCTCTTAAAAGTGAGTTTATGAATTAATGGCAAAAATAGAATTAAAAAATTTATCAAAAACCTATAATAAAAAAATTGAGGCTTTGCATGATATAAATTTTACCATTGAGCATGGACAGTTTTTTGTTTTATTAGGCCCATCTGGTGCTGGAAAAACTACTACACTAAGATGTATTGCTGGATTAGAGAAAATAGATAATGGAAGTATTTTATTTAATGATGAGTCTGTAACTGAAGATCAACCAGCTTCAAGAGATGTTTGTTTTGTATTTCAACAATACTCCTTATATCCTCACTATAGTGTTTATGAAAATTTAGCATTCCCTTTAAGATCTCCAATGAGAAAATTACCTGAAGAAGAAATAAAAACTAAGGTTGAGAGTATTGCGAACATGTTAAAGATTTCAAATAAACTAAATAATAAAGCTACACAATTATCCGGTGGGGAGATGCAAAGAGTTGCAATAGGGCGCGCATTAGTTCGTGAGCCAAATTTATACTTAATGGATGAACCTCTGTCATCTTTAGATGCTAAATTAAGAGAGAGTCTTAGGGTTGAGTTAAAAAATATTCAAACTAATCTAAATTCAACAATACTTTATGTTACACATGACCAAGCAGAAGCAACCACTTTAGCAGATAAAATTGGAGTTTTAAAAGAGGGTCATTTAGTACAAATAGGAACTCCCGAAGAGATATATGAAAATCCAAATTCTATATATGTTTCGCAAAGATTGGGATCACCAAAAATCAATATTCTCCCTGGGAAATTATTTGGAATGGATGATGTACCTACATTTGGAATAAGACCTGAAAATATTACAATAGGAACTGGTAACTACTCAGCCAAAATTATTTCAATTGAAAATCTAGGTTCAGAAACCGTAGTTGCTTTAAATTTTAAGGACCAAGAAATATTAGTGTCAATTCAAGGTAACTATAAATCATCAATAAATGAGACAATTAATTTTGACATGAATAACGAAAAAGTTTTAAGATTTGATCAAGAAGGAAATAGAATTTATGAGCGTTAGTTTTTTAATTTCTCAAGCAAAAAGTGTCCAAAAAGTTATAGATGAAAATTCTGCAGAAATTGAGGTTCTTGATCAAAAAATTGGAGATGGAGACCATATTTTTAACATTCAAAGAGGTTTGAAGTTAGTTGTTGAACTTGAAGACGCTATTAAAGATTTACCATTAGCCAAAGCTTTAAATATGATAGCAATGAAAGTTCTGTCAGGTATTGGTGGATCATCGGGCGCATTATTTGGAACTTTTTTTATGACTATGGCTAAATCTTCTGATTTAGATAAAGATGTTGATTTTAATAAAGCATGTGAAATGATTATTAGTGGAATTAAAGCAATGAAAGAAAGAGGAAAAGCTGATGTTGGAGAAAAAACTATGATGGATGTTTTATTACCAGTTTCAGAAAAGCTAAACGAATTAAAAAATGAAAGTGAATTTAAACCAGGTTTAAATGAAGTAATAAAAATTGCAGAAGAAAGAATGTTATCCACAAAAGATATGTTGGCTACAAAAGGTCGAGCCTCATTTTTAGGTGAACGTGCAAAAGGACATATAGATCCTGGAGCTCGTTCTTCTCAGCTTATAATCGATACAATTTGTAAATCAGTAATAAATAATTAGGAGGGAAAAATGAAAAAATTTATAAATAATAACGATGATTTTCTAAAAGAGAGCCTTACTGGTTTTGGTAAAGCACATAGTGATATTATAAATGTCAATTTAGACGCAAGCTTTGTATCTAGAAAAAATAAAACTAAAGATGGAAAAGTTTCTTTAATTTCAGGCGGTGGAAGTGGACATGAGCCAATGCATGGGGGTTTTGTTGGTCATGGAATGTTAGATGCAGCGTGTCCAGGTTTTGTATTTTCAGCACCAACACCAGATCAGATGCAAGCAGCAGCAGAACATGTAGATAGTGGCGCAGGAGTTTTATTTATAGTTAAAAATTATTCTGGTGACATCATGAACTTTGAAATGGGAGCCGAAATGTATTCTGGTAAAAACGATAGTATTATTACCAACGATGATGTTGCAGTTGAAGACTCTACATTTACTACTGGAAGAAGAGGTGTTGCGGCAACTGTATTGGTAGAAAAAATAGTTGGATCCTTAGCTGAACATAGTGGATCCCTTGAAGAATGTAAAAAACTTGGTGAAAAAGTTAACAAAAACGCTGGTACGATGGGAGTAGCATTTACAAGTTGTACTGTTCCTGCTGCGGGAAAACCTACTTTTGATATTGGCGATGATGAAATGGAATTTGGTGTAGGTATTCACGGTGAGCCAGGAAGAAAAAGAGAAAAAATTCAACCATCAAAAACTATAGTTGGAAATATTTTAGAAGCTATTTTAGACAATTTAAAACCAGAAAAAAATGAAAGGAATTTACTTTTCGTAAATGGAATGGGTGGCACTCCTTTGACAGAATTATATTTAGTTTATGAGGATGCATGTCAAATTTTACAATCTAAAGGTATTGAAGTAACAAAAAGTTTAGTTGGAAATTATTGTACTTCACTTGAGATGCAAGGAGCTTCAATTACTCTTCTCAAATGTGATGATGAAATCTTAAAGCATTGGGATGCTCCTGTTCATACAGCAGCAATGAGATGGGGGATGTAAGACTTTTTTTAATCAAATAACGACTAAATCAAGTTTTTGATTTCCAAGTCTTTCATTACCACTTTCTGTAACTAGGTAAGTTTCACCTAAGTTCATTGCTAAATTATTCTCAGAGTCCATTAGTATCATATGCATAAAAAATATATTTCCTGGCTTAATTACATATGGATTTCCAGTGTATAACATTGGCCAGTCCATCCAATTAGGTGAAAAAGTTGCCCCTAAAGAATAACCACAAGCATTCATTCTAGAATTTTTATACCCTAAATCATCAAAAGTTTTTGCATGAATATCAAATACTTCGCCAATTTTATTTCCTGGTTTCAATTTAATTTCACAATTATTCAAAGCCTCAATACAAGCTTCATACATTTTAAAATGTTTTGGATCAGCTTTTCCAATTGGAATAGTCCGAAACATTGCTGAGTGATAATGTCTATATGTGCCAGCCCATTCTATAGTCAGTTGGTCTCTTGAATTTAAAATTTGTTTTTCAGCTTGGTATCGACACAGAAGTGCATTTTTACCAGATCCAATTATAAACTCATTTGCAGGATAATCACCACCTCCCTCAAATATAACTTTATTCATTTCAGCTAAAATCTTAGACTCACTTACACCTGCCTTTGCATGTTTCCAAACCTCACTTAAAGCTTTGTCAGCTAAATTTGCTGCTTTTTTTACATAATTAATTTCTTCATTTGATTTTATAACTCTTAATTTAGTAACTAATTCAGAAGTATCTTCTATTGAGCAGTAATTTTCTAAGGATTTATTCAGTCTTAAAGTATTACGACCAGTTAATCCGTATGCTTCGTATTCAACTCCAATATTTTTACCCTTTAAATTTAATTCATCTAAAATAATTTTAAGATCTTCAGTAGGATCTGATCCATTTCTATCAACCCATATTCTAACATCATTAATATTAGAGGTATTTTGTGCCTGTCTTAAATCCGGAGCTCTTGTTAATAAAATTATATTACCTTTTTTATCCAAAACTAATGTTTGAAAAAAAACATATCCAAATGTGTCATATCCAGTTAGCCAATACATTGACTCTTGTCTAAACATAAGGATAGCATCTAATTTTTCCTCTTTTAAAAGTTTAATTACCTTATCTTTTCTATTTTTGAATTCTTCTACAGAAAAATGAAGACCCATTAATTGATAGTTGTTCTAACAGTACCAAGTTTGTCTACTTTGCCTATGTATTCGCCTTTACTTTTAATTGGTACAACACCAACAGTTGAGCCAGTAAATACATAAAAATCTTTATCTAAAGAAACTTTCTCT
>CACLST010000022.1 GCA_902609675.1 uncultured Pelagibacteraceae bacterium | reverse complement strand
AAATTTGAAGAGAAAAGATATTGGAGAGGTCCAGTATGGATTAATTGTAATTGGATAATATATCAAGGATTAAAAAATAAGAATATTAAATTTGCTAAACAAATAAAAAGAAAAACTATTAATTTAGTTAAGCAAAAAGGGTTTAATGAATACTTTAGCTGTAAAACTGGTAAAGGGTTTGGTGCAACAAATTTTTCTTGGACTGCCGCATTATTTTTAGACTTAATACTTGAAAATAAAAATGACTAATTACAATTGGAATTACCCCACAACTGTTTGGGTAGGTAAAGATAGAGCTAAGGATCTTGAAAAGGCTTGTGCTGAAATTAAAACTTTAAAACCATTATTAGTAACAGATAAAGACTTATTCAATTTAGAATTTATAAAAGATTTAGTAAATGATTTAGAAAAGAAATTTAAATTATCTACTTTTTCTAATTTCTCAGGAAACCCAACAGGAGAGAATGTCGATGAAGGTGTTGAAGTTTTCAAAAAAAATAGTTGCGATAGTGTGGTAGCTATTGGAGGTGGAAGTGCATTAGACGTCGGAAAAGCCATCGCCTTTATGTCTGGACAATCAAGACCTATTTGGGATTTTGAGGATATTGGTGATTATTGGAAAAGGGCAGATGAAAAAAATATTTCTCCAATAATTGCAATTCCAACAACTGCTGGAACTGGTTCAGAAACTGGCAGAGCATCAGCTATAATCAATTCCAAAACTGGAATAAAAAAAATAATTTTCCACCCAAAATTTTTACCATCTATCGTAATATTAGACCCAGTTCTTACTAAAGAACTTTCTCCCCGTTTAACAGGAGCTACAGGAATGGATGCATTAGCACACAATTTAGAGGCATTTTGTGCTCCTGGTTTTCACCCAATGGCTGATGGAATAGCTATTGAAGGAATGAGGTTGATAAAAAAATCGCTTTTGAAAGCTGTTAAAGATGGAAGTGATTTAGATGCTAGATCAGATTTGTTAGCTGCTGCAAGCATGGGATCTACTGCATTTCAAAAAGGGTTAGGAGCTATTCATTCACTTAGCCATCCACTCAATGCTAAATTTAATCTTCATCACGGATTGTCAAATGCTATATTTATGCCTTATGTTTTAACTTTTAATAAAGAAAATATTGAAAAAAGAATTATTTCTATATGTGATTACCTTAACTTAAGTAAAAGTTTTGATGCTTTTCTTGAATGGGTACTAGAATTAAGAAAGGAACTAAATATTCCACATAAACTATCAGATGTAATAGAAATTAAAAAAATGAACTTAGATGATTTATCAAAGATGGCTCTTGATGATCCATCAACATCTTCAAATCCAAAAAAATTGACTATAAATGATATGAAAGTTATGTATGAACATAGTATTTCAGGTAAATTATTCTGATGAAAAAAATATTAATAGTTGAGGGAAATTTAAGAGAAGAGAATCAGAGTTTTACTGATGGTGGGATTAAAACACATACTGAAAGTCTAAAAGATAGTATAGCTTACTTCACTGATAAAATTGAAATAGATGTTGTAAACCCCTCATCCGATAAAAATATTTCTGACAAAGTAACAGATCTCGATAAATATGATGGACTAATATGGGGAGGAAGTAGTCTAAATATTTATAATGACACCATTGAAATAAGAAGACAGATCGAATTTATGAAAGAGTGTCAAAAAAAAATTAAAAAAATATTAGCTATTTGCTGGGGACTCCAGGTTGCGGTTACAGTAGCAGGAGGGCAAGTAAAAAGATGCACAAACGGATCACACAGAGGCATAGCACTTAATATTGAAATAAATAATAATGGATTACAACATCCAATATATAGAAATAAAGGTAAAATTTTTAATACACCCGCTTTTAATTTTGATGAAGTTACAAAATTGCCAAAAAATTCAAAATTGCTAGCCTCAAATCCTATAAATAAAGTTATGGGAGTAAATTTTCAGTCTGCAGCAAGTGATATATGGGGTATTCAATACCATCCTGAAATTACTTATGATAAAATGATAAGCCTTATACATTTCAGAAAAGAACGTCTTTTAAACAATAATGCTTTTGTTGATGAACAAGAGATAAATAATCATGTGAGAATGATTGCTGAAGAAAATAAGATTACAAATAAAGATCTTAGAATGCGTGAACTCGAAAACTGGCTTAATTATCTTTTAAAATAAACCTTCTGTTTCACCTTTTTCATTAATACGAATTGAGTCAGCTGCTGGCACTTTTGGTAATCCTGGCATTGTCATTATTGCACCGCATACAACAACGATAAATTCCGCTCCTGATGACAGTCTTACCTCTCTTATTGGCAATACATGACCTGAAGGTGCTCCTTTAAGATTGGGGTCAGTAGAAAAGCTATATTGAGTTTTTGCAATACAAATTGGTAATGATTGGTAACCTCTTTCTTCAAAAGCTTTTAATTGGTCTCTAATTTTAGTATCTGCAACAACTTCGCTTGCTCTATAAAGTTCCTTAGCTATTGTTTCTATTTTTTTAAATAATGAAGTTTCATCATCATACAAAAATTTAAAATTACTATCTTTTTCACATAATCCAACCACATCATTTGCTAAATCAATTGCACCTTCTCCACCTTTTTCCCAATGCTTTGATATAGAGGCTTTAATATCTTTTTGTTCACAAAACCTTGTAACTTCATCAACTTCTTTATCAGTGTCTAAAACAAAGTGATTTATAGCTACTGTTACAGGTAATCCAAATTTTTGAATATTTTCTATATGTCTTTCCAAGTTAACCAATCCTTTTTTAACTGCATCAACATTTTCATTTTTTAATTCATCTTTTTTAACTCCACCATGCATCTTTAAAGCTCTTATAGTTGCAACAATCACAACACAACTTGGTTTTAATCCTGATTTTCTACATTTAATATCTAGAAATTTTTCTGCACCTAGGTCGGCACCAAATCCAGCTTCTGTTACTACATAATCAGAAAGTTTTAATGCTGTTTTAGTTGCCAAAACAGAATTACATCCATGAGCAATATTTGCAAATGGTCCACCATGAATGATTGCAGGATTGTTTTCCAAGGTTTGTGTAACATTTGGTCTAATAGCATCTTTTAACAATACAGTCATTGGCCCATGTGCATTTAAATCTTTTGCATATATTGGTTCTTTATCTCTAGTATAAGCAACAGTAATGTTACCAATTCTATTTTCAAGATCATGCAAATCATTTGATAGACAAAAGATTGCCATTATTTCTGAAGCAACTGTAATATCAAAGCCATCTTCTCTCGGAAATCCATTTGCAACACCTCCAAGATTTATATTTATAGATCTCAAAGCTCGATCATTCATATCAAGAACTCTTTTCCAAACTATTCGTCTAACATCTATGTTTAATTTGTTTCCCCAATATATATGGTTATCTATTAATGCAGACAAAAGATTATGTGCAGATGTGATTGCATGAAAATCTCCAGTAAAGTGTAAATTAATTTGTTCCATTGGAACTACTTGAGCATATCCACCACCAGCAGCTCCACCCTTCATTCCAAACGAGGGACCAAGACTTGGTTCTCTTAAACAAACAATAGATTTTTTACCTATTTTATTTAGTCCATCTGACAATCCTACAGAGGTTGTTGTCTTTCCTTCTCCTGCTGGTGTGGGCGTAATTGCAGTTACTAATATTAATTTCCCATCTTTTTTTTCTTTAAATTTTTCAAGGTATTCAAGTTTAATTTTAGCTATATACCTACTTATTGGACTATATGCCTCAGCTTTATCAGGCACTCCCACGCCATCCAAAATCTCTTGGATAGGTTTCATTTTTGCTTCACGAGCTATTTGGATATCTGATTTCGACATTTAGTTTAAAATTTATAATTGTTTAATGTGCAAAATGTCTATACTTTTTTGGTTGGATTTTAAACATCTAAAAAATATATATATAAAAAATAAGAAAAAATTTATGTTTAATTGGATAAAATTAAAAAATGCAAAAATACTCAGTTTTTAGTCTAATTAAAAATGCATTCTCAGATCATCAGAACTGGGAAGTAGCCTGGAAAGATCCAACTCCTAAAAAGGAATATGATGTAATCATTATTGGTGGTGGAGGTCACGGTTTAGCAACTGCATACTACTTAGCTAAAGAACACAATATTACAAATGTAGCCATCATTGAAAAAGGCTGGATAGGTGGAGGTAATGTTGGAAGGAACACTACAATAATTAGATCAAACTATATGCATGATGACAATGCTTTGTTCAGTGAGTTTGGCATGGATCTATGGAGAAAGATGAGTCAGGATTTGAACTACAATGTTATGTTTTCTCCAAGAGGAATAATTAATCTTGCTCATTCAGATGCCCAAATGAATGCATACTCTAGAAGAGGAAATTCAATGCGCCTAAATGGAATTGATGCAGTTTTATTAAATAGAGAAGAGGTTCAAAAACGAATTCCAATGGCAGATTTTTCAGACAATGTAAGATTTCCAATTTTTGGAGGATTGATGCAACCAAGTGCTGGAACTGCTAGACATGATGCTGTTGCTTGGGGATATGCAAGACAAGCAGACTCGATGGGTGTCGATATAATTCAAAATTGTGAGGTTACAGGATTTGATGTTACTAACGGAAAGATAGTTGGTGTAAGAACATCTAGAGGAGATATCAAAGCAAAAAAAGTTGGCTTGTGTGTTGCAGGAAGTACAAATATTTTAGCAGAAATGTTAAACATGACATTACCAATTGAAACTCATCTACTTCAAGCATGTGTATCAGAACCGGTTAAACCTTTACTTGACCATGTTGTTACATTTGGTGCAGGTCACTTTTATTGTAGTCAATCAGATAAAGGAGAGATGGTTATGGGCGGAGACTTGGACGGATATAATAGTTACTCTCAAAGAGGAAATTTACCAACACTTCAACACGTATTGACAGAAGGAATTGCAATGTTTCCATTTCTTAGCAAATTGAAAATGTTAAGAACTTGGGGTGGAATAATGGACATGTCTATGGACGGTTCACCAATTATTGATAAAACACATATTGATGGCTTATACTTAAATTGTGGCTGGTGTTATGGCGGATTTAAGGCTACTCCAGCTTCTGGGTGGACTTTTGCACACACAATTGCACAAGACAGAGTTCATGAATTAAATGCAGGTTACAGTTTAAATAGATTTAATACTGGTGATTTAATTGACGAAAAAGGTCTTGGTACCAAAACTTGGATATCTTAAATGCTCTATATATTCTGTCCACATTGTGGATCAAGATCACAGAATGAGTTTGCTTATGGTGGAGATGCAACAGTAAAAAGACCAGAGCTTAATAAGGAAATTAGCGACCAAGATTGGGATAATTTTGTTTACTTAAGAAAAAGTCCAAGAGGAAAACATTTAGAGTTATGGCACCATATATCTGGCTGCAGACAATGGATTAAAGTTGAAAGAGATACATCAACTCATGAAATTTTTAAAACTTATAAAGCAGATGAACTAACTGAATAATGTCCCAAGATTTTAGATTAGAAAACATTGGAATGGTAAATAGAAATAAAAAAATTTCTTTTACATTCAATGGTAAAAAATATTTTGGTTATGAAGGAGATACTATTGCTTCTGCGCTAATAGCAAATGGAGTGCACCTTGTTGGGAGAAGTTTTAAGTATCATAGACCAAGAGGTTTTTTTGGAGTTGGTGTTGATGAACCTTATGCAATTTTACAACTAGAAAGAAATAATGAAAGAGATCCTAATATTAGAGCTACTGAACAGGAGATTTTTGAAGGTTTAGAAGTTAAAAGTGTAAACTGTTGGCCTAGTGTAAACTTTGATATTGGCGCAATTAATAATTTTTTAAAAATGTTTTTTCCAGCTGGGTTTTATTATAAAACTTTTATGTGGCCACCAAGCTTTTGGTATAAAATTTATGAACCTTTTATTAGAATGGCAGCAGGTTTCGGAGAAGCATCAATCAAACATGATAAAGAAAGATATGAACACAAATATGAATATTGTGATTTATTGATTACCGGATCAGGACCTTCAGGTTTAGCAAGTGCATACGCAGCAGCAAAAAATGGAGCGCGCGTAATTTTAGCTGAAGATAAACCAAGATACGGGGGAAGCCTGTTAACTAGTGATGTAAATATTGGCAATCAAACTGGTGTTGAATGGTCAGAGAAAATAATTACAGAGTTAAAGTCAATGTCAAATGTGATTGTAAAAAATAGATCACAAGTATTTGGTTATTATGATCATAATATGTTGGTAATGTCGGAACGAATAAGTGATCACTTGCCCAAAACCCAAAAATATTTACCTAAACAACGTTTGTGGTACATAAGAGCAAAAGAAGTTCTTATTTCATCAGGTTCAATTGAAAGACCACTAGTATTTGGTAACAATGATACCCCAGGTGTAATGTTATCTTCAGCAGCTAAAGAATACATGAAGGTCTATGGAGTTTTAGTTGGAAAAAAACCTTTGATATTTACTAATAATGACAGTGGATATGAAACCGCTATAGAGTTCAAAAAAAATGGTGTTAATCCAATAATTTTAGATACTAGAAAAGAACCATACTCTGACATTATTACTGAAGCAAAAAATTTAGGAATTGAAATTAAATATTCTTATGTGGTAGTTGCTGCTAAAGGATACAAAAAAGTCAAATCAGCAGATATTGCAAAAATATCTGATAATAAAAAAGATTTATCAAATATAGAAAATATTGAATGTGATTGTATTTGTGTGTCAGGGTTTTGGACACCATCAATTCACTTAGCATCTCAATCTGGAAATAAATCTGAATTTAATGAAAAAATAGATGCATTCATCCCAAAAAAATCTAAACAGAAAGAAAATACAATTGGTTCAGCAAACGGTAAATTTACATTAGAGGAAACTATTAATGAAGCATTTGATAAAGGATATGAAGTCTCAAACAAAATAACAGAAAATAATAATAAAGTTTCTATTCCAACTGTAGTTGAAAAAAAATCTTCAGAGCACGATAAGTTTTGGTGTGTTCCATTACCAAAAGGTAAATCTTACAAAAGATTTTTAGATTTTCAAAACGATGTAGCTGTAACAGATATAGAGTTGGCATTAAGAGAAGGTTTTAGATCAATCGAACATGTAAAAAGATATACCACCCTTGGAATGGCCACAGATCAAGGGAAGACAAGTAATCTTAATGGTTTACAATTAGTTTCAGACATTGAAAATAAAGTTGTACCACAAGTTGGCCACACAACATTTAGGCCACCTTATACACCTGTTTCAATAGGAGCAATTGTGGGAAGAGAAGTTGGCAAACACTCTAAACCAACAAGAAAATCACCAATGCACGAATGGCATAGGAAAAATAATGCAGTATTTGTTGATGCTGGAGTTTGGTTAAGACCAAGATACTACAAACATGGAAATGAAACATTATTTGAAGCCTCAAAAAGAGAAGCAAAAAATGTAAGAAAAAATGTAGGCGTATGTGATGTAACTACTTTAGGAAAAATAGATGTTAAAGGCCCGGATGCTGCAGAATTTTTAAATAGAGTTTATACTAATGCATGGCTTAAACTACCAGTTGGTAAAGCAAGATATGGAGTAATGTTAAGAGAAGATGGAATTGTAATGGATGATGGGACAACAACAAGAATTTCCGAAAATCATTACCACATGACAACTACAACAGCTCAGGCAGCAAATGTCTTGTCTCATTTAGAATATTATTTGCAGTTAGTTTGGCCAGAATTAAATGTTAATGTAGTCTCAACAACAGAGCAGTGGGCTGGTGCTGCGATAGCAGGCCCAAATTCAAGAGAATTATTAACAAAATTATTTCCAAACACAGATGTATCTAATGAAGGTCTACCGTTTATGGGTTACAAAGAGGCTGATTTATTTGGTATTCCTGCAAAAATTTATAGAATTTCATTTTCAGGAGAGCTTGCTTATGAAGTTAATGTGGAGTCAGACTATGGTAATTTCATGTGGGAAAAAATTATGGAAGTTGGTAAAGAATTTCAAATACAGCCATATGGAACTGAGGCCCTATCTACTTTGAGGATAGAAATGGGTCACGTTGCTGGCTCTGAGCTTGATGGTAGAACAATTCCTCATGATGCATCGCTTGAAGGTTTAGTAAGTAAGAAAAAAGACTTTATTGGTAAAAGATCTTTAAGCAGATCAGCTTTTACAAAACCGGATAGAGAAAAAATAGTAGGCGTTGTTCCATTAGACAAAACAACAAGTATTCCTGAAGGTTCATATATTGTTAAAGACCCTAAAGCAAAACTTCCAAACCCTAAATTAGGTCATGTCTCAGCATCATGTTGGAGTGTTGAGTATGATAATCCATTCTCACTTGCGATAATTAAAGATGGTAAAAATATGATAGGACAAAAGTTATTTGCTATGTCACCTTTAAAAAATAAAACTATTCCTGTGGAAATTGTTTCATCTCATTATGTTGATCCTGAAGGAAAGAGAGTAAGAGCATGACGGTGATTTCTGCATTACAAAATGTCCATGTAGAGGGGTCATTTGGAAACTTTGAAAATAAATCTGAAAATGAATTATTAAAAATTAAAGAATTAAAAAATTTATTAATCGTTCAAATAGTTCAGTATAAAAATTCTTCAATTAAAATTGACGATATAAATTTTAACAATTTAAAATTTATAAATCAGGCACAAAAAGTAGTTTCAAATGAAAATATAAGAGTTTTGTGGAATTCACCAAATAATTGGCTTTTAGTATCTCATAAAAAAGAATTGTTAAAAGAAATTTACAGCACTTTTAATGAAAATGATTTTGCTGTTACAGACCTATCTCATTCTAAAGCAACGATAGAATTAGAAGGACCATACGTAAAAGAAGTTTTAAAAAAAGGATGTCCTTTTAATTTTAATATTTTAACGAAAAATATGAGTATTAACTCAGCTTATAATGGAATTTCTTTTATAGTTGATATGGTTGAAAATGAACCAGAAAAAGCAAGAATTTTTTCTCTAAGAAGTTTTGGGGAATCTCTATACCATTCTATCACTGATGCTTCTTTAGAATTTGGCTATAAGTGTAATTAGTTATTATTCCTCAGTTTTAAATCTAGATTTCTGAATAAATAAAACAAATAGCACTGGTATAATTAATGTAATAATTGTAACTGTTATTAATAATAATCCTAGCTCAGAATAATCTGCTGTAGTTAAAATTGCGTTTGTAACCTTATCTTTTACTTCTCTTGTAATTGTAAAAATTTCATTAAGATATTTTGTTAATAATGCACTTGCAGACAAAGCTAAATTAGTGAATGAGGCAAAAACTGCAAAAAAAGTTGCTTTTAAATGTGAAGGTGCATTCTTAGCAATCCAAGCCAAAAGTGGAATCATAGATATTTGACCCAAAGGAGATTCTAATGCTGTATTAATTATTGCTATAAATTTTGCATCAACAATTCCGTTTGTTAACGAAGAAGTCCAGTTATGAAATCCATAATACATTCCAACACTTGGCAAAAATAATATTGATCCAGCAATTGATAAAATAACAATTATTTTAGCAATAGAATTTTTTGCCATGAATGGTCTAAGCATTATTATTCCAACTAATGTAAGTATAGAAGCTAGTAAAGATAGTATTGAAAAAAATTGTTCATTGAATTGAAGTTCATCAATTTCAAACCAAGATAAGCCCGGTCCGGGTCCAGGCATGGCTCTAAATATAAAAATAATTATAGCAGTTCCAACTATTGTAAATCTTAACTTTTCAGGTAACTCTTTAATAAGTTTATTCATAAGGAATAAAATGATTAACATCGAACCCAAGAAAACAATCTCTTGTGCAAAAGGTAACCCTAACGAGCCAACACTCAAAGTAAAAATCACAAAAATTAAACTACCACCTAGTATCCACCAATTAACTTTTGTTTGCTCATGATTAAAATTACCTTCCTCACCAGATAGACCCTGTCTAATTAAAATGTTTTTCTTTTTATTTTTTAAATAAGCTGCAAAAATAACACCTAAAATTGAAACCATTGGTATTATTAATGCATAAAGATATATGGATCCGTATAATTGTATTTTTTCAGCCTGTTCGAGATTGTCTACTCCTTTAAATAATATTACATTTGCGAGAGCAACCAGCACAGTTCCTCCTATAATCGCAAATCTTCCAAGTGTTTGCATTGTTGTATGCATAATCTTAACTTGATCTGTAGTAAATTTTTCACCATTTTCATTAATTAAAGGTACAGCTTCAACTGTCATTGCATCAGCAACAACATCTTGAACTACATAACCAATAGGAGCTAAAAGAACGCTAATAACAAACCAAGTTTCAACTTTTAAATAAGATGACATTTGTTCTGTATGAATTATCAGCCCATACATTATTAATAAACTTATTCCAATTAATGAGGCACCGACATAAACCATGTAATTCTTTTTATTCCAAATTAAATCTACCAAATGCCCAAGTGGCATTTTTAAAGCCCAAGGTATTCCTGCCCAGAAACCTAATCCTGCAAGAAATGCTGCAGATAAATTTAAGTAATCTTTTACAAAGAAAGTGCCTACTATTCCTGTAAGGCCAGATATACCTGCTGCCACATAAATCATTAAGGGAGGCAAATAAGACAATTTAAATTGTCTACCTAAATCAAACAATGTTGAGTCTATAAATTCAATGATTTTGTTCATTAATTCTAATCTAATAGGTTTAATTTAATTAAATTATTATTTTTTGTTTCTTTGCACCACAATTCATAACTTTCGCACACTCTCCAAAGATGATTTGTAGCTCTTTGAGATATTTCTAAGGGGAAATGACTTTTTGCATAGTATAAATCAGGAAATTTAATCAATTGTTTGACCATTGCTTCTTTTTGTAAATTCAAAAGCCTTATAACCTCTTTAGAAATTTTTTCTCCTGAGGTCTTATCAACAAAATCGTTTTCTTTTAGTTTTTCAAACCACTCATCGTGAAATTTACCACTACTTACTTTTTCATACAATTTTGAACCCATAAACCTTTCAATTGCATCTATATTGGAAATATCAATATTCTGTTTTTTAATTTTAAATATTTCTAAATAGATTGCTTCAGCAACATAAAGTATGTATGGTTTTTTATTTTCGTCTCTCATAAAATTATAAATCTAAAGTGTAATAACAAGAATTAGGGTCCTCTTTGTAATGAGCAAATGGTTTGCATTTAGTAAATTTAAAATGTTCAAAAAGTTTTCTAGCAGGTAAAAAGAAATTCCCAGATCCCGTTTCAATACTAAGCTTTTTTATACCTAATTTTTTTGCCTGAATTATCAAATGTGAGATTATTTTACTACCAATACCTCTATTTCTAAAATCATCAGATACTCTAATAGATTTAAATTCTCCATGATTTTGTCCAATAAATTTTAAGGCTCCACACCCAATTAAATGATTATTATTCCACAAGCTCCAAAATTTTATACTCGGATCTTTAAGTCCAGGGATATCTAAAACATGAGTGCTACCTTTAGAAGAAACAGATCTTAATTCAATAAAGTGTTTTATTAAAAGATGATTTACCTTTGGGTGGTCAAAGTTATTTTCTATTGATTTAATCATTAGCATGAACATATAATCTAAAAAAAAATTAAACCAATACGAAAAAATATGTGTGGAAGATACGTCATTACCAATGCAGTTTCAAAAACAAGTAAAATCGTTAAAACTGCAATTAAAGTAGAAGACTCAGAAAATTATAATGCACATCCTTACCAAAAACTTCCAGTTATTAAGAAATATAACAATGGAAATACTCTTGAAAATTTAAAGTGGGGGATTGTACCTAGTTGGGCTAAAAAAAAAGACTTTAAACCACTAATTAATGCAAGATTAGAGACGATTGATGAAAAGGTATTTTTTAAAAAGTTAATAAAGCTTCAAAGATGTGTTGCTGTGGCCGACGGATTTTACGAATGGAAGAGAATAGAAAAAGAGAAGACGCCTTATTACTTTTTAAGAGAGGATAAGAAACTTATTTATATTGCTGGTATTTTTGAAGAAGATCAATTTTGTATGATTACTGAAGAAGCAAGTTCAAATGTAACAGAAATTCATCACAGACAGCCAGTTATCTTAAATGAAAGTGAAGTTAATAAATATTTGAATATTGAAATTTCAGGTTCAAATTATTTAAAACAATCGCAAAAATCAAAACTTTCTTTTTATGAAATTTCTAAGGATGTAAATAAGCCAACAAATAACAATATTTCTCTAATACAACCTATATAAAATTATTTTTCGATGATTGTTAGATGTCCCATTTTCCTTTTTGCTTTTACTTG
>CACLST010000021.1 GCA_902609675.1 uncultured Pelagibacteraceae bacterium | reverse complement strand
TAAAAGCTCTCTGATAGAATTAATCAAAAATATGTTTAGTGGTGATGAAAAAAAAGTATTTGAGTTGTATAGAAAGATTTATGACTCTGGTGTAGATCCAAAAATTTTCTTGAATGATTTCCTTGAGGTTTTATATTATCTAAAAAATATTAATTTTATAAAATTGGATGGAAATAATTTTTCTTTAAATGACCAAGATTTTAGTAATCTTACCACAATATCTAAAAATTTAGATTCAAAAGACATAATCCTTTTTTGGCAATTTACACTTGATACAATTGAAGAAATTAATATTGTTTCAAATCCAAATTTATCAGTTGAAATGTTCCTTTTCAGATTAATGAGAATAAAAGGTTTTAAGGAGAAAGATGCTGAGGAAACCTTTGCTGGGAAAAAACCAGATACTTTAAATAAAGAACCAGAAAAAAAAATTTCAAATAAAACAATAGGTCAAATCAAAAATGTTTCACAACAAGAAAAAATTGAACCAAATTTAAATAAAGATGAAGTAATTAATGAACTTAAAATTGGTTCATTTGAAAGTTTGATAAATTTATGTACAAAGAGAAAGGAAGCTAAGCTTAAATATGAGCTTGAAACTAACACAAATTTAGTTTCATTCTCTGAGGGTTTAATAGAAATATCTTTTAATGAAAACTTAGACAAAGACTTTATTAAAAATCTATCTAACAAATTGTACGAATGGACATCTAAGAGATGGATTATCTCTCTATCAAAAAACCAAGGACAAATTTCAAAAAAAGAAAAAAATAAAATTGACGAGAAAAAAATATTTGATGATGTTAAAAAGTCTGAAGCCTATAAAAAAGTGATCGAAGCATTTCCTGATGCAGAATTAATAAATGTTGAGTTGAAGGAGGATTAGAATGACTGATTTTTCAAAATTAATGGAAAAAGCTAAAGAAATTGAAAGCAAAATGAAAGAAAGCCAAGAAAATATTAAAAAGATTGAGGTTGAAGGTGTCTCAGGAGCTAATGATGTAAAGGTTACTTTAAATGGAGAGGGCACTATGATTTCAATTAAACTTAGTGAAAATGTTTTGAAAGAGGAAAAAGTAATATTAGAAGATCTTATTACTGCTGCTCATAATAACGCAAAATCACAACTAAAATCAAAAACTGCAGAGGAAATTTCTAAGGCTTCAGGAAATTTCGGAATACCTGGATTTAAGTGGCCTTTATAATTTAAATGCAAAATATTCCTGAAATAGAAAATTTAATCAAACTAATATCTAAGTTACCAGGGCTAGGACCTAAGTCTGCAAAAAGAATAATATTAAAAATGATTAATAACCGACAAGAATTACTAAAGCCTTTGGCTCAAAATTTGAGCGAAGTTTTTAAAAATATTGTTAGATGTAAAATTTGTGGAACATTAAAGCCTAATACAATTGAGTGTAGTTATAATAATTGCGAAATAGTAGAAAAGAAATACAACAAAATTTGTGTTGTAGAAAATATTTCAGATCAGTGGGCAATAGAAAGTTCATCAATTTTTCAAGGTTACTTCCATATTTTAGGGGGAACTCTCTCAAACAATAATAATAGCAATAGAGAGGACTTGCTTGTTAACTCTCTTATAGAAAGAATAAATAAAGATGATATTGAAGAAGTAATTTTAGCAACCAGCGCAACTGTAGAAGGTCAAACTACAGCATTTTACATTCAAGATAGTCTAAAAAAAACTGAGGTCAAAGTTTCAAAACTAGCCCAAGGTTTACCAGTAGGTGGAGAAATCGAAAATTTAGATGATGGTACTCTTATATCTGCATTTAAAAATAGAAAAAAGATAGAGGCTTAATTAGCTTTTTTTAATTAATCTATTTAAATGTAAAAGTGGTTCTGTATAGCCAGAAGGTTGTGATTTTCCATGAAAGATTAATTCACATGCTGCTTTAAAAGCAATAGATTTATCATACTCTGGAGACATACTTTCGTAGTTAGAGTCGTGTTTATTCTGTTTATCTACAACTTTTGCCATTTTTTTTAAAATTTCAAGAACCTGTCTATTCGAGCACAAGCCATGATGAAGCCAATTAGCAATATGTTGAGATGAAATCCTCAAAGTTGCTCTATCCTCCATTAATCCAATATCGTTTATATCTGGAACTTTAGAACAACCTATACCTTGATCAATCCATCTGACTACATAACCCAAAATAGTTTGGGCAGAATTTGAAATCTCAGTATTAATTTCATCAACAGACCAATTAGGACGATCTGCTATTGGTATAGTAAGAAGATCAGATAATTTTGATGGCTCTCTTTTTAATATTGCTTTTTGTTTTTCAAAAACATTCACTTCATGGTAGTGCATAACATGTAATGCAGCGGCAGTTGGAGAAGGAACCCAAGCACAATTTGCGCCTGCATTAACATGTCCAATTTTTTGTTCCATCATTTCATTCATTTTGTCAGGCATGGCCCACATCCCTTTACCTATTTGAGCAAGTCCTGAAAACCCACATTTTAAGCCTATATCTACATTATTATCCTCATAGGTTTTAATCCATTTAGACGTTTTCATATCTCCTTTTTTGATCATTGGTCCAGCTTCCATTGAAGTGTGCATCTCATCACCAGTTCTATCCAAAAATCCAGTATTGATAAAAAATACTCTATCTTTAAGTGTTCTAATACATTCCTTAAGGTTTGCAGATGTTCGTCTTTCTTCATCCATAATTCCACACTTAATTGTGTTCTTTTCTAACTTTAAAACTTCTTCGACTTTTGTAAAAATTAAATTTGCAAATTCTGTCTCCTCTGGTCCATGCATTTTTGGTTTTACAATATAAATTGAACCTTCTCTTGAATTACCTTTTCTTTTTAAATCATGAATACAAGCTGCTGAAGTTATAAAAGCATCCATTATTCCCTCAGGAACTTCTGATCCATCATTTAAAGTGATTGCAGGGTTTGTCATTAGGTGTCCAACATTTCTCACAAGTAAAAGACTTCTCCCGTGAAGTTTTAACTTTTCACCATTCAATGATATATAACTTCTATCTGGATTAAGTTTTCTCTCTAATTCTTTACCGTTTTTTTCAAATATTGACTTTAAATTTCCTTTCATCAATCCTAGCCAATTTCTATAACAAATTACTTTATCTTCAGCATCGACTGCGGCCACACTATCCTCATGGTCACAAATTGTAGAAACAGCAGACTCAATTATAATATCACTTATTCCAGCCGCATCTCTTGCGGCACTAAATGCCCTAGGATTAATAATTATTTCAAGATGAAGATTATTATTTTTTAAGATTATAGCATTTGGTTTAGTTGCATCACCTCTGTGACCAATAAACTTTTCTAAATCTGATAAATTATATTCTTTATTTTCCTTATAAATTGAAAGTTTTTTATTATTTACTGCTAAACCAGTAATATCTTTCCAGTCAAGGTCATTTATTGGAAAATATTTGTTCAAAAAGTTTCTAGTGTATTTGATCACTTCTTGTCCTCTTAAAGGATCATATTTTTCACTTCCACTTTCTTCAGACTCTATTATATTTGATCCATAAAGACTGTCATATAAGCTTACCCATCTTGCATTCGCAGCATTCAAGGTATATCTAGAGTTCATTATTGGAACAACCAATTGTGGTCCTGCTATATTAGATATTTCTTCATCTAAATTTTTAGTTGCTATTTTAAAATCTTCACCTTCTTTTTTTAAATAACCTATTTCTTCCAAAAAATTTTTATATTTATTATAGTCAATCTCGTGGTCTCTATTTTTCTTATGCCACAGATCTATTTCTTGTTGTAATGTTTCTCTGATTTCGAGTAATTTTTTATTTTTAGGTGCTAATTCATGTACCACTTTGTCAAAGCCTTTCCAGAACTCATCAGAGCCAACATTAGTATCCAGTAAAAGCTCATTTTTGACAAAATCAGCTAGATCTTTTGCTACAGATAAGTTGTGGATTTTGATGTATTGCTCTCTCATAAATTGAAAATCTTATAATAAATTGTCGTTTTTACGCAATCAAAATTACTTATTTTAACAATTTATTGCCTTTTTTGTTTATAATACGTACCTTAAATGAAAAATTACCTAAATTTTGAGACAGACATCAAAAAACTTGAGGAGGAATTAGATAAACTAAAAGACCCCTATAATCAGGAGGGGTTATCTGAAGTCGATACTTTAAGAATAAGCAAAGTTGAAGAAGAAATAAATGAAAAGTTAGAGAAAATTTATTCTAACTTAGATCCATGGCAGACAGCATTAGTTGCCCGTCATGAAGATAGACCTAAAGCAAAATTTTTTGTTGAAAATCTTTTTGATGACTTTATCCAACTTTCTGGAGATAGATATTATGGTGAGGACAAAGCTGTTATAACTGGTTTTGCAAAATTCGATGGTAAATCTGTTTTAGTAATTGGTCAAGAAAAGGGATCAGATCTTAATAAAAGAATAGATCACAATTTTGGAATGATGAGACCAGAGGGTTACAGAAAAACAAATAGACTTATGGAGTTAGCTAACAAGTTTAAAATTCCAATTATTTCTATTGTAGATACTCCAGGAGCATATCCAGGAGTTGGCGCAGAGGAAAGAGGCCAAGCTGAAGCAATAGCAAAATCTATTGAATGTTCAATGAAGTTAACTGTACCGACAATAGCAATTATAATTGGTGAAGGTGGGTCTGGGGGAGCAATAGCCTTAGCATCATCTAACAAAGTAATTATGCTTCAAAATGCAATATATTCTGTCATTTCCCCAGAGGGATGTGCAACTATCTTATGGAGAGATCCAAAAAAAACTTTAGAGGCTGCAACTGCAATGAAAATGTCATCTAGAGATCTTTTAAAATTAAATATAATTGATGAAATAATTCCAGAACCAGTTGGAGGTGCTCATCGAGATAAAGACCTTATATTGGATAATGTGAGAGACTCATTAAAGAAAAATTTAGATTTTTTTAAGACAATGGATAAAGATGAAATTCTTACTCATAGAAAAAATAAATTTTTGTCAATTGGAAGAAATAAAGGATTTATAACACAAGCAGATGATGGAAAAGATCTGTCTATGAAGGCAAGTGTCCTTGAAAATATTAATCAAAAATTGAAGAAGAATTCAAAAATTTATTATGGTGTGTTTGCTATAGCTTTATTAATTTTACTTTTAAGTATTATTTTATAAAGCTCCGTGGCAATGTTTGTATTTCTTTCCAGAATTACAAGGGCAGGGTTCATTTCTACCAATCTTTTTTGTTGAAAGCTCTTCAAATTTTTTACTTAAATTTTCATTAGTTTGTTCTTCTTGGCTATTCTCTATGAGCTTTAAATTAAACAAAATTGTAATTAAATCATACTTAAGTTTACCTAATAAATTTTCAAAAAGTGTAAATGCCTCTTTCTTATATTCTACCAAAGGATCTCTTTGTCCATAAGATCTTAAACCAATGACTTGTCTTAATTGTTCCAAATATTGAATATGTAATTTCCAATTTTGATCAATTAATTGTAAAAAAATTCTTTTTTCTATCTCATTATATTGCTCTTCATTTAACATTTTTATTCTCTCTTCTCTTGAACTTTTAAATTTATTTTTTATTTTTTCTTCAAACATCTTATTTTCAAGATTAACTAATTCGTTAATTTCATTTTCTTCAAATGATTTTCCAAATAAAGATTTTAACTGCATATTGATCTCATTTGATCCTGCATTAGCTAACTTTTTTGTCTTCTTAAGTTTCAAATCATTAATAATTTCATATAGAAAATTTTCAGAATACTGCTTACAGTCTTTATTTTCTATTACCTCGTTTCTTTGCGAAAATATTACTTGCCTTTGATCATTTAAAACATTGTCAAACTTTAAAAGAGTTTTTCTAATGTCAAAATTTCTTGCCTCAACTTTTTGTTGTGCTCTTTCTAATGCTTTATTTATCCAAGGATGGTCTATGCTTTCTCCATCTTTAAGTCCAAGTTTTTCAAGTATATTATTCATAGATTCAGACCCAAATATTCTCATTAAATCATCCTCTAAACTTACATAAAATATAGAACTACCTTCATCACCTTGTCTGCCTGATCTTCCTCTTGCTTGATTATCTACTCTCCTACTTTCCATTCTTTCAGTACCAATAACAAATAATCCTCCCAATTTTTTTATTTCAGCTTTATCACTTTCATCTTGACCTCCTAATTTGATATCAACACCTCTTCCTGAAATACTTGTTGTAATAATTATTGAGTTTCTTTTTCCAGCATCTGCAATAATTTCAGCTTCTCTTTGGTGATTTTTCGCATTTAAAACTGTGTGTTTTATATTTTTTTTATCTAATAGATTTGAGAAGTGTTCAGATTTATTTATACTTGATGTGAAGACTAATAATGGCTGTCCTTTTGAGTTACATTCAACAATCTTACTAATAATAGCTTCATCTTTTTCGTTACTAGTTCTAAATATTTGATCATTAGAATCTTTTCTTATCATCTTCTTATTAGTAGGAATTGACACCACTGGTAGATTATAAATTTCATAAAACTCCTCTGACTCTGTTAATGCTGTGCCAGTGCATCCGGCTATTTTCTTGTAAAGTTTAAAGAAATTTTGATAGGTAATTGATGCCAAAGTTTGATTTTCAGCATTAATTGTTAAATTTTCTTTTGCCTCTAGACTTTGATGAAGACCATCACCAAACCTTCTTCCTGGCAATTGTCTGCCTGTTTGTTCATCAATTATTATTATTTGTCCATCTTTTACAATGTAATCTTTGCCACTCTGAAAAAGATGGATGGCACGTAATGATTGATTAACCAAATGAACAATATGAAGGTTTTCTGGATCATAAAAATTTTCATTTTTAAGTATTCCAGCATTAGAGAATATACTTTCAACATTATCCACACCTTCATTAGTTAATAAAATATTTCTGTCTTTTTCATCTATTTCAAAATCTTCTTCTTTTAAATTTTTCACAAGTTTGTCAACAGCTATATACTGATTAGTTTTATCTTCCGTTGCTCCTGAAATTATTAGAGGTGTTCTAGCCTCGTCAATTAAACAAGAGTCTATTTCGTCAACAATCGCATAATTGTGATCTCTTTGAACCATAGCCTCTTTGGAATATTTCATATTATCTCTTAAATAATCGAAGCCCAATTCGCTATTTGTAGAATAGGTTATATCTTTTGAATAATTTTCTTTTCTCTCCAAATCATCTTGCCCAGTATTAATATATCCACAAGTTAAACCTAAAAACTCATAAATCTTACCCATATTCTCACTATCTCTCTTGGCTAAATAATCATTTACAGTTACTATATGGACACCTTTTTTTTCTAGAGCATTAAGGAAAGCCGCAAGAGCTATTGTTAATGTTTTACCTTCTCCAGTTTTCATTTCTGCAATTTTATTCTCATGAATTACAACTCCACCAATTAGCTGAACATCAAAGTGTCTTTCATTTCTAATTCTTTTAGAGGCTTCCCTCACCATTGAAAAAGCTTCAGGTAATACGTCGTTTAGACTTTTACCTTTTTTAATTTCCTCAATTAGTTTCTCGGTTTTCTTTGGAAACATTTCATCAGATAAATTTGCTAAATCTTTTTCCAAAAGATTAACTTTATTGACTATTTGTTGAATTCGGCCTAGTTCCTTTTCATTTCCGCTTTTGATAAGCTTTGAAAATATATTAAGTGGGTTGAACATTTTGATATAAAATTAAATATTAGAAATATATAGTAATTAATTAATTATTTTAAATATCATGAAATTTAACATAAACAATTTTATAAAAAATAGCACTCAAAGCTCTAAAATTGTTGATTATCAGGATTTAGATCATATTGATGGAGTTTCTATTTCTGCTGTCAGCGCTGGCTTATACAAATTTAAGAGAGATGAATTAGTTTTATTTTATTTTAGAGATGGTGCAAATTATGCCTCAGTATATACCCAATCAAATTTAATATCAGAAAATATAAAATGGAATAAAAAAATTAAAGCAAAAAAAATATTTGCATTATTAGTTAATACCAGAAATGCCAATGCATTAACAGGTCCTGAGGGTTATGACGCGTTAGAGAAAATTTCTTTAGATTTATCCTCAAAATTATCTGAAATACAGAAAAGAGATGAAGATGCTCCAAAACAAATTTCGTCAAAAGAAATACTTTTTGGTTGTACAGGTACCATAGGAGAGAAATTTCCATTAGAAAAAATCAAAAGTTCATTACCAGAATTAGTCGAGAAAATAAAATATACACAAAATAAATTAATCTGGATGAAAGCTGCAATGGGTATAATCACAACAGATTTAAAACCCAAAGTGTCAATGACTGAGACAAAAATTGGTTCATCAACAATTAAAGTTTATGGAATCGCAAAAGGCTCAGGCATGATTTATCCAAATATGGCAACTACGTTATGTTATATATTTACAGATGCAACTTTACCTACAACAGTTTTAAATGATGTCTTAAAAAACAACATAAAGACAACATTCAATGCAATTTCATGCGATGGTGATACAAGTACAAATGATATGGTTTCTATATTCTCAACAAGCAAAATAAATCATTTAGAAATTAAAAAATATAGTGATATTAGACTTAAAAATTTTAACAAGGCAGTTCATGAAGTTTTATTGAATTTAGCCAAGCAAGTTGTTTCTGATGGAGAAGGAGCTTCTAAATTTATTTCTATTAATTGTATTAATTGCAAAACTGAAAAAGAAGCAAAAAACATATCATTTAAAATAGCAAACTCATTATTAGTTAAAACAGCAATTGCGGGAGAAGATCCAAATTGGGGAAGAGTAGCTATGGCAATTGGAAACAGTGACTCCAAAATCAATGAACAAAAATTATCTATTTCTTTTGGACCTTATAAAATTTATCATAAGGGATCTTTGTACAAATCCTATGACGAAAAAAAAAGTTAAGGAATATATGAAAGGCCAATCAATAGAAATAGAAGTCGATATTGGTCAGGGAATTAAAAAATTTAAATCTTTTACTATGGATCTAACAAAAAAATATATTGAAATTAATGCTGATTATAGGACTTAGCTATATTGAAATTTTATAGATTAATGTTTAAGTGATAAGCATGATCAAATATTTGTTAAAATGCAAAGATTGTAAGCAAGAATTTGAAAGCTGGTTTAGTGCATCCAATGAATACGATAGGTTGCTCAAATTAAAACTTTTAAATTGCCAATCCTGTGAGTCAATAAATGTTGAAAAATCCTTGATGTCTCCTAATTTATTGAACACTAAGAAAAAAGAAAATTTAAAAGAAATTAAAAAATATAAAGAAGTTCGACAAAAACTTTACGACTACAAAAAATTTGTAAAAGATAATTTTGAGTATGTAGGTGAAAATTTTACTTATAAAGCAAGATCAATTCATTACGATAAAAAGAAATCAAAAAAAGGTATTTATGGTAGTGCTTCTCTTAAAGATGTTAAGGAATTAAGAGAAGAAGGGATTGAAACGGATATAATTCCATGGATTGATGAAGACAAAAATTAAACTTTCTTAAATTCAGAAATATAATTTACAGACTTATCAGATGTTACAGACCATTTATTTAAGATTGGGTTGAAAGTCATTCCATCAATTTTTTTTAATTTTAAAGAATTTTTTTTACAAATATCTGTTAAATGCTCAGGTTTAACAAATTTTTCCCAATCATGAGTACCTATTGGAAGCCACTTTAAGACATACTCAGCCCCAACAATCGCAAACAAGTAAGATTTAAGAGTTTTATTCAAGGTTGCAATGAACATGACACCCGATTTTTTTAAAAACTTTGAACTTTCTTTAATAAAAAAATCTACATCCTCAACATGTTCAACAATTTCCATGTTCAAAATTATATCAAATTTTTTCTTAATTTTTAAATTTTCTGGAGAGGAATTGTAATATTTAATTTTAAGTTTGCTTTTTTTTAAATGATACTTAGCTACTTGTATATTTCTAAAAGAAGCATCAACACCAACAACATCTGCTCCAAGTTTAGCCATGGGTTCAGAAAGTAATCCACCACCACATCCGATATCTAAAATGCTCAAGCCTTTAAAGGGCCTATACTCTTTTTTAATTTTAAACTCAGATAAAATTGTATCTCTTATATACTTTATTCTGATGGGATTAAATTTATGTAATGGCTTAAATTTTCCATTAGGATCCCACCATTCCTCAGCTATTTTTGAAAATTTTTCTATTTCTTTTTTATTTATTGTGTTATTTTTCATTGTTTGTTGACATTACAATCTAGATGTATTTTATCAATATATTTTAATTTATATTAAAAAAAATTATCAATGAAAATAATTGTATTAAAATTTGGAGGTACTTCAGTTGGTACAACTGATAGAATAAAAAAAGTCGCAAAGATTATTGCCAAATATAAAAAAAAATACAATGTAATTGTACTGTCATCTGCAATGAGTGGTGTGACAAATAATTTAATCAATTTATCTAAAAAAATTAGCAAAACTTTTTCTGACTCAGAGTATGATGTACTTGTTTCATCAGGAGAACAAGTATCCTGTGCGTTAATTTCAGGAGAATTAATTAATAAAGGTTTCATTTCAAGATCTTGGATGTCATGGCAAATCCCTATCAATACTGAGGGAAAATATAAATTTTCAAGAATAAATAAAATTAATAGGAATCAAATAATGAGTTATTTAAAAAAGGGAGGGATTCCTGTAATCACAGGATTTCAGGGAATTAATAATAAAAATAGAATAACTACTATTGGCAGGGGTGGAACAGATGCAAGTGCAATTATGTTTGCAAAATTTTTCAAAGCTGAAAAATGTATAATATATACAGATGTGGATGGTGTTTATTCTACAGATCCAAACAAACTTAAGTCAGCTAAAAAAATAAAAGTTATATCTTATGAGGAAATGCTAGAAATGGCCTCTCTTGGATCCAAAGTTATGCAGCCTCATTCCATTCAAGATGCAAGGTTGAATAGGGTAAATATAGAAGTGAGATCTTCTTTTACAGATAACGAGGGAACTCTTATTACAAAAAGAAAAAATATAATAAACAACAAGATTATTACTGGTATTTCAAATACAACCAATGACTCTAAAGTTACTCTTTTAGGTGTAAAGGATAAACCTGGTATTGCAGCATCAATTTTTAAACCTTTATCTGAAAATTCTATAAATGTAGATATGGTAGTACAAAATATTTCTGCTAATGGAAAAGAAACAGACCTTACTTTTACAATAAAATCAGATGATTTAAGCAAAACAAAAAAAATTATTTCCAAAAATAAAAAAATTAATTTTAGAGATTTAATATTTGATAAGAATGTCTCAAAAGTCTCAATTATAGGAGTTGGGATGGTTACTACTCCTGGGGTTACTTATAGAATGTTCCAGTCGCTTGCCAAACAAAAAATAAATATTCAAGTAATATCTACATCAGAAATAAAAATTTCTGTGTTGATAGATAAAAAAAATGTTCAAAAAGCTATATCTTCTCTGCACAAGGAATTTAAATTAAGTAAATAATATATGAATATTAGACCTTTTAGGGAAATAAAAAGAAGAAAAACAAAAGAAATTAATGTTGGTCATGTAAAAGTTGGAGGAGACAATCCAATTTCTGTTCAATCAATGACAAATACGTTAACTAAAGATGTTAAAGAAACTGTAAACCAAATTGAACAAATTGAAGAGGCTGGAGCTGATATTGTAAGAGTATCATGCCCAGATGAAGACTCGACGAAAGCTCTTAAAGATATTATTAAAAATACATCTATTCCAATAGTAGCTGATATACATTTTCATTACAAAAGAGCAGTTGAGGCAGCAGAAAGTGGAGCTGCTTGTCTAAGAATAAACCCTGGGAATATTGGAGATAAAAAAAAAATTAAAGAGGTAATTTCTGCCGCAAAAAATAACAATTGTTCAATTAGAATTGGTGTTAATGCTGGATCTTTAGAAAAAGACTTACTAGAAAAGTATAAAGAACCTTGTCCAGAAGCTCTTGTGGAGAGTGCATTAAGAAATATAAGTATTGTCGAAGACTTTGACTTTAATAATTTTAAAGTAAGCGTTAAATCTTCTGATGTATTTTTATCTATCGAAGCTTATAGACAACTTTCAAATATTACTGATTATCCACTACATTTAGGTATTACTGAGGCAGGAACATTTTTACCTGGTAGCATAAAATCTTCTATTGGTTTTGGATCACTTCTTATGAGTGGTATTGGAGATACTATAAGAGTGTCTTTATCTGACAATCCAGTAGAGGAGATTAAAGTTGGGAATGAAATACTTAAATCACTTAATTTACGAAATAGAGGGGTAAAAATTATTTCTTGCCCATCTTGTGCTAGACAGGCTTTTAATGTAATCGAAACCGTTAAAAAGTTAGAAGATAGACTATCTCATATAAAGACTCCTATTTCTTTATCTATAATTGGGTGCGTAGTTAATGGACCGGGTGAGGCAGCACTAACTGATATTGGTGTTACAGGTGGAGGAAAGGGTAACAATATGCTTTATTTGAATGGATTTGAAAGTGAAAAAATATCAAGTGATGAGATGATTTCTAAAGTTGTGCGTTTAGTTGAGGAAAAAGTAGAGGAGATCGAAAAAGCTAAATAATGGTACCTTTATCAAAAGTTCAAGATTTAATATCAAAACATTCCAAATTGGAAAAAGAGCTATCCTCACAAGAAATTGATAAAAAATCTTTTGCAGAGAAGTCAAAAGAATACTCTGACTTAAATGATATTATCAAAGAGGCAGTTTCTTACTTTAACTTCCAAAAAAATAAAGATGAATTGGAAAATTTAATTAATGATAATGATGCTGACAAAGAGATGAAGGACTTAGCTATAACTGAATTAAATGAGCTTGAAAAAAATAATGAGAGTAGTGAAAAAAAAATTAAGTTATTTTTACTACCTAAAGATGAGGCAGATACAAAAAATGCAATTATAGAAATAAGAGCTGGAACAGGAGGATTAGAAGCTAGTTTATTTGCATCTGATCTGTTTAAGATGTATGAGAAAGTAAGTCACAAAAAAAAATGGCTAATAGAGGTTATATCTATTTCTAAAAGCGATGCTGGAGGATTAAAAGAAGTTATTGCATCTATAAAAGGTAAAAATATTTACTCTTCACTAAAGTATGAAAGTGGTGTTCATCGAGTTCAAAGAGTTCCAGACACCGAAACCCAAGGAAGGGTGCATACATCTGCTGCTACCGTTGCAGTGATGCCAGAAGCTGAAGAGGTTGATGTTAAGATAGAAGAAAAAGATTTAAGAATTGATGTGTTTAGAAGTAGTGGTCCAGGTGGTCAAAGTGTAAATACAACTGATTCTGCAGTCAGGATTACACATATACCAACTGGAATAGTTGTTAGCCAACAAGATGAAAAATCACAGATAAGAAATAAAGAAAAAGGTTTAAAAATTCTCAGATCTAGACTTTATGAATTAGAACGTCAGAAAAGAGATGATGAAAGGTCTAAAGATAGAAAAAGTAAAATTGGTACAGGAGACAGATCTGAAAGAATTAGAACATATAATTTTCCACAAGGAAGAGTAACAGATCATAGAATAAATTTAACACTTCATAAATTATCTGAATTTATGGAAGGAGAAAAATTTGATGAGATGATAGAAAACTTAGTTATTCAAGCTCAAGAAAATGAGTTAAGCAACACATAAATATGAATTATAATCAAATTTTAAAAAAAGGTGAAAATTTTTTAAAAAAAAATAAAATTAAAAATTCATATCTTGATGTTGAATTAATTTTATCAAAAGTTGTAAATAAAAATAGGGAAGAAATACTATTAAATACGCATAATAAGATAAGTAATAAAGATATAATCAAATTCAAAAATTATTTA
>CACLST010000020.1 GCA_902609675.1 uncultured Pelagibacteraceae bacterium | reverse complement strand
TGTAATGTTTTTTGGAATTTCAGCGTCGGGGTCTAAACGATGGATAAATTTTTTCATAATGAACCTTCAGCCTTCAGAACTGATGAAAATTGCAATAATAGTTTGTTTATTATCATCGTATTCAAAACTCAGATATTCAAAGTTATAAATATTTATTACAACCAATTATACTTTTGTTGATACCTTGCTATTTAGTTATAACTCAACCTGATTTAGGAACAGCAATTTTAATAGCAGGAAGTGGGCTGGCTATTATTTGGTTAGCAGGACTTAATTTAAAATATTTTATATATTCAGGATTAATATTGTTAGTCTCATTACCTTTTGTAATTTCAATTTTAAAACCATATCAAAAATCAAGAATATTAACTTTTTTTAATCCAGACAGAGACCCCTTGGGCGCAGGTTATCAAATAATTCAATCTAAAATAGCAATTGGTTCAGGAGGATTGTTAGGCAAAGGTTTCTTACAAGGTACACAAAGTTATCTTGAATTCTTACCTGAAAAACACACTGACTTTATTTTTACTCTTTTTTCTGAAGAATTTGGCTTTGTTGGTTCAATGGTTCTAATTTTATTATACGCTTTATTAATTTATAGAATAATAAGGATTGGTTTTTCTAGTAGATCATTTTTTGCAAAACTATACTGTTTTGGTTTTGCATCTGCTTTATTCTTATATATTTTTGTAAATATAGCTATGGTAATCGGGTTGTTGCCAATAGTTGGGGCACCACTTCCTATCATGTCATATGGAGGATCATCTATGTTATCAATAATGCTTGGTTTAGGTATCGTAATGAGCTGCAAAATTTATAGTCGAGATCCGATCGGCAATTAAGATATTGTAAACAGTTATCCACCGCGATCAAATAACATCTATTATAATTTATCCCACCAACTATATTTTTCAATTGTGTCAGAAAAAAATTTAAAAGTTGGTATAATAGGAGCAGGAATTCAAGGTGTCTGTAATGCTCTTTTTCTTCAAAAAAAAGGCTATCAAGTAATTTTGTTCGATAGAGATGAACCTGGAAATGCAGCCTCTTATGGTAATGCGGGTCATTTTTCTCCTTACGCATCAGTTCCATTAAACAGACCAGATATTGTAAGTGATGTTCCATCAATGCTTACGAGCTCAAGAGGACCTTTGGCACTTAAATGGAATTATGTTCCAAAAATGATCCCTTGGTTTTCAAAATTTTTAATGAATTGTACTAATGATAAAATGATGCATACCGCAAAAAATATGCATCAAATTTTAGATCAATCATTACTAGCTTATGACGAACTATTCGAAGAGATAGATCTAGAGGGTTTAGTTGAAAGTAATGGAATTTTATATGTCTGGAATGAAAAAAATTTAAAAAGTAGAGAATTAGAAATAAAAATTAGAGATGATCTAGGTGTTAAACAACGAGTGGTAAATAAAAAAGAAATACATGATTTAGAACCAAATTTAAAACCATTTTATCATGGAGGTGTTTTCTATGATTATGCAAGACATGCAAGAAATCCAAAAAAAATACTATTAAAGCTATTTGAAAATTTTATAAAAAAAGATGGAAAGTTTTTAAAACTAAATATCCAAGATTTAAATTTTGATGAGGAAAAACCTGTTTTAAGATCAGAAACTCAAAGATTTGTTTTTGATAAATTAGTTATTGCATGTGGTGCGTTTTCAAAAAAACTTACTGATAAACTTCATGAAAATATTCCACTGGATACTGAAAGAGGCTATCATGTTCATTTTAAAGATTTTGATCATTTAATTTCTAGACCAGTGGTTTATTCTAATAGAGGGTTTGGAATGTCGCCTATGGACCAAGGGTTGAGAGTAGTTGGTACTGTGGAGTTTGGTGGTCTTGAAAATTCTTTATCAAAATCTAGGATTAAAAACCTAATTTTAAATGCAAAGGATATGCTTGACGGCTTACCTGAGCACAAAGATGAGTGGTTAGGGTTTCGACCTACACTGCCAGATTTCTTACCAATAATTGGACCATCAAAAAATTATAAAAATGTATTTTACTCATTTGGTCATCATCATTTAGGATGGACTTTAGGTGCAATTTCTGGAAAAATAGTGTCTGGTATGATTGCAAATGAAAATACTAATATGGATTTAAAACCTTACAGTTCAGTTAGATTTGCCTAAAAAAGTTAAATAGTGTGGAAATTAAACTTGAAGACAAATATAAATTAAGCAAAGGCACTAGATTTTTAACTGGTGCTCAAGCTCTTGTTCGAGTTCCAATTGTTCAAGCTAGAAGAGATAAACAAAAAAACTTAAATACTGCATGTTATATCTCCGGGTATAGAGGATCTCCTTTAGGTGGTTACGATCAGCAAATTTTAAAAAACAAAAAATATTTGAATGAAAACAATATTTATTTTCAACCAGGAATAAATGAGGAACTTGCTGCAACTTCTTTATGGGGAACACAGCAAGTAAATCTTAGAAAACAAGATAAATACGATGGTGTTTTTGGCATATGGTATGGTAAAGGGCCAGGAGTAGATAGAGCAGGAGATGCTTTAAAACATGTAAATTTAGCTGGTACTTCAAAGTTTGGAGGCGTCATTGCTTTAATGGGAGATGACCATATATGTGAATCTTCAACAACCTCTCATCAAAGTGAATTCGCAATGATTGATGCGATGATACCTTTTTTTAACCCAAGTGGTGTTCAAGAAATACTAGATTATGGAATAATAGGAATCGAATTATCAAGAAAAAGTGGGTGTTGGGTTGGTATAAAGTGTGTTCATGATAACGTTAGCTCAGGAGCAACTGTTGACTTAGACGAAAATAGGTTAAATCTTTTAGATATTTCAAGTGAAAAATATCCATCGGAAGGATTAAACATTAGACTAAAAGACACTGCACAAGAAAAAGAATATCGGCTACACCACCATAAAATAAAATATGTAAAAGAATTTTGTAAAATAAATAATTTGAATAAAATTATTTTCGACTCAGAAAAGGCAAAAATTGGAATAATTAGTACTGGAAAGTCTTTTTTAGATACAAAATTAGGGCTAGAAAAAATTGGAATAAACGAAGATATTGCTAATCAAGTAGGAATTAAATTTCTTAAAATTGCTATGCCTTGGCCATTAGAGGAAGCAGTAATTGAAAAATTTTCTGAAAATTTGGAAAAAATCATTGTTGTTGAAGAAAAAAGATCAATAATTGAAACACAAGTTAAAGAAATATTATTTAATAAAAATTTAAATATAAAAGTAGTTGGAAAAAATGACGAAAATAATAATGATTTATTTATTTCTTCTGGAGCTTTAGATCCAGGTGAAATTGGTTTAAAGATCTTTGAAATAATTAATTACCTTAAACTACCAGATGAAGTAAATAATCTTTCAAAAAAATTAAAGTCTTTGAAAGAAAAAACTAATTCAAATATTTCTTTAAAAAGAGTCCCACATTTCTGTTCTGGGTGCCCTCATAATACTTCAACTAGAATACCTGAAGGTAGTAGAGCAATTACAGGTATTAGCTGCGCTTATCTTGTAGAACATATGGAGAGAGATAATGAAGGCTTTTCACAAATGGGATCAGAAGGTGCAACTTGGGTTGGTGAGTCTGTATTTAGTAATACAGACCATGTTTTTCAAAATATGGGAGATGGGACCTACATCCATTCAGGAATTCTATCTATAAGACATGCAGTTGCAGCAAAAACTAAAATGACATTTAAGATTTTGTATAATGATGCCGTTGCTTTAACAGGAGGTCAAGCATTAGATGGATTACCAACAGTTGCTCAAATGTCTAAACAACTTGAAGCAGAAGGTGTCAAAGAAATTGCAATAATAACAGATGAAATTGAAAAATATAGTGATAGAGGAGGTTTTGCAAGAAATTCTAAAGTTTATGATAGAAAAAATATTATAGATGTTCAAATTGAATTGAGCAAAATTAATGCAACAACTGTAATAATTTATGATCAAACTTGTGCAGCTGAGAAAAGAAGGAGAAGAAAAAAAGGTATCTTGGAAGAGCCTAAGAAAAAAATTTTTATTAATAAAGACTTATGTGAAGGTTGTGGAGATTGTGGAATTCAATCTAATTGTGTTTCTATTGCACCTGTCGAAACTGAGTATGGAAGAAAAAGACAAATTGACCAATCTTCTTGTAACAAAGATTACACATGCGTAGATGGGTTTTGTCCAAGTTTTGTAAGTCTTGAGGGAGATATAAGACTTAAGAAAAATTATGACGATAATTTAATTAATAAAATAAATTCAAAGATAGACGATCCAATATTACCTCAAATTGATAAATCTTTTGGAATAATGATTGCTGGAATTGGTGGTACTGGAGTTGTTACAATTGGAGCTGTGCTTGCAACCGCTGCTCAAATAGATGGAAAAGGATCTGGGGTTTTAGATATGACTGGATTAGCACAAAAAGGTGGAGCTGTTAAAAGTTTCTTGAGAATTTTTAAAAAATCAGAAGATGTTGGAGCAATAAGGTTATCTTATGGTGATACTAACTTACTTTTAGGATTTGATTTACTTGTATCAAATGATTTAGAAATAATAAAAACCTTAGATAAAAAAATTTCAAAATTAATAATTAATACAGACGAAGTTATGCCTGGAGATTTTACAAGGGACAAAAATTTTTACTTACCATTTGATGAAATGAGAGATAATTTAATTAATATAGCGGGTCAAGAAAATATAAAGTTTATATCAGCAAATAAAATTACATCCAAGATTTTAGGAAATTCAATTTTATCAAATATGTTTAATGTTGGAGTAGCATATCAATCAGGCCTAATACCAATTTCAGCTTCATCAATAGAAAAAGCAATTGAGTTAAATGGTGCGAGTGTAAAAGATAATATTCATGCATTCAGATTTGGAAGACATTATGAAAATTTAAAATATGAGGTTTTAGATATAATTAAAGATGAACCAAAAGTACTGGAGGGTTTTGAGGAAAAATATAAGAATAGATTGAAGTTTTTGGAAGAGTATCAAAATATAAAATATGCTGAAAAATTTAGAGATCTTGTTAGTTATGCAAGAAAGATAGATAAAAATATAGGAAACGGTGCTCAATTCTCAACTGCAGTTTTAAAAAATTATTTCAAATTAATGGCATACAAAGATGAGTATGAAGTATCGAGATTAATGACTAATAAAAAATTCATAGACGATGTAAACAAAAACTTTGAGGGTAATTTTAATTATAATTTTTATTTAGCCCCTCCAATTTTTAGTAAAAAAAGTAAAGTTGATGGGAAATTGCTTAAAATTAAATTTGGAGGATGGTTATTTAATGTGTTTAAACTACTCTCTAAATTAAAATTTTTAAGAGGTACAAAGCTTGATCCATTTGGTTATTTAAATGAAAGAAAAAAGGAGAGAGAATTAATAAGAGATTATAAGCAAACAATTACTGGCATAGGAACAAAAATAAATAAATCAAACTACGAAACAGCAGTTAAAATAGCATCAATACCTGATCAAATCAGAGGTTTTGGACATGTTAAGGAAAAGAATATAAAAGAGGCAATAAACTATAGAACAGATTTACTAAATTCTTTTCATGAAAACACTTAGCCCTTTATATTTAGCCTCTCTTTATTTGGTTTTAGCTTGTTTATTTTGGGCAGGCAACTTTATAGTAGGAAAAGCTGCAAGCATTATTGATATTCCTCCGATATCATTAAATTTTTATAGATGGTTTTTGGCCTGGTTAGTTTTACTTCCATTCACTTATAAAGAATTATTAAATAACCAAAAAATTATAATAGATAATATTTTTTTATTTTCATTATTAGGAATTTTGGCTGTGACAGTTTTTAATTCTGCTCTTTTTTACTCGCTGAGACATACCCAAGTTATTACTGGAGTACTTATGATTTCAACAGTACCAGTTATGATTATATTATTTTCATTCTTACTTAAAATTGAGAAAACAAATTCATTTCAAATAATAGGAGTATTTCTCTCACTTACAGGTGTTTTGTTTATAATAACAAAAGCAAATTTAAATAATTTATTAAATTTGTCATTTAACAAAGGAGATATTTTTGCATTAATTGCAATGTTTGCATGGTCTCTTTATTCAGCTCTTTTGAAAAAAAAGGAATTCAATCTATCTCCAATTTCTCTATTACAGATCGTTATAACTTTTGGAGTTATTTTTCTAATTCCTATGTATTTTATTGATTATAGTTTGGGTAGTGTAATTAAATTACAATCCTCTTTTTATTTAGTTTTATTTTATGTTGTTTTTTTCCCTGGTCTAATCTCATTTCTGTTTTGGATAAAAGGTGTAAAACTTATTGGGGCTAATAGATCTGGAGTTTTTCTTCATTTGATGCCAATTCTAGGTGCAATAATGGCTATGATAATTTTCAATGAAAAAATTTTATTTTATCATTTCTTAGGTGCAATTTTTATAATTGCTGGTATTACAATCTCGAATAAAAAAACTCAAAATGCTTAAGGTAGCTATTTTAGACGATTATCAAAACGTTGCTCAAGAATTTATAGATTTGAAAAATCTTTCATCAAAGTTTGATATTGAGATTTTCAGTGAACCTTTTGAAAACGAGGAAGATGCCATAGAAAAATTAAAAGAATTTGAAGCCATACTTATCATGAGGGAGAGAACTATAATAAGTTCAAATCTCATTAAAAATTTAAAAAAAATAAAATATATTTCAACAAGCGGAATGAGAAATAAAGCAATAGATCTAGAAGCAGCAAAGAAAGCAAAAATTATTGTTACTGGAACTGAAATTAATTCAAATCCAACATGCGAGTTAACATGGGCTTTAATCTTAGGCCTTGCAAGGAATATTAAAGTTGAGGTTGATAATATGTATCAAGGTTATTGGCAGACAACGGTAGGCATAGAATTAAAAGGTAAAATTTTAGGAGTTATTGGTTTAGGAAAAGTTGGATCTCAGGTTGCTAAAATAGCAAAAGCTTTTGGCATGCAAGTTATGGCATGGAGTGAAAATTTAAGTCTAGATAAGTGTAAAGAACTTGATGTTTTACCCTCTAGCAAAGAGGATCTTATTCAAAACTCTGACTTTATTTCAATCCATGTTCAGGGAGGTACAAGATACAAGGATTGTATAAAGCTAGCTGAATTTGATAAAATGAAAAAATCTGCATTTCTAATTAATACTTCAAGAGGTCCGATTGTAAACGAAGAGGATTTAATAATAGCTCTTTCAACTAATGTAATTGCTGGAGCTGGTATCGATGTTTATGATAAAGAACCTCTACCCAGTGGTCATAAATTGAGATTTGTGCCTAACGCACTTTTGCTTCCACACGTAGGCTATGTCACAGCTGAAAATTATTCTATTTTCTATAGACAAATGATTGAGAATTTAGAAGCCTGTGTTGCTGGCAAGCCTATTCGAGAAATAAAGTAAAGTGGAATTACCAGTTGTAAATCATCCTGATTATGAAGCAAAAATTGGTGATGATAATAAATTTCCAATTAAAAAGTTTGGTGAATTAGCAAGTTTTCTTAAAAAAGAAAAGGTGGTTAAGAAGTTTTATAAACCTGATCCCTGCTCAGTAGATACACTAAAAGAAGTTCACTCGGAGGAGTATATTTTAAAAATTAAAAATAAAACCTTAGAGCAAAGATTGGTTAAAAAAATAGGTTTTCCTTTAGTTGATAGTGTGGTCAGAAGATCTTTGGTCGCAACAGGTGGAACCGTATTGGCCTCTAAATTAGCAATTAATTATGGAATAGCTTGTAATACAGCTGGTGGAAGTCATCATGCTATTTATGACGAGGGAGCTGGTTTTTGTGTTTTCAATGATGTGGCTGTTGCTTCAAAATATCTTTTGAATAGAGGGTTAGCTAACAAAATCCTAATAGTTGATTTAGATGTTCATCAAGGTAATGGAAATGCAGAAATATTTAAAAATGAAAATAATGTTTTTACATTTAGTATGCACACAAAAGTCAATTATCCACCAATTAAATCAAAAAGTGATCTGGACATTGAGCTTGAACAAAACATGGAAGATGAAGAGTATTTAGATATTTTAAAAAATAATTTAATTTTTCTAAACGATTTTTATTTTGATTTTGTTTTTTATATCGCAGGAGTTGACATTCACTTAGATGATAGATTAGGTAAGTTGTGCATTACTGACAAAGGAATTAATAAAAGAGACGAGATGGTTATTAGAAACTTTTTTACAAGAAGAGTTCCTATTTGCGGAGTTTTAGGTGGTGGTTACAATAAAGACTTTAAAAAACTTATTGAATTACATGCAAGTTTGCATAAAAATTGTGCTAAATATTTAAATGACAAAAAATAATCCAAATTTAACTCATCAACAAAATAAAGTATTATTTGAAGAAGCAACAGAGCCACCAGGTTCAAGCGAACTTAATTTTGAAAAGAGAGAGGGAAGTTATCATTGTGCAAACTGTGGAGTGAAATTGTTTGACTCTAATACAAAGTATGAAAGTGGCTCCGGTTGGCCATCATTTTATGAGTCTCTTCCTGATGCATTTGAAACTACAACAGATTATCATATCGGTTATGCCAGAACTGAGTACCATTGCAAGAATTGTGGAGGACATCACGGCCATATATTTGATGATGGCCCACAACCAACAGGAAAAAGATACTGTAATAATGGAGTTTGCTTAGTGTTTAAACCTAAATAATTGATTTCAATTATGAATATAATTGAAATACAAAACAAGATCATCTCTGAAAAAATCAAGTTAAAAAATAAGTCGAAAAATTATTTAAGTAATTTTAAAAACATTGAGAAATATATCAAAAACGAAGTTGAGTTAATTAAACGTTTTGAGAATTCGATAATCCCAGAAATAGAATTTAAAAATATTTTAATTGAAAATGAAAGGACTATTAATGAGAAGGTTACTAAACGTGGTTGTGTAATAATTAGAAATGTTTTTGGTGAAAAAAAAATGAAAGATCTTAATAAAAATCTAGATCAATATGTTTTAGAAAATAATTATTTTGAAGATCAAAAAAAAAAAATAGCTATAGATAAATATTTCAGTGATCTCAAATCAGGTAAACCTCAAATTTTTGGATTGTATTGGTCTAAAGCACAATCAGAAATTAGACATTCTCAAGAAATGGAAAAGGTGAAAAAATGGCTAAATAATCTTTGGAATTATAAGTATAAGGATAAAAGTGTTTTTGATCCAAATAAAGAACTTGTATATGCGGATCGAGTAAGAAGAAGAGAACCGGGAGACGATACATTGGGGTTATCACCACATTGTGATGCTGGATCGATTGAAAGATGGACTGATAGTGCATATCAAAAAATTTATAATGATATTTTTTCAGATAATTTTGAAAATTATAATCCGTTTGATGCCAAATATAGAGATGAAACAATTGAATTTGAGTCACCTGCGGTAGCGCATGTATTTAGAACATTCCAAGGATGGACGGCCTTAACAGAGCAAGGTCCAAATGATGGAACTTTACAATTAATTCCTATAGCTAAAGGAATGGCATATGTTTTAACAAGAGCTTTACTAGATGATGTGCCTGAAAATGAGCTATGTGGTTCAAAAGCTGGAAAAGCTTTATCAATAAATGAAAAATATCATAGCTTATTGTTAGAAGGTTTAATTTCAATTCCAAAAATGTATCCTGGAGATACTATTTGGTGGCACCCCGATGTTGTGCACGCTGTCGAAGAAAAACATATGGGTAAAAATTTTTCAAATGTTGTTTACGTAGGGGCAACTCCATACTGTAAAAAAAATATTGATTACATAAAAAAACAATCAAAAAAATTTATTGAAGGTAAAAGTCCACCAGATTTTGCTGCTGAGGACTACGAAGTTAATTATAAAGGAAGAATTAGAATTAATGATTTAAGTGAATTAGCAAAAAAACAGTTAGGTTTAATAGATTGGAATTAAATTTACTTTAGCGATACTTCTAACGTACCATTTTTCTCAAGCTCTCTTAACTCTTGATAACCACCAATGTGCTCATCATTAAAAAAGATTTGCGGAATTGTACGTTTTCCATTTGCTTTTTTAATCATTTCATCTCTAACTTCTGGGCCAGTTGATACATCAATCACTTTGTATTCAAGATTATTTCTATTCAGTAATCTTTTTGCAGCATCACAAAATGCGCACATAGGGCCTGAATACATAGTTATATTTTTCATACTTTAGATATAATTATATTTTGCTAATTTACCAGTTAAGAATTTCATTTTTCTTAATTTTTACTCTTATTTGTTTTCTTGAATATTCAAATTTCTTTCTATGTTTAATACTTTGTGAATTTACTCTTTTTCTCCATAACCTGAAAGACGAAGGTTTTAAATTTCTTCTCATTATCTTAATAACGTCAGCTTCAGTTTTACCTGTTTTTTTTTCAATCTCTTCAAATGTGATTCTGTCAGCCCAAGCTGCCCAGATAACCCAGTCTGGACTTCCTGGTTTTGGCTCAGGGTTTTTAACTTTGGTTGCAGGCCTGTGACTTTTTTTCATAGATTTTCTAGCAAAACTCTAAATAAATTTTAATGCAAATTTTAATGTCTATGATAATATCACTTTTAGATAGTCCTATCTAGCCATCTTTAGCTCCCGGTTTTTTAGGACTATCCTTAAATGCTCCCATTAAATTATTTCCTATTTCTTCAAATAATTCTTTTCATGTTTATCACTCCTGGAACACCTAGAATTGTAATCATTTCGTACTCAATGAATTATGGTGTTAAGAAATGTGTATGGACCGCACTGGGCGATGTTACTGCAAATATAATTCAAGCAACACTTGTTATATTTGTTATTGGTTCATTTATCTCTGATAATCCTAAATTATTAAATATATTTAAGTGGGTTGGAATATTTTATATTTTATATCTTGCTTATGATATTTATAAATCTAGACCAAAAAATATAAATGCTGATGAGAAATCAGGGAAAAGTTTTTTATCTTTTTTCAAAGATGGTTTTTTAGTTGCCGGCACAAGCCCCAAGGCTTGGATGTTTTTTCCATTTATTTTTCCACAATTTATTGATTTTAACTCTAATTATTTTGCTCAATTTATTATTTTAATAACTACATATGTGATTTTAGATTTTTTATCTTTAATTGGTTACGCAATTCTAGCAAATAAAATGATTACTTGGGTTAAAGCTAACGCTAAGGTTATAAACACAATTTCTGCGTGCGTTTTAATTGTAATAGCAGTTATAATTGCATTTATGCAACAATATTAGCCCCTGTTGCGATACTACTGTTACTTGCAAAAAAATTAATTTCTTAGTTAAATAAGGTTTAAATTAATTAATTAATAATAAAAAGAGGAGAGAAATGAAAATTAAAAACATTATAATTACATTTGTTTCTGCAATAGCAATTTTATTTTCAACTTCAGTTGTTTCATTAGCAAAAGTTGTTGGTGATAAAATTATATTAGGTGCTGCAATTTCTTTAACTGGAAAATATTCATCTAATGGTGTTCATACTCAAAACGGTTATAACATGGCCGTTGACAGAATTAACAGCATGGGTGGTGTTAAAGTTGGAGGTAAAACTTACATGTTTGATATTATCTACTACGATGATGAGTCAAACCCAAAAAGAGCAGCGCAACTTGCAGAAAGATTAATTTCACAAGATGGTGTAGAGTTTATGCTTGGACCTTACAGTTCAGGTTTAACCAAAGCAATTGCACCAGTAACTGAGAAATACGGCGTTCCAATGGTTGAAGCTAATGGTGCATCAAGATCTTTGTTTACAAAGGGTTATAAATATTTATTTGCAGTCCTTGCGCCAGCAAACTTATATTTGGATGTTGCAATCAGAACAGCAGTTGAGCTTAATGGCGGAAAAGGTGTAAGAATTGCACAAGCTTTTGAGCAAGATGCATTCTCACAAGACGTTAGATTAGGTATTTTAGATGCTGCAAAAGAAACAGGATCTAAAATTATAATCGACGATAAACTTCCAAAAGAGCTTAATGATATGGCAGCAACTTTAGCAAAGGTTAAAGCTACTAAGCCAGATGTATTAGTTGTTTCAGGTCACACAAAAGGTGCGTTAACAGCTATCAGACAAATTGCTGAGATGAAAGTTGACGTTCCAATGTTAGCAATGACACACTGTGATGCTGCAAAACTATCTAAGCAACATGGTGCAAATTCACAATACGCTTTATGTGCTTCTCAATGGCATAAAACCCTAACTTATAAAGATGATTTCTTTACTGATGGTATGACTTATGATGCAGACTTTACAAAAGAGTTTGGTTATGCACCACCATACCAAGCAGCAGAGTCTTCTGCGGCTTTATTAGTGTTTAAAGATGCTTTTGAAAGAGCTGGATCTTTCGACCAAAAGAAAGTCAGAGACGCTCTTGCTGCTACTAACATGCAAACATTTTATGGAAATATAAAATTTGCTGAAGGTGGTCAAAACGTTGATAAGCCAATGGTATTATTTCAAGTTATGTGTGATGACGCAGGAAAATGTGAAAATAAAGTTGTGGCTCCGTTAAAATGGGCTTCAGCAGAATTAATTCACCCAATACCTAAGTGGTCTGAAAGATAATATAAAAATCAAATAAGCCCCCTATCATTAGGGGGCTTTTTTTTATAAGCATTTAAAAATTTATGGATTTTTTAATATTTCAAGTACCTATGTTAACTGTGCAAGCTGTCCTAGATGGACTGCTACTTGGAATATTATTTGCACTAATTGCATATGGAATGGCTCTTCAATGGGGAGTTATGAACATAATCAATATTGCTCAAGGTGATCTTGTAATACTAGGCGGATACATTGCTTACTTTATGTATCTATATGGAATTCACCCAGCATGGGGTGTAATAGTCTCGCCAATTATAATGTATTTTGTTGGTGTTATTATTTATAAATTAGTTATTAATAAAGTTGTTGATAGAGATTTATTTATCTCAATTCTTGCAACGTTTGGAATAAGTATTTTATTTATGCAATTAATGAATTTTGCATTTGGGGCAGATGTTGTTCTTGCAAATTCAGGTTATGGAACAACTATGTTGTTTGATAATTCTGTAACATTGCCAAATTCTAAGATTTTCTCAGCATTTATAAGCATAGTATTTGCTATTGGATTAGTGATTTATATGAAAAAATCAAAGCTAGGGCGAGCTATTAGAGCAACAGCTCAGAATGCAAGAGCTGCAAAAATATTAGGTGTAGATACAGAAAAAGTTTATGCAGCTACCTTTGGAATTAATGCAGCATTATGTGGAGTTGCTGGAGCACTAATCTCAATTACATTTACAATTCATCCGTATATGGGATTACCTTACACAATTAGATCTTTTATGATTGTAATTGTTGCTGGTTTAGGAAATTTACCAGGCGTAGCCATGTCAGGAATGGGCCTAGGTGTTTTTGAGGAATTTGCAGATTATATATTAGGAACAGAATTTAGAATAGGCTCTGTATTTTTATTATTAGTTTTAATTCTAGTTTACAGAAGATTTAAACTTTCTAAAAAAAGAGAATACTTAAAGTAATGAATAAAAATATAATTTTATATGCTGCTATTTTAATATTTGGTATCGCGGCACCTTTTGTTTTCCCGGCATTTAAAGTTCAATTATCTATTCTTTGCATCTTAATCATCTTAGCAATTACGTGGAATGTCCAAGGTGGAGAAATGGGCTATAACACTTTTGGTAATATTCTATTTTATGGACTTGGAATGTATCTCTGTGCATCTGTTCAAGTTGGAATGTTCTTTCCATTAGCTGAATGGACAGAAGGAGGTGGAGAAAAAACATTTGTTCACACTCCAGCACAATTTTTTCAAGGATTTGCTGTAGGTCTTGCTGTCGCGGCAATTGTTCCAGCGATAGTTGCGGGATTAATTGGTTACTCAATATTAGGATTACGAGGACACTACTTTGCAATTTGCACATTAGGTTTAGGTGTTGCTGCTGGAGAGATTTCAGGTGGAATAGAAATAATTGGTGCAGGCCAAGGATTTACCACTCCACCTTTTCCTAAAGTTGGAAGTTTAGAGGCTAGAGGTGAATTTTTTTATTTTTGTAGCTTTGCAGTTTTAAGACTTATAATATTTTTAAGTTTAAAAATTGAATTATTAAAATTAGAAACTTCTTCAAGAGATAAATGAACTTGATAAACTCTTTGATTGTCTGCAATAATATTATTAAAATAATCAGTTATTATTCCTCTTTGAGGTGGGGTTTTCCATTCTCTAATTCTATTTTTGTCAGATAAAACCTCATATTTTCGCTTTTCAGAAATTTGAAGATTATATAATCTTGAAGTGACAATCCCAAGTAATCCAATCTTTGCAGCAACTAAAACAAAAAGTCTTCTACTTATAATTTTATTTTTATTTAAATTACCTATTTTTTTTATCATTCTTTTTAACTAGCACCATATTATCTATCCAAATGAATATTTTGAAAAATATAGGGTAGATTAAAAATGTAACGAATAAACCCAATATTAAACTTTCATAGACAATTGGAATTTTAAATATTGTTATTAATATAATGTAATTTACTGATCCTACAATTAAAATTGCTATGAAAAATGATATCCAATCATAAATTAAATTGTATATGATTGATCTATTTCTTATAAATACTCCAATCGCAGATAATAATAAATAATCTAGGGAAGATATTCCGATTGGCAAACTTTGAACTA
>CACLST010000019.1 GCA_902609675.1 uncultured Pelagibacteraceae bacterium | reverse complement strand
TTCTCTACTTAAAGAGAGACCAAAATGTGTGGCAACAGCAATAGATATATCTAAAAAAGCTTTAAATGTTGCTAAAATGAATGCAAAATTACATCAATTGGAAAATAAAATTAATTTTATCAATATCGATATTGACAAATATAAATCTTGTAACTATGATTTAATTATATCTAATCCACCATACATTAATAGTATTGAATTAAATAGATTAGATGATGATATAAAATTCCATGAACCTATTGAAGCGTTATCAGGAGGTTCTGATGGATTTAGAGATTTAAGGAAAATAATTTATAAAAGTAAAAAATTGTTAAAACTAAACGGAAAATTGATACTGGAGATTGGATACAGACAAAAAATTCGATGTACTAAAATGCTTACTCAAAATGGCTTTTACATTAACAAAACATCAAAAGATTTGTCTGGGAACGACAGATGTATAGTAAGTACTAAATTACAATAATGAACAATTTCAAAAATAACAACAGAAGAAGTCGTTTTAAATCAAACGGTGACAGAAGCTTCAGAAGAAACGGAAATGGACATAAGCCCAACGGAGACTTTAGCAACGGGTCTTCTTTTAAAAGAAGACATCCTGGAAAAAATAATCAAAATGCTGCCAAACTAGTTGAGAAATATAACGATCTTGCACGAGAAGCTCTATCAAATGGAGATAAAATTTTATCTGAAAATTATTTACAACACTCAGAACATTTCTCTAGAATTTTGATTTCGCAAGAAAATTTAAGAATAAATAATGAAAAATTAGCTGAGGCAAATATTAATAACCAACTGAATGTTGAAACTGAGAGCAAAGAGTCAGAAGAAAAATTGACAAAATAATTTACATTTTAGATATAAGATCAGACTTCAGAACATCTATTTTAATCCTGTTAACTTCAAATATTTTTCTTTCAGCTCCTTTTAATATTTTTCCAGATGGCAATTTTAGTTTTTGAGAATTAATTTTCCTACCATTTTCAACTACTTCATAGTGTAAATGCGGGCCAGTAGAAAGACCTGTAGATCCAACATATCCAATTACTTGACCTTGCTTAACTCTAGCACCTTTCTTAATACCTTTTCCAAACTTAGACATATGTGCATAGATAGTTTGGTAAACTCTGTTATGTTTTATTTTAACACAATTTCCTCCACCTCCACACCATTGTGCCCTTGTAACAATACCATCACCAGACGCTAAAATTGGAGTACCAGTTGGGGCAGCAAAATCGGTTCCTGTGTGCATTTTGGTAAAACCTAAAATAGGATGTTTCCTTTTACCAAATGAAGATGATAGTCTTGCCCCATTTATTGGAGTCTTCATCAAAGTTTTTCTCATACTTTTTCCATTTTCATCGAAGTAATCAATTTTATTTTTATCATATTCATATCTATAAAGTTTCAGATCTTCATTTTGTAAATTCAAATTAGCAAAAATTATATTTCCTGTTTCAATTATTTCTTTATCTTTATTTAAGAATTCTTCATATATAATTTGAAAACTATCATTTTTCCAAATATCTCTTTGAAAATCTACTTGAAAACCATACAATCTTGCGAATTCAATAATGATATTCGGCTTAATTTTTAAATCTATCGCTGATTGGTATAGGCTGTTTGTAATTTTACTTTCTTTATAAGTAATTACTTTTGTTAAATTTTTTTTTACGATTTTTGATTTAAATCCCTCAGCTTTAAAATCTCTGACAAAGAAAATTTCTTCTTTTTTATTAACTTCAATATTAAATTTCAATATTTTAGGATAATCTTTTAAATCAATTTTAAAATAAATTTTTTGATTTGGCTTTAATATTTTAATTTTTTTATTTTTTTTTATTGTTTGAAGAAATATTTTTTTTTCATTTTTTGAAATATTAACATCGTTAATTATACTTTCATACGTGTCACCTATTTTGACAATATAATCATATTCTATGTATCGACTTTCTAATTCAGACGTTATCTTTGTTATTGTCTTTTGAAAGTAAACATTTTCAAGGGTTTTTTTTAAGTATTGCTTTTGAGATTTTTTATTGTTCTCAAAAAAATAAGTAACAAAAATTGTGATTATAACTAATAAAGTTAGCCAAATAAAATGTGAGAGTGATTTAGTTTTTTTTTTTATATTTGCTATCACAATTTTGTAAATAGATTAAAAATGTTGATTTATATGACTTTTTAACACATTTTTTGTTCATCTAAAAACTTGATTTATAAATTATTTCCAATATAAGCGTCACACTCAACATATAAAAAATGTTATTTATTGGGCATTTTAGTCCAATTAGCTATTTGAATTGTTAATATTTTAAGAAGAGAAGTGTGGACGGTTAAGGTTACCAAAATTTGTCGTACACACTTCAACATTATACAAACATTATTCTTAGTGTTTGTATAGAAGCTAGTGTGCGCCGTTTTTAAACTTGAGAGTTTGATCATGGCTCAGAACGTACGCTGGCGGCACGCCTTATACATGCAAGTCGAACGAAGTAGCAATACTTAGTGGCAGACGGGTGAGTAACATGTAGGTATCTTCCCTTTGGTGAGGAATAACACGAGGAAACTTGTGCTAATACCTCATAAGTCTTTACGGAGAAAGCTTTATGCGCCAAAGGATGAGCCTGCACTTGATTAGTTTGTTGGTGGGGTAATGGCCTACCAAGACTTTGATCTATAGCTGATCTGAGAGGATGATCAGCCACATTGGGACTGAGACACGGCCCAAACTCCTACGGGAGGCAGCAGTAGGGAATATTGCACAATGGAGGAAACTCTGATGCAGCGATGCCGCGTGAGTGAAGAAGGCCTTTGGGTTGTAAAGCTCTTTCGTCGGGGAAGAAAATGACTGTACCCGAATAAGAAGGTCCGGCTAACTTCGTGCCAGCAGCCGCGGTAATACGAAGGGACCTAGCGTAGTTCGGAATTACTGGGCTTAAAGAGTTCGTAGGTGGTTAAAAAAGTTGGTGGTGAAATCCCAGAGCTTAACTCTGGAACTGCCATCAAAACTTTTTAGCTAGAGTATGATAGAGGAAAGCAGAATTTCTAGTGTAGAGGTGAAATTCGTAGATATTAGAAAGAATACCGATTGCGAAGGCAGCTTTCTGGATCATTACTGACGCTGAGGAACGAAAGCATGGGTAGCGAAGAGGATTAGATACCCTCGTAGTCCATGCCGTAAACGATGTGTGTTAGACGTTGGAAATTTATTTTCAGTGTCGCAGCGAAAGCATTAAACACACCGCCTGGGGAGTACGACCGCAAGGTTAAAACTCAAATGAATTGACGGGGACCCGCACAAGTAGTGGAGCATGTGGTTTAATTCGAAGATACGCGCAGAACCTTACCAACACTTGACATGTTCGTCGCGACTCTAAGAGATTAGAGTTTTCGGTTCGGCCGGACGAAACACAGGTGCTGCATGGCTGTCGTCAGCTCGTGTCGTGAGATGTTGGGTTAAGTCCCGCAACGAGCGCAACCCTCACTTTTAGTTGCCATCATTTAGTTGGGCACTCTGAAAGAACTGCCAGTGATAAGCTGGAGGAAGGTGGGGATGACGTCAAGTCCTCATGGCCCTTACGTGTTGGGCTACACACGTGCTACAATGGCATTTACAATAGGAAGCAAGGTGGCGACATCAAGCAAATCCTAAAAAGATGCCTCAGTTCGGATTGTACTCTGCAACTCGAGTACATGAAGCTGGAATTACTAGTAATCGCGGATCAGCGCGCCGCGGTGAATACGTTCCCGGGTCTTGTACACACCGCCCGTCACACCATGGGAGTTGGTTCTACCTTAAGGCAAGGTTTAAAACCCTTGACTACGGTATAGTCAGCGACTGGGGTGAAGTCGTAACAAGGTAGCCGTAGGGGAACCTGCGGCTGGATTACCTCCTTTCTAAGGATGATTAAGGATTATTTCTTAATCTAAATAATATAACAGGTTAATGTTGACCGTCCTCATTTCTCTTTTTAAAATTGTGTTTCTCCTTTTTTGCATAAAGGGGCCGGTAGCTCAGTTGGTTAGAGCACACCCTTGATAAGGGTGGGGTCGAAAGTTCGAGTCTTTCTCGGCCCACCAAAAAACTGGGGGATTAGCTCAGCTGGGAGAGCGCCTGATTTGCATTCAGGAGGTCAGCGGTTCGATCCCGCTATCCTCCACCATGAAACACTTAGTTATTTTATTTGTGAATATTTTATAATTATTATCAATATCTATATCCGATTGTTCAGAAATTTGAACAATCAGTTAATATTCGAATAGATGAATATTAAAAAAATTTGATTCTACACAGAATTTTTTTCTGTGCATAAATCAAGCGTTTAAGGGCGTGTGGCGGATGCCTTGGCACTGAAAGCCGATGAAGGACGTGGTATACTGCGATAAGTTACGGGGAGCTGTATGCAAGTTTTGATCCGTAAATTTCCGAATGGGGAAACCCACCACTTTATGTGGTACTTTAAACTAAATACATAGGTTTAAAGAGACAACCTGGAGAACTGAAACATCTAAGTAACCAGAGGAAAAGAAATCAATTGAGATTCCGTTAGTAGTGGCGAGCGAAAGCGGACTAGGCCAGTAGATTTGTTAAAAAAATTTGAATAGTTTGGAAAAGCTAACCACAGAGGGTGATAGTCCCGTATGAGTAATGTTTAACAAATTTCTTGAGTAAAGCGGGACACGTGAAATCCTGCTCGAATATAGGGGGACCACCCTCTAAGCCTAAATACTCTTCAGTGACCGATAGTGAACTAGTACCGTGAGGGAAAGGTGAAAAGAACCCCTATTAGGGGAGTGAAATAGAACCTGAAACCGCATGCCTACAATCAGTCGAAGCTCTTTTTAGAGTGACGGCGTACCTTTTGTATAATGGGTCAGTGACTTAATTTATAAAGCAAGCTTAAGCCATCTAGGTGTAGGCGTAGCGAAAGCAAGTCTTAATAGGGCTATTAGTTTTATGAATTAGACCCGAAAACGAATGAGCTTACCATGAGCAGGTTGAAAGCAAGGTAACACTTGCCGGAGGACCGAACCAGTTGACGTTGAAAAGTCTTTGGATGACTTGTGGTAAGGGGTGAAAGGCCAACCAAATTCGTAGATAGCTGGTTTTCCGCGAAAACTATTTAGGTAGTGCGTTGAATAAATATGCGTTTAGAGGTAGAGCACTAAATGGGCTAGGGGGAAGAGATTCTTACCAAACCTAATAAAACTCCGAATGCTAAACGTAGTTCTTCAACAGACAGACTGTGGGTGCTAAGGTCCATGGTCGAGAGGGAAAGAGCCCAGACCACCAGATAAGGTCCCAAAATTGTGATTAAGTGTGAAAGGATGTGGAAATTCCATAACAGCCGGGAGGTTGGCTTAGAAGCAGCCATCCTTTAAAGATAGCGTAACAGCTCACCGGTCTAATAGAGTTTCTGCGCCGAAGATGTAACGGGGCTAAAATCACATACCGAATCTGTGGGTTTATAAAATTTTCGAATTTTATAAGCGGTAGCGGAACGTTCTGTAAGCCTGTAAAGGGATACCCGTGAGGGATCCTGGAGGTATCAGAAGTGCGAATGCTGACATGAGTAACGATAAAAGAAGTGAAAAACTTCTTCGCCGAAAATCCAAGGGTTTCTGCGCAAGGTTAATCCGCGCAGAGTTAGTCGGCCCCTAAGACGAGGGCGAAAGCCGTAGTCGATGGAAATAAGGTTAATATTCCTTAACCTGATGGTAGTGACGGATTTTGTAAGTTGTATGTTCTTAATGGATTGAACATGCCGTGAAAAAGTCCCAGGAAATAGCTCCATCACTAAGACCGTACCCTAAACCGACACAGGTGGATTAATAGAGTATATTTAGGCGCTTGAGAGAATGATGTTGAAGGAACTCGGCAAAATGCTTCTGTAACTTCGGGATAAAGAAGACCTTTTTTTGGGCAACCATTAGAGGGTGGCACAAGCCAGGGAGAAGCGACTGTTTATCAAAAACACAGGGCTCTGCTAACACGTAAGTGGATGTATAGGGTCTGACGCCTGCCCGGTGCTGGAAGGTTAATGCGATGGGTGCAAGCTCATTTCTGAAGCCCCAGTAAACGGCGGCCGTAACTATAACGGTCCTAAGGTAGCGAAATTCCTTGTCGGGTAAGTTCCGACCTGCATGAATGGCGTAACGATTTCTCCGCTGTCTCCAACATCAACTCAGTGAAATTGAATTCTCCGTGAAGATGCGGAGTTCGCGTAGTTAGACGGAAAGACCCCGTGCACCTTTACTGCAACTTTACATTGGTGTTAGGAAAAACATATTTAGTATAGGAGGGAGACATTGAAGCGATGGCGTCAGTTGTCGCAGAGTCACCAGTGAAATACCTCTTTTGTTTTTCTTGGCATCTAACTGATAGCCGTTATCCGGCATCAAGACATTGTATGGTGGGTAGTTTGACTGGGGCGGTCGCCTCCCAAATAGTAACGGAGGCGTGCGAAGGTAAGCTCAGAACGGTCAGAAATCGTTCGTAGAGTGCAATGGCATAAGCTTGCCTGACTGTGAGACTGACAAGTCGAGCAGAGACGAAAGTCGGTCATAGTGATCCGGTGGTTCTGAGTGGAAGGGCCATCGCTCAACGGATAAAAGGTACGCCGGGGATAACAGGCTGATACTGCCCAAGAGCTCATATCGACGGCAGTGTTTGGCACCTCGATGTCGGCTCATCACATCCTGGGGCTGGAGCAGGTCCCAAGGGTTTGGCTGTTCGCCAATTAAAGTGGTACGTGAGCTGGGTTCAGAACGTCGTGAGACAGTTCGGTCCCTATCTGCTATGCGTGTAGAAGAATTGAGAGGAGCTGTCCCTAGTACGAGAGGACCGGGATGGACGTACCACTGGTGGACCGGTTGTAGCGCCAGCTGCAGTGCCGGGTAGCTAAGTACGGAAGAGATAACTGCTGAAAGCATCTAAGCGGGAAACTCACCTCAAAACTAGTTCTTCCTATAGAGCCGTGGTAGACCACCACGTTGATAGGCTGGATGTGGAAGCGCAGTAATGCGTGTAGCTGACCAGTACTAATAGCTCAATTGGCTTGATTTATGCACTGAAAAAAATTTTATTTGTAGACTCAAACACTTTAAAATATTTTAAATTTTTAATATTCTATCATTTAATAAATTGGCAGTCAGTTATTGACTAAAAGTGTCATTTTTTTTTAACACTAAAGTTGTCATAGTAGGACCTAATAATTTTTCTTTGATACTTAAAATTTTAAATTTATCTTTTGTTTTGATTTTTTTGCTAACAATATTGATGATTTTGAAGCGTCAATACCTACAATTTCAGATTTATAAAAGTATTGTGCAAAAGCAACTGTATTTTCTCCTGTCCCACAACCTAGATCTAAAATTCTCAACTTCTCATTATTTTTTCTCTGATATTGATAAAAATTATTATTAACGATATTTTTTATAAATTGTTTTTTGTTCAATTTTTTTTTTAATAAATATTCGAAAAATATTCTTTTTATTTTATTTTTTTCATTAAGAATTAATTGATATAATCCTGGAAAAGGACTATTTTTATTATACATTGCTATGACTTTGTAATTATTATTCATTTCATTTCAGTAGTCTTAAAAATTTTTTCTAGTTACTTTTTTATTTTTTTTATATATTTAATTCATGAGAAAGTTTTAAATGTACTATAAATATATTTCATTATCTTCAATAAAAAAAATACAGAAATTAAAGAAAATTAGTTATCTAAATAAATTAGAACTAATCAGCAAAATTTTAAGATTAAATATTCTATACACAATCCAGTTAGCAGGTAGCGGACACCTGGGCTCATCCTTATCAGCTTTAGATATTTTTTTATGCTGCTCTGAGTTTTTGAAAAATAAGAAAGGAAATTTCTTTTCATCTAAAGGTCATGATGTTCCAGCACTTTATAACGTTATGGCATTGGATAAAAAATTAGATTTTAAAAAATTGCATATGTTAAGAAAATTTAAAGGAATACCTGGACATCCAGATGTTAAAACAAAAAATATTCTTTTTAACACTGGTTCCCTCGGAATGGGTATTAGCAAGATAAATGGACTAAGTTTCGCTAATAAATTTTTAAAAGAAAATGATAAAAATATAGTAATTTTGGGAGATGGAGAACTTCAAGAAGGACAGAACTGGGAAGCATTTATGTTTCTTCAAAATAATAAAAAAATTTCACCTCTTATATTTATAGACTCAAATAAAATTCAATCTGACACATGGGTTAAAAAAGTTAAGAATTACTCAAAACTTAAAAACAAAATTAAATCATTCAATCTAAACTTTAGAGAAATAGACGGTCATAATAAATCACAAATTTTTAAATCAATTAGTGAACATTTTAGAAAAAAAAATGGAGCTACTATCATACTTGCTAATACAATTAAGGGTAAGGGTTTTTCATTTATTGAGTCAAAAAAATTTAAAAAAAATATGAATTTTTATCCTTTTCATTCTGGTATCCTTCCAGGAAATTTATATACCAAGGCAACAGATGAAATTTTAAGAAGAATAAATGACTTTTGTGAGCTAAAAAAAATTAAATCACCATTAGTAAAAAATTACAAAATAGAAAAAAAAAATTCTAATACCCAAACATTAAACTTAGTAAAAGTTTATTCTAAAGAATTATATAAATTTGTAAAAAAAAATAAAAAGGCAATGGTATTAGATGCAGACCTAACAAAGGATGCCGGAAGTTTGGAAGTGATGTTAAAATTGCCAAATCAATTTATTGAGTTTGGAATAGCTGAGCAAGATATGGTATCTTTCGGTTCTGGTTTAGCTGCAAAAAATTTTTTACCAATTTTTCATAGCTTCTCTTGTTTTATGTCTACAAGATCTCAAGAACAAATATTCAATTTTTGTTCTGAAGATAGGAAGGGAATATTTATAGGTGCTCTAAGTGGTTTGGTACCTTCTGGCCCGGGGCATTCCCATCAAATGGTTAGAGATGTTCCAATTATTGGGTCAATGCCAAATATGATAATTCTCGAGATTTTTTCTAGAAAAATGATTAGTGCATTCTTTAATTATCAAAAGAAAATTAAAAAGTCTTTTTTTATTAAGTTAAATAATTCTATGTTAATAGAGGAGAACTTTAAAACGTTAGATTTGCCAAAGTTAGGAAACTTATCAAAGGTCATTGTTTCAAAAAAATGCGAAAAAGTTGTAGTATGTCAAGGTGCAGATGTTTTAAATGAGGTTTTAAAAATTAAAAATAATATTATAGAAATGAAAAATACATCAGTTTTTTCTGCAGTATGGTTAAATAAATTAAATAAAAAAGAAATATTAAATTTTAATAATAAGAAAGTCCTAATATTTGAATCTTCAACTGATTTTGGATCTTACGCATCTTTTTTATCTAAAAATATATTAAGTATTGGGTGTAAAATAAAAAAGTTTAAGTCTATTTCTATAAAAAATTTACCGGAATGTGGACAAAACGATGAAATCTTGGATTATCATAAACTTTCATCATCTAAAATATTAAAAGAAATTAAAAGTTTTTAAAATGGAAAAAAGAACAATATTATTAATTGGTCACAAAGGTCTTATCGGGGGCTTTTTGTATAAGTTTTTTTTAAAAAAAAAAGATGTCAGACTTTTATTTGTTGATAAAAAACATAATTTTGATTTATCAAACAGAGAAAATTTAAAAAAATATTTAATTAAAAACAGTGGCATAAATTATATAATAAATGCCAGTGGTAAAAATGATCATGTGGATAATTCTAAAAAAAAATCTTTTGAGAGTGAAAAAATTTTAGAGGAATATATTAGAGAAAATGTAATAGGTCCAAAAAATGTCATTGAATTATCAAGTGTGCACTGTAAAAAATTAAAATCGGTAATTCACTTTTCATCTTTATATGGGCAAAAATCTCCTTATCATCCTATTTATAAACAAAAAAAATCTTTATCATATTGTATTAGCAAGCATGCAATGGAAGGTTTAACAAAGTACTACGCTACAATGTTGGCAAAAAAAAAAATAAGAATAAATAATATTAGAGTTGGAGGTGTTGAAAATAATCAGCCAAAAATTTTTGTAAAAAATTTTTTAAAAAAAACTCCTTCTAATAGAATGGTTAAAAAAAATGATTTAGTTAATGTAATAGATTTTTTGTGTTCAGAGAAAAGCAATTATATTGTAGGTGAAAATTTGTCATTAGATGGTGGTTACAATTTATGGTAATTTTTAAAATTTAAAATTTAACTTTTTTAGTCTTTTTAGATCAGCAATTTCATCAATATCAAAATTATGCGAAATTTTATAACCATAAATTTTTTTACCAGTCATGGAATTTCTTAAAACTGTATTTTTAACTTTTAAAATATCTATACAATTTGCTTGTATATAGGTTTTTTTTAATTTTTGTCCAGGAGCACTATGATTTTCGTTAGCTGACGTGATTGGGTTAAATAATAAATTCTTATTATTCATCAGCCACATTTTTTGAATATTTTTTTTTATAAGATAAACAGATCTAAGAGAATCTATATTTTTTTGATGTAAGAATTTTTTAATACAACTCGATATAAGATTTTTTTCTCTTAAAGGATAAGTTGGTCTTATGTGAACAATTAAATCTGGTTGAGTTATTTTTAACTTTTTAAGCTGTTTAAGAAAATCTTTAAAACACTCTAAATCAGTTGACAGATCTCTTGAAATGCTTTTTTTTCTTAAAAAAGGAGCTTCAGCTCCTGCTTTAATACTAATTTTTTGATAAATTTTTGAATCTGTTGAGACAAAAGTTTTGCTAATTTCTTTAGTTTTTATTGATTGTTGAATTGAAATTTCTAGTAATGATTTTCCATTTAATTTTAATAAATTTTTATTTTTAATCCTTTTTGAGCCAGATCTTGCTGGAATTAAAGAGTAGATAAGCATTTTATTTTTTTGATATTTTATCTATAATAATTGAACTATCTTTATTTTTTGTATTTGTTTTATATTTGTTAAAAATATTAAAAGTATTAGATAAAATTTCAGTATAATTAAATTTTGAATCTTCAAATATTTTAAGATCTTTAAGCATGTTTTGATATGCAAAAGAAACTTTATATCCCGAATTCATTTTTTTCATTTTATTTTGAACAAGCGGTGAAACAAAACCACTGTTGAGGATCATATCAAGTGTGCTTTTTCTATCAATTTGATTTCTTTTTGAAATTAAGAAAGCATCAGCCATTGAAATCATTATATTTGCACAAATATTATTATGAACTATTTTTAAAATTTGAGGATAATGTATTTTATTATAAAATTTAATATTTCCCATGTTTTTTAAAAAATTAATAACTTTTTGATTTTTTTCTCCAGCGTATAAAAAAACCATTTTTTTTTTCGATAGAGCTTCTGGATTTCCTAGTGTTGGTGATTCAATCCATTTTGAATTATATTTATTGACAAATTTCTCCAATTTAATGACATTTTGATAAGAAATTGTTGATAGATTAACAAATGTTTTATTATTTAAAAGTTCTTTATTCTTTAAAACATTGAAAAAATGATTAATAGAATGATGATCTTTGACTAAAAAATATATGATTTCGCAGTTTTTAAGGACATCGTCTATATTATGAAATTTTTTACTTGAGTTGATTTTGTGTAATTTATTTATTGTTCTATTAAATATTTTAATTTTTTTATTTTTTTTTGATGTGGTTTCAAAAATTTTTTTACCTAGTATGCCGTAGCCTATGATACATTGGTAATTCATTACCAATATTTCATTGTTTTTAATTTATTTTTTTCTTCTGAAAAAAAGTTTTTTACTCCGTTGCCCTCACAAAGAACAAGTTTGTCTAATAGAACTCTTAAAAGTTTTGTTCCATCTGGACCTAGAGAAGCCGCTTGATCAGTTCCCCACATCGCTCTATTAATTGTGATATGGCGTTCAATATAATCAGCTCCTAAAGATGCAGCATATACAGATGGAGTAACATTTACTTCATGGCCAGAGTAACCAATAGAACACTTAAATCTTTTTTTCAATGTTTTTATCATTTTAAGATTTAATTTTTCCATAGGGCACGGATAAATTGCAACAGAATGCATTAGTATATATGGACATTTATTTTTCTTAAATATTTTAATTGCTTTATCTACTTGTTTAATATTTGACATACCTGTTGAGATAAAAGTTTTAATTTTTTTCTTCGCTATTTTTTCTAACAATTCAGTATTTGTAAGCATTGAGGATGCTACTTTATGGTATTTTGGTTTATACTTTGATATAAATTCTAAACTTGGGATATCCCAAACACTTGCAAACCACTCTATCTTTTTTTTTTTACAATACTTATTAATTTCATCAAATTGTTTTTTGTTAAACTCAATTTTTTTTTTATAATTTAAGTAGCTAATATTTCCCCAGGGAGAATTTTTTATTTCATTTTTTTTATATTTAGGGACTGAAATATCGGGGTCTCTTTTTTGAAATTTTACAGCGTTAAATCCTGATTCTACCGCAAGATCAATAATCTTTTTTGCAATTTTAACACTACCATTATGGTTTATTCCAACTTCTCCGATTAAAAATATATTTCTCATTAAGAAAATTATTTGATTATTTTTGGTTATTTAGCATTAACTTATTAGATAATAAAGACAATTTATTTTCATTTTTACTAAATCTTTGATTATTTTTAAGAGTTTTAAAGAAATACTTAATACTTTTTCTTAACGACTCAACGTAGTCTTTACTCTGGTTAATCCTCTCATGTTTTAATATTTTCGGCGAAATAAAAAAACCTTTTTTATTAAATGTATTACGCGGACCTCTAAATATTATTTGATTATTATCAATAATTAACATTCCATTTTCAAAAATAAATTCAAATTTCTGTTTAAATGGAGAGGTATAACTAACAAAACAATCTATCTGACCAAATTTTTTTAAAACAATTGAAAAATATGAATTATCCGAGCCAGTTTTAGATATAAAATTAGATAGCTTTTTATTTACTTTGGAAATTGAAAAGTTATTAGCAATAATATCAATAAGATGTATTGCCAAAATATCGTAAACTCCATTAGTTTTATTAGATCTCCAAGAGCCTTTAAAAGCTTTTTTAGTTGCCAAACCATGCCCCATTATCATATTTCCATATAGCAGTCTTCCAAATTTATATTTTTTTGTACTTTTCAATGAGCTGTTAATTTTTGAAAATCTAAAATTAAAATTAAAATATATTTTTGAAAGATCGATTTTCTCAATATTATTTAGTTCTTTTAGCGTATCTACAGGTGGTTTTTCGCAAAAAATGTATCTACCTTTTGATAATTTTTTTATAATATTAAAATGAGTTCTATTAGGAGAGCAAACGAATATTATTCCACATTTTTTAATTAAATTAAAGTCATTAGTAGTTTTTTTTATAACAGGATTAAAAGGTGTTTTTTTGTAAATTGTATAATTTTTTTTTTTTAACTTATTTAATATTGAGACAATTCTCTTTCCTTGGGATCCAAATCCAATAATACCGATTTTATTTTTATACATTAATTAAAATCGATACCACATCTATCACAAGGAATTAACTCAGATCTTTTTTTTGCCATATGAATTGATCTATGGTTTTTAAGCTTTTCTCCATTCCACACATCTTTTATTGTGTTATTTTTAACATCACCGTATGATAAATAACTTTTATAGTCAGCATCACATGGATTGCATTTACCATCAAACCATATGTACATTCTATCCCATAAGTAAGAACAAGGATTCAAAGTTCTTTCATCTTTTTCATTATTGTAAGTATCCCATCTTTCAACGGCATATGTAGCAGATACATTATCACTCATAGAACTCCAAAACTCTTGAAATTTTTTTCTATTCAGGTTTTTGTAATAATCAACCCCAGAAACTCTTATTTCAGTTCCAGAATCTTTATAATAATTTTTTCTAATATTAAAAAGCATTTTTACATTTGAAACAATTTTTTCAAAATTTGCTCCTTTTCTTAATTCTTCGAAAGTCTTTTTTTCATAATGATCAGCTGATATGACTAAAGTATCAACTTTGTGTTTGAATATTTCATGACATAGTTTTTCAGTCAAAAAAGATGCATTAGAATTTAGTTTTAGTTCAAATATGTTTTCTTTCTCAGAAACATATTTTAACATTTCTCCAATTTTTGGATGCATTAAAGGCTCACCTCTACTACCAAATGTAATAGCTCCGGCACCAAGCTGATTAGCTTCATCAACAACTTTAGTAAACAAGTCCCATTTCATCAGACCCATAAAAGGTTTTCTAGTAAAAGTTTTATCTATTTGAAAACACATAGGACATTTTAAATTGCACGCTGAAACTGCCTCAATAAGTATGTAGGGAGGAAAATCAAATTCCTTTTTTTTATTACTTGCTTGACTAAATTTAAAACGAAAATGAAGGTAATTGATAATTTTATCAAATTCATTCATCCGGCTGACTTTATACATTTCTATGTAGTTAAAAAATTTAAAAAATTTTTCCCTATTGATGATTATCTCTTTGAAATCTTTTTCAAAATTTTCTAATTTCTTATTTTGAATTTTTTCTGAAATAGTTTTTTGAACATATTCAATTTTTTTTAAATCAATATCTTTTCCAATAACATCTTGAGTTATGCTTAAATATGGAGATATTTTGTTTTGTACTTGTGACATTCCTAATAACCAATATAATTATACGCTATTTAAAAAATATATCTAAATATATTAATTATTAATATATCTTATAATTGCTAAATTTAAGGCAATTTAATAAAATCTCAATATATAATTGTATAAAACATCAACAAATAATTTAAATAATGATACCTAATTTTAATAGTATATTTAATTTTTTTAAACAAAGAATTTTCTTAGATAAAAATGAGAAACAATTTGTTGAGTTTAATAAATTGAAGTGGAATTTTTTTAAATTAAAAAAAACTAATAAAAAAACACCGATAATTATGGTTGATTTGTTTCCTTGGTACCCAAGTATATATTTGTGGTCCTATATGACAAATCTTCTATCAAAAAAAATTAATGGAAAAATTAAATTCTATTATTTTGATTTTTATCAATCAACAGCCGGTAAGAGTATATTTTTTATTAAAAAATTGACTGATATCTACAAGTCTTTTAATGCTTCTAAAGGATTAACAGAATATGATTTTATATATTTGGATACTGATAAGCAAAAATATGAAAAACAATTTAAAAAAATAAAAACAAAAAAAGAGTTAGTAAATTACAAAAGATATGGATTAAAAATAGGAGAATTAATTTATGACTCGTATGTTAGAACTACTTTAGAACCTACTGTAAATTTAAAAGATTTAAGATTAAAAAAAATTTTTTTTAGGTCACTTAAAATATTTGATGAGGTACAATCTTACATTAGAAAAAATAATGTTCAGTGCGTAATCCCAAGTCACTTGTGCTACATGTCCTATGGAATAATATGCAAAATTGCTCTATCAAAAAAAATTCCTGTCATTAAGATAAGATCAGATAAAGGAGGTCAAGTAGGTTTTAGATTATTGAAAGTTGATAAATATAATTTAAACGAACCTGAATTTTATAATTACAAAAAAAACTTTGCCAAGATGTCTATTTCAAAAAAAAAGAAAGGAATATTATTAGGTAAAAAAATTTTAGAAGGGAGACTTTCAGGAGAATTTGATAAATACCTTCCTTATGTTGATCAAAGTCAATTTCATAAAAAAAAATTAATTAAAAAAAACATAAACTTTAAAAATACAAAAAAAGAAAAGATTATAGTTTTTCCTCATTGTTTTTATGATTATCCACACAGGTTTAGATCAATGATTTTTCCTGATTTTTATGAGCATGCAATATATTTTATGGAAATGTCCAAAGTGCTTAATCAGTACGAATGGTATTATAAACCACACCCTCATAGCTTACCTGGACATGTAAATATACATAAGATTTTATTAAAAAAATATCCAAATATTATCTCTTTAAATAAAAAAATTAGTCATCGAGAACTCATTAAACTAAACCCCAAATGTGTAATCACAAATCATGGATCTGTCGCTCATGAATATGCTGCTTTTAACATACCAACTATAAATACAGGAGATAATCATCATATAAATTATAAATTTTGTATTAATGTCCGGACTAAAAATGAATTAAACA
>CACLST010000018.1 GCA_902609675.1 uncultured Pelagibacteraceae bacterium | reverse complement strand
TTAAAAAGCAAAAAAAAGGCAAAGGCGGTGAGATTCATATTACTGACTCAATTAAAACAATGATTGATAATAAATCATTATTCATTGGTCATAAATTTTCAGGAAAATATTTAGATTGTGGTTCTATGAGTGGTTATATTAATTCAACGTTAGAAATTGCAAAATTATGAAAATATGTGTGATTGGATCAGGTTATGTAGGATTAGTGAGTGGCGCATGTTTTGCTGAACTTGGTAACAATGTCTTTTGTGTAGACAAAAACTTAAATAAAATATCTAATCTAAAGAATGGATTAATTCCAATTTACGAACCAGGATTAGAAGAATTAATTCAAAGAAACGTTAAGCAAAAAAGACTTCAATTTTCGACAAATATAGCAAAGTCAATCATAAAATCAGATATTATATTTATATGTGTTGGCACACCAACAAAAATTAAATCTAATGAAGCAGATCTAAAATATATATTTCAAGTGGTAAAAGATTTAAAAAAGAATTTAAACAAATATAAAATAATTGTTACTAAATCTACAGTACCAGTAACCACTGGAGACAAGATTCAAAAATTATTAACAACTAAAACAAATAAAAAATTATTCGATGTTGTTTCTAATCCAGAATTTCTAAGGGAAGGCGAAGCTATCAGAGATTTTATGTTTCCTGATCGGGTTGTGGTTGGAACAAATAGTAAAAAGGCTAATAATGTTTTAAAAAACTTATATTCTCCAATTATTAAAAAAAAGGGTAGATATTTTAATACATCAAGAAGAGCAGCAGAGGTTATAAAATATGCAGCTAATGCATTTCTAGCAACAAAAATTACATTTATTAATGAAATTGCAAATTTATGTGAAAAACTTAATGTTGACGTTACTGATGTTTCGTTAGGTATTGGAACTGATGAAAGAATAGGTGCAAGATTTTTAAGAGCAGGACCAGGTTATGGTGGTTCTTGTTTTCCAAAAGATACACGTGCTTTAATTTCTACTTCAAAAAAATTTAAAACTAATTTATCTATAGTTAAATCAACAATTAACTCTAATGAAAATAGGTACAAATATTTATTAACCAAAATTAAAGAAATATTAAATAATAATTTGAAAAGTAAGAAAATTACTTTTTTAGGTGTTACTTTCAAGGCTGGCACTGATGACATGAGGGACTCAGCATCTCTAAAACTAATTCCATATTTAATCAAAAAAGGTGCAAAAGTTTCTTACTATGAACCTACAGGTATTAAAAAAGATTTTGATAAAAAAAAAGTGGTTTATTTTAATAATATCAAAGATGCGTGTAAAAATAGCGACCTTCTAATTATTCACACAGAGTGGAATGAGTTTAAACAGCTCAACTTTAATAAGTTGAAAAATGAGAAAAAATTTAAGATTTATGATTTAAGAAATTTATATTCACCAAAAAAAATGAAAAATAAAAATATTGATTACTTTAGCATAGGTAGATAATTAATTAATTTCAAATATTGCATCAACCTCAACTGCAACACCTAAAGGTAAACTATTAGTGCTTATAGCAGCACGTGTGTGTGTGCCACTATTACCAAAAACATCTTTAATCAAGTCTGATGCTCCATTAATTACTTTTGGTTGTTCTATAAAGTCATCAGCTGAATTAACAAAACCTGTCAATTTAATACATGATTTAATTTTTGATAAATCATCTGAGCATGCTTTTTTAGTCTGAGCAATTATATTTAATGCACATCTTTGTGCTGCTTTGTAAGCTTGTTCTGTATTTAAGTCTCTTCCGACTTTTCCCTTAATTAATTTACCATCAGCATCGATTGATATTTGTCCAGAAATATAAAGTAACTTTCCAGAAATTTTTGTGGCAACATATGAACCAACAGGTTCAGTTGCTTTTGGTAGAACAAAACCCATTTCTTTTAATTTTGCATCAATAGACATTATTTACCTTTCTTTTTCTTTTTATTCTTATCGTACTCTTTTCTTTTCTCAATTAAAATAAGAGCTTCATCCATTGTTAATTCAATTGGGTCTTTTTCTTCAGGTATAGTAGCGTTTAGTGATTTATATTTTATATATGGCCCATATTGACCTTTCATAATTCTTACTGGTTTTTTATCCTCGGGATGTTCACCGAGATCTTTAATCAAAGATGAAGAAATTCTTCCAGGTTTTGCCTCAGCTATCAGAGTTACAGCTCTATTAAGACCAATGTTAAATATTTCTTCAACATTTTCTAAACGTGCAGATTTATTTTCACATTTTAAATAAGGTCCAAAACGACCAACATTTACAGTAATATCTTTATCATTTTCAGGATTTTTACCTAGACTAATTGGAAGCGAGCATAAATATTTGGCTCTATCTAAATCTATACTTTTAATATCAATTCCCTTGGGGATAGATACATTTTTAAAATTATTTTCTTCTTTTTTTAATCTTTTCTTTTTCTTTTTTTCTTCTTCAACATCATTAATTTCTTTTTCATATTGTAGATAAGGACCAAATCTTCCATTTTTTAAATATATGTCTTTACCTATATCATTTCGACCAATTAATTTTGGTTCTGCTAAAGTTAATTGTTGAGCAGCTTTAGACTTTGAAAGAGGTCGTGTAAATTTACAATCTGGATAATTTGAACATCCAATAAAAGCACCACCACGAAAACTATTTTTTAAACTTAATTGACCACTATCACATAATTTGCATTTTCTGTTAATTTTTCCGTCTTTATCAACTTCAAATATTAATGAGCCTAAACTCTCATTAAGCATATCTAAGACTTCTCTAGTACGTTTTTCTTTAACTTCTGATACATTCAAATTAAAATCTCTCCAAAATTCCTCCAAGACTTTAATCCAATTTTCTTTGCCAGCTGTAATATCGTCTAATTGATCTTCCAATTTTGCAGTAAAATCATAATCAACATATTTTGAAAATAATTTTTCAAGAAAAGCAGAGAGTAACTTACCTCTATCAGTTGGAAAAAATCTTTTGTTTTCTATATCTGCATAACCTCTATTTGAAATTACTGATATGATACTAGCATATGTTGAAGGTCGTCCAATTCCTAATTCTTCTAACTTTTTAACAAGACTTGCTTCTGAATATCTTGGTGGTGGCTGAGTGAAATGTTGTTCATCCGTAAAGTCATTAAACTCTACTTCACCTTTACCAACTTCTGGTAATATGTTTTCATCATCTTTATTTTCATCTAATCTTGAAACCTTTAAAAAACCGTCAAATTTTAAAGTTGAACCACTAGCTTTACATATATTTTTATTATCTTCAGATGTAATTGTTATTGTTTTTCTATCAAATTTTGCTGATTCCATTTGTGAGGATAATGATCTTGACCATATTAAGTTGTAAAGTTTGTATTGATCTGTGCTTAAATATTTTTTCATATCTTCAGGGATTCTACCAATTTCAGTTGGCCTGATAGCTTCATGAGCTTCTTGTGCATTTTTGGCCTTTTTGCCTGAATAATTTAAAGGGGTAGGTGGCAAATATGTTTCACCATAATTTTGAGTAATGAAATCTCTAAAAGTAGCTACAGCATCTTTTGATATATTAGTTCCATCTGTACGCATATAAGTAATTAATCCAACAGTTTCTCCATCAATATCAATACCTTGATAAAGTCTTTGGGCGATTTGCATTGTTCTTGAGGCTCCAAAACCCAGTTTACTTGATGAGGTTTGCTGTAAAGTAGAAGTGGTAAAAGGACCAGATGGGTTTCTTGTATAAATTTTAGATATTATATCTGTAATATTATATTTTTTATTTCTAATTAAATCTAAAGCATTATTAATATCTTCTTTATTTTTAAATGAGAATTTTTCAATTTTTTTATCATCTAGTTGAATGATAGATGTATTTATATTTAGATTTTCCTTTGTTAAGAAATTTAAGTTAAGTGTCCAAAACTCATCTGGTTTAAAAACTTCAATTTCATGTTCTCTTTCTGTTAATAATCTAAGAGCAACAGACTGAACTCTTCCAGCTGATTTAGATCCTGGTAATTTTGTCCATAAAATCGGTGATATATTAAAACCTACTAAATAGTCTAGCGCTCTTCTTGCCATATAGGCATCAACAAGTTCGTTTTCTATATTCCTTGGATTGTCTATACCGTTTGTTACGGCTGTTTTTGTTATTTCATTAAAAACTACACGTTCCACTTTTTTATCTTTAAGAAGTTTTTTTTCATTTAAAAACTCTTTTACATGCCAAGCTATTGCCTCACCTTCTCGATCAGGGTCAGTAGCAAGGATAATTTTTTTTGAGTTTCTAGCAGTATCTGTGATTTCTTTTAAATATTTTTTTGAGAAACTGTCTATTTCCCAGATCATTTTAAAGGAATTTTCTGGATCAACTGAACCATTTTTTGAAGGCAGGTCTCTAATATGACCATAACTTGCCAACACAGTGTAATCTGAACCTAGATATTTATTTATAGTTTTAGCTTTTGCAGGACTTTCAACAATTACAAGATTCATAATAAGTCAAACTACTTATAACTATTAATCTGTCAAATTAATAAATTTTACTCTTAGTTTCTTCTTTGTTTATTAATCTTTTTATATTTTCTCTATGTGTATAAAAAATTAAAACAAACATAATGATAAAAAAAATTATGTTACCTTGATTAATGATTAGTAGATAGATTGGAATTGAAATTGAAGCAAATAATGATGATAGAGATGAATATCTTGATATTAAAAAAGTTAAAGTCCAAACAATGCCAAAAACTAGTGCATAATAAATATTTATAGAAATCAAAATCCCAACAAAAGTTGCTACGCCTTTGCCACCTTTAAATTTTAGCCAAATTGGGAATAAATGTCCTAAAAATGCACAAAGTGCTGATACATAAACTAGATCAGGATAATTGAACTTTATATAGATAATGGGCACAACAGCTTTTGCTATATCTAAAATAAGAGTTAGATAACCCAATGACTTATTGCCAGTTCTTAAAACATTTGTAGCGCCAATATTTCCTGATCCTACATTTCTAATATCTTTTTTAAGTAAAATTTTTGTGAATAGATATCCGAAAGGAATAGAGCCAAATAGATAAGATATTAAAGCTGTTACTATATAATCCATTATTCAGATTTAAATAATTCTTCACCATTTACAAATGTATTTAATACTTTGCCTTGAAGTTTTTTATCCTCAATGGGGGTATTTTTTGATTTTGATATCAATTTATCTTTTCTAACAACCCAAGGTTTATTTATATCTACAATACAAAAATCAGCGTCGTTTCCTATTGATAAGTTACCTTTATTTATTTTAAGTATTTCAGCTGGTTTTGATGTTAAAGCTTTTATTATAGTTTGCAACTCAACTGATCCATTATGATATAGTTCTAAGCTTAATGGTAATAAAGTTTCTATCCCTGATGCACCTGTTTCTGCTTGAGCAAAAGTTAATCTTTTATTTTCTTCATCTTCTGGTTTGTGATCAGAAACAATAACGTCAATTATTTTATCATTTAATCCTTGAACTAAAGCATTTCTATCAGTTTCTGTTCTTAAGGGGGGTGATAATTTTAAAAAAGTTTTAAAATCACCAATGTCATTTTCATTTAAGGATAAATTATTTATAGAAACACCGCAACTGAAGTTTACTTTATTTTTTCTTTCTCTGATTATATCTACAGAATTTGCGGATGAAATCTGGGCAATATGATACCTACAATTATTATATTCTAACAATGTTAGGTCTCTCTCTATAATTAATAATTCAGCACTTATTGGAATTCCTTGAAGACCAAGTTTTGTAGCTATGATACCATCATTAATCATTCCATCTTTTGATAACTCTGCATCTTCAGCATGTTGTATTATTAAAGATTTTAAATCTGAAGCTGAATTCATAATCCTATTCATAATTCTGGGATTTTGAATTGTTTTTACTCCATCAGTAAAACCAATTATTCCTTTGCTCTGTAATAATCCAAATTCAGTCATATTCTCTCCTTCTGCTTTTACTGTTAATGCAGCTGTTGGATAGATATTAATTTTTGATTTGTCTCTTCCTCTTCTTTTAAGAAAATCAACTATTGAAACATTATCGATTACTGGATTTGTATTTGGCATTGTAACTACTGATGTTACACCACCAGACAAAGCAGCTTCACTAAGCGTTCTAAAATTTTCTTTATATTCATATCCTGGTTCACCAACAAAAACTCGCATATCTACAATACCTGGAAATATGTATTTTTCTTTTAAATCTATTATTTTTTCTCTAGATGGAATGTTGTTGGTATTTACTTTTTTTCCGACAGCTTCAATTTTTCCATTTTCTCCAATTATTATTCCTCCAATTTCATTTAAGGAATTATGAGGGTCAATTATATTTGCATTTATAAAGTATTTTTTTTTCATTTATTTACAAAAAATCTTTAAGCAGGCCATCCTTACTGCTACACCTAATTCAACTTGTTCTTTTATTACACTTTTGTTTATATCGTCTGCTAAGTTTGTATCAATTTCAATTCCTCTATTCATTGGTCCTGGATGCATTATTAAAGCATCCTCTTTAGCATATTGAATTTTATCAGGTGTTAAGCCATAATATTCATAGTATTCTCTGTTGGATGATAAAAATGAACTTGTCATTCTTTCATTCTGTAATCTTAACATCATTACTATGTCACAATCTTTAACTCCTTTTTTCATATCAGAAAAAATATTTACTCCAAATTTTTCAATTTCATTTGGCATTAAATTTGAAGGAGCCACAATATTCACCTCCGCTCCTAACATGTTTAGAAGATAAATATTTGATCTTGCTACTCTTGAATGTAGTATATCTCCGCATATTGCAATTTTAAGACCTTCTATTTTTTTTCTTCTATTTATAATTGTTAATGCATCCAATAATGCTTGTGTTGGATGTTCTCTTCTACCATCTCCTGCATTTAGTACTGCACAATTAACTTTTTGAGATAGAAGGTTACAAGCTCCTGAGTCTTGATGTCTTATTACAATAATATCTGGGTGCATTGCATTTAAGGTCATTGCTGTATCAATCAACGTTTCACCTTTTTTGATAGCAGAATTTGTAATATTCATTGACATTACATCTGCACCTAATCTTTTTCCTGCTAATTCGAATGAACTCTGTGTTCTTGTTGATGGTTCAAAAAATAAGTTTATTTGAGTTTTCCCTTTTAAAATATCAATTTTTTTATTTTTACTTTTATTTAATTCTATGAATTTAGAGGCCTCATTTAGTATAGTGTTAACATCAGTAACAGATAAATCCTGGATACCTAATAAATGTTTTTGGGATATTTTAATAGCTTTTTTGGATTTAGTTGCCATTAAAATTAACTCTATAACTATATAGTATTAACTATGCAACCATTAATTTTGAATAAAATCTAAAGCACCTTGTAAAATAAAAGCTGCTGCAAACTTATCAATATCTTTCTCTCTTTTACTGACATTTATATCTAATTCACTTGATAAATTGAAAGCACCAACAGTAGATAATCTTTCATCCCACAAACACACAGGAATATCAATTTTATTTGAAATATTGATTGCTGTATCTTTAGCTGATTGTGAAGATTTTCCGTAAGTGCCATCCATATTTATTGGATTACCTATAATAATTCCTTTTATGCCATTTTCTGTAATAATACTTTCTAGTTCATCAATTAATTTCCCTTGTTTAGATTTATCTAAAGTTTGGAGAGGAGTGGCAATTTTTTGATTATAATCACTAATGGCAATCCCGATCCTTTTTGTACCTAAATCTATACCCAATATTCTTGAACCACTTGATAATTTGTTTTTGAATTCATCAATTGTGATCATATTGTATATTTTTAACTTAAGTGGTAGTTTGCGACATTATTTTTTACCATATGACGATAGATCTTAAAACAGTAAAACACATATCAAAATTAGCAAGGATCTCACTTGAAGAGAAAAAAGCTGAAAAATTAGCAAATGACATGAATTCTATATTTGAATTTATTGAAAAATTAAACGAGCTTAAAACAGAAAATGTTGAACCATTAACCTCTATAGCTGAAACAACTTTAAGATTCAGAGAAGATAAAATAACAAGCGACAATATAAGAGAAAAGATTCTTAAAAATTCTCCTGAAAAAAATGATGATTTTTTCGTTGTGCCGAAAGTAGTCGAATAATGACAGAAATAACATCTTTGAGCCTTTTTGAATTAATTAAAAATATTAAAGAAAAGAATATATCATCAAATGAAGTTGCAAAATCTTTTATCGATAGATCTGAAAAATCAAAAAAACTAAATGCATATGTAACTGAAAATTTTGAAAATTGTCTTAAACTTTCAAAAGAGTTTGATAACAAACCAAATTTTGATTTAAAACTTCCGGGCATTCCAATTGCTGTAAAAGATCTATTTTGTACAAATGAAGTAAGAACAACAGCTGGAAGCAATATCTTAAATAATTTTGTGCCTAGCTATGAATCTACTGTAACACAAAATATATGGAATGAAGGTGGTATTTTGCTCGGCAAACTTAATTGTGATGAATTTGCAATGGGCTCATCCAATGAAACAAGTTTTTTTGGTAATGTTCAAAACCCAATTGCAAAAGATTTAGTTCCAGGTGGATCATCTGGTGGTTCTTCATCGGCTTTAGCAGCTAATTTAACACCTATAACAATAGGAACTGATACTGGTGGATCTATTAGGCAGCCAGCCTCCTTTACTGGAACTGTAGGTCTAAAACCTACTTATGGAAGCTGTTCTAGATATGGAATTGTTGCCTTTGCCTCATCTCTAGATCAAGCAGGTCCGATGAGTAAAGATGTAAAAGATAGCTCCATTCTTTTAGAAGTGATCTCATCATTTGATAAGAAAGATTCAACTTCAATTGATTTTCAAAGAAATAATTATTCATCAGAACTAACTAGAAATATCAAAGGTATAAAAATTGGAATCCCAAAAGAATACAGAGTTGATGGGATGCCAGGCGAAATTGAGAGTCTTTGGAAAAAAGGTATTGAATATGCAAAAGATTGTGGAGCCGAAATAATTGACATTTCATTACCTCACACAAGTTATGCTTTGCCTACTTATTATATTGTAGCGCCAGCAGAAGCATCATCTAATTTAGCAAGATATGATGGTGTTAAATATGGTCTAAGATCTTCCGGGAAAAGTTTAATTGATATGTATGAAAAAACTAGATCAGAAGGTTTTGGTGAAGAAGTAAAGAGAAGGATAATGATTGGCACCTATGTTTTGTCTTCTGGATATTATGATGCTTACTATCTTAAAGCTCAAAAAGTTAGACAATTAATCAAACAAGATTTCGATCAAGCTTATAATAAAGTAGATGCTATTTTGACACCTTCTACACCTAGTTCTGCATTTAAAATAGGAGAAAAATCTAATGATCCAGTTTCAATGTATTTAAATGATATATTTACTGTTCCAGTAAACCTTGCAGGTTTACCCGGGATTTCAATACCAGCAGGTGTAGATAAAAATAATTATCCATTAGGTTTACAAATAATAGGTAAACCGTTTGATGAACAAACAGTTTTAAATATTGCTTATTCAATGGAGGAAAAAATCAATTATAAAACTAATATAACTGATTGGTGGATGGAATAATGTCTAAAAATAATTTGGAATATTTAATTGAGCGAAATGATAATGTTTATGAAGTTGTTATAGGGCTTGAAGTCCATGCGCAAGTAACATCAAATTCAAAACTTTTTTCATCTTCCGCTACAAAATTTGGTGCTGAACCTAACACACAAGTAAGTTTAGTTGATGCAGCGTTTCCAGGAATGCTTCCAGTAATTAATGAATATTGTGTTAAACAAGCTATAAGAACTGGCATTGGTTTAAAAGCTAAGATCAATAATAAATCTGTTTTTGATAGAAAGAATTATTTTTATGCAGATTTACCCCAGGGGTATCAAATTTCACAATATAAATACCCAATTGTGGGTGAGGGTAATGTTATTTTGGATATGCCCGAAGGTCAAAAACATGTTGGAATAGAAAGATTACATTTAGAGCAGGATGCAGGAAAAAGTATTCATGATGTAGATCCAAATAACACACTAGTTGATCTTAACAGATCGGGTGTAGCTTTAATGGAAATTGTTAGTAAGCCTGATCTAAGATCACCAGATGAAGTGAATGCTTATATAAAAAAACTTAGATCAATTATGAGATATTTAGGAACCTGCGATGGGAATATGCAAGAGGGATCATTGAGAGCAGATGTTAATGTGTCTGTAAGAATAAAAGGCTCAACAGATTTAGGGACAAGATGTGAAATAAAAAATGTTAATTCTATAAAGTTCATGCAAATGGCAATTATTTATGAAGCAAATAGACAAGTTGATTTAATAGAAGAAGGTGAGGAAATAGATCAAGAAACAAGACTTTTTGATACAAAAAAAAATGAAACAAGATCAATGAGGTCAAAAGAAGATGCTCATGATTATAGATACTTTCCGGATCCAGATTTACTTCCACTAGAAATTACGGATGATTTTATTGATCAACTAAAATCTGAAATCCCTGAATTACCAGATGACAAAAAGAAAAGGTTTATTGATGAGTTTAAAATTTCTCCTTATGAAGCAACTATATTAGTCTCTGATATTGATACAGCTAAATATTTTGAAGAAGTTGTTGCTAAAATGGGCAAAAACCGAGATATGAAACTAGCTGTAAATTGGATTACAGGAGAATTATTTGCTGTTTTAAATAATAAAAATATTGAAATTGCTAATAGTCCAATAAGTGCAAAAAATTTAGCAAAATTGATTAATTTAATAAAAAACGGAACTATTTCAGGTAAAATTGCTAAGACAATATTTGAATTAATGCTGGATGGTGACATAGACCCTCAAATAATTGTTGAGGAAAAAGGGCTAAAGCAACAAAGTGATCCAAAAGCACTAGAGGCATTAATTGATAAAATAATCAACGATAACAGAGAAAAAGCCATTGAATATAAACAAGGAAAAGAAAAGCTATTCGGTTTTTTTGTGGGGCAAGCAATGAAAGCTTCTGGTGGAAAAGCTAACCCTCAATTAATTAATGAAATATTAAAGAAGAAACTTTAATTTTAACGAAACCTATAGTCATTATATAGTTAAAATAAATGGGTAATAACATTGAAATTTCTAAAAAAATTGAAAAATATATAAATAATTTTAGTTTTAAACTAAGCCCAGTTCAAAAAGAAATCATAGATTATAATAACACACTTGGAAATAAAAAGAGAATGCAAGTAGCGATATCTCAATGTCATTTTCTCCATTTAATAATAAAAATATCTAATATAAAAAATGTGCTTGAGATTGGAACTTTTACTGGTTTAAGTGCACTTTCTATTGCTCTAGCACTACCAGAGGATGGAAAACTTACTGCACTTGATAAAGACAAAGAGACTAGCAAGATTGCAGTAAGTTTTTTTAAGAAAGCTAAACAAGATAAAAAAATTCAAACGATTGTAAAACCTGCACTAGATAGTTTAGATGAATTAAAAAACCAAAAATATGATATGGTTTTTATTGATGCAGATAAGCTCAACTATAAAGAATATTATGAAAAATCAATTAAGATGATTAATAAAGGTGGTTTAATCATCATTGATAATGTTTTATGGCATGGTGCAGTCGTAGATGAAGATAAAATAGATAAATTTACATTAAATATAAGAGAATTAAATGAGTATGTTTCAAGTGATGAAAGGGTAGAACAAATAATTATCCCATTGGGAGATGGAATGACTGTTTGTAGAGTTTTATAATGTTTAATATTTTTGGTTTTTATAAATTCAAAAAAATTAATAATCTAAAAAAATTAAAAAAAAAGTTAGAGAATAATCTAAAAGATTATGGAATTAGTGGAACAATAATTATTTCATCAGAGGGTGTAAATGGAACAATTTCAGCCAAAAATAATAACCTTTTAAAATTTAATAAACTTTTAAAAAAAATATTATCTATTAAAAAATATAATTCAGAAAATAATTCTAATAGTAAATTTAATCCATTTCATAAACCAAAAGTTAAAATTAAAAAGGAGGTTGTTCCAATGGGTTTTAAAGTTAGAAACTACAAATACCCCAAGAACAACCTTAATCCAAGAGAATGGAATAAAATAATTAAAAAAAATGATACGGTTTTGATAGATGCACGGAAATCTTTTGAGTTTGATGTGGGAACTTTTAAAAAATCTTTAAATCCAAATGTAGAAAACTTTCGTCAATTTCCTAAATATTTAAATCAATTTAAAAAAAGTGAAAATATAGCAATGTTTTGCACTGGTGGCATCAGATGTGAAAAAGCAAATATTTATTTGAAAAAAAAAGGTTTTAAAAATGTATATGTTTTAAAAGGTGGAATTATTAATTATCTGAATAATATTGATAAAAAAAATAGTCAATGGAGTGGTGAATGTTTTGTTTTTGACAATAGAGTTTCAATAAAACATGGTTTAAAGCAGGGCAGTTATTCAGTTTGTAGTGGATGCAGAAAACCTCTATCTGTTAAAGAAAAAAAATCTTCTAAATATTTGGAAGGTATTCATTGTCCAAAATGTCACGATCACTTAACAGATGATCAAAAATCAAGATTTGCAATGAGACAAAAACAAATAATACTTGCAAAAAAAACTAGCAAGAGACATATCTTTAAAAAAGAATATTAATTAAATTATAACATTATGGATTTGCTAAAAGAAAATATACCTTTGCTTGTTAGAAAACTTGCAATACCAGCAAGTGTAGGTACACTTTTTCAAACCTTATACAATATTGTTGATACTTTTTATTCAGGATTAATTTCACCAGAAGCACTTTCGGCTCTCAGTAAATCATTTCCAATCTATTTTATAATTGTAGCAACATCTATTGGAGTAACTGTTGGGGGAACCTCATTAATAGGTAATAGTATTGGAGAAAAAAATGAAAAAAATGTCTCTTATTATTTTACCCACATTATTATCTATGGGCTGATCATATCAGTTTTTATTACAGGCATAGGTTTATATTTTGCTGAAAGAGTTTTTAACATAATGGGTTCGACTGAAGAAATTACAAATTTAGGACTACAATATACAAATATTATGTTTTATGGATCATTTCTTTTTTTCCTTGTTGTATCACTTAACTCTTTATTACATGCAGAAGGTGATACTAAAACATACAGAAATGTTTTGGTTTTAAGTTTTCTTCTAAATATAATTTTAAATCCAGTACTAATATTTGGTTTTCTATTTATTCCTGCTTTTGGTATGATGGGGATAGGTCTATCAACAATTATAGCCCAATTTATAGCATTCGCGATTATTCTATATAAAGTCTTACAAAATCCAAGAGTAAAAAAAATTACCAAGGAATTTTTTATAATTAAATTAACATTCTTAAAAAATATATTTTTTCAATCAATGCCAATATCAATCGCCATATGTGGATATGCAGTTGCTGCTACATTTATTTTTACTTATGTTGGTCAAACAAGTGAATTGGCAGTAGCTGGTTATGGTGCAGCTACGAGAATAGAGCAAGTTGTTTTACTTCCTATATTAGGAATTAATACTGCAATTATCTCAATTATAGCTCAAAATTATGGCGCTAATCACTTCGAAAGAGTGAAAGAGACTTATTTTGTATCTGTTAAATATGGCCTTTTATTAATGATTTTTTCTGGAATATTAGTTTATTTCACAGCAGATATAATACCAAGGCTTTTCTCTAATGATGAAACTGTTTTAGAATATGGACGTAGATATTTAAAAATTGCAGCATTTATTTTACCCGCATATCCAATTTTCTTTTTATCAAATGGTTTTTTTATGGGATTAAAAAAATCTAATTATGCAATGATAAATAATATGTTACGAAATGTTCTTGTTCCAATATGTGTTTTTTATTTAGCCAAATATCTATCTGCAGATTTTGATAGTTTCTTTTGGTTGTGGTTTATTTTTCAATGGACGCTTTCAATACTATTATTTAGTTATGTAAGTTATTATATAAAAAAAAAATTAGATAAACCTAGCGCTATCCTTAATCCACAACCATAAATCTTCTGAGAATGATCTTCTAACAAAAAGATTTATTTCATTTATTTCAGTATGATGAATAATTACATCTGTATGATTTATCAATGTTTGTGTTACAGAATTTTTAGTATTTTTAAAATTATTGAAGTTAAAAGGAGACCCTGATGAAAGTAAATCAAAAGTCTTTTTACCCTTTATATTAATACATATCCAATGATTAGAAACATCAACTATTGAGCCAAAATTTAATCTAGAAATTTCGTTAAAAAGATTATTGTAAACATTGTTATTCTCTTCATTAAAATATACTAACCATTCATCTGGACTTAGCCAAAGAGCATTAAATTGCTGATTTGATGAACTAGTATTTGGTTCAATTGGTAAGATAATTGATAAAATCTTTCCAACTTTTGTAAAAAAATCCTTTTTTTTTCCTCTAATATTTATTTTTTTAATTGGCTCAGATAATGTTAACTCAAGATCATCTAATGATTTTTTTTCAAAGTTAGGATATTCTGGATTAAGCATTGATCCTCTTGTTTTCTTTATCTAAAAAAATAAAATCTGAAACTGTTACATTGATATTTTTGTTTTCCATAGGAACAAAAAGTTTTTGACCTTTCATCTTTTTTCCACCTTTAACAACTGCTAATGCAATCGATTTATTTAAATTAGGGCTAAAATAGCTTGACGTTACATGTCCAATCATTTCGACAGGTTTCTTATCTAATTCAGAAACTATCTGAGCACCTTCTTCTAATATTTCATTGGGGTCATCTGTAAGCAATCCAACAAGCTGTTTTCTATCCTCTCTTATTGTATCACTTCTATAAAGTGATCTTTTACCTATAAAGTCATATTTTTTTTTACTAACTATCCAATCCATCTGAAGATCAATTGGAGTCATAGTTCCATCTGTGTCTTGACCAACAATAATAAAACCTTTTTCAGCCCTTAATAAATGCATTGTTTCTGTTCCATAAGGAGTAATTTTGTATTCTTCTCCTGCCCTGATACAGTTTTCCCATAATGATTTACCATATTTTGACTCTATATTAATTTCATAACTAAGCTCTCCTGTGAAACTTATTCTCATTATTCTACATTCAATTTTGTCAATTATTGCGTCTTGGTAAGACATGTGAGGAAAGGCTTCATCACTGAAATCTTTATTAGGAAATAATTTTTTCAATATTTTTTTTGAATTTGGACCACAAATACTCGCTGTAGAATAGTGATCAGTAACAGACGTTAAGTAAACATCTAATTCTGGCCATTCTGTTTGTAAATAGTCTTCAAGTTTAGAAAGAACATTTGCTGCGCCACCAGTAGTTGTGGTCATTAAATAGTGATTTTCACCCAATCTTGTGGTTACACCATCATCATAAACCATACCATCTTCATTTAACATTAAACCATATCGGCATTTCCCAATTCCTAATTTTGACCAAGCATTTGTATAAACTCTATTTAAAAATTCAGAAGCATCAGATCCCTGAATATCTATTTTTCCTAATGTAGAAGCATCTAAAATTCCAGCACTATCTCTTGCAGTTTTACTTTCTCTTTGAACTGCTTCATGAAGATTTTCATTATTAATAGGGTAGTACCATGGTCTTTTCCATTGCCCAACGTTTTCAAACTTTGCATTATTTTGAACGTGCCATTCATGAATTGAGGTTTTTCTCACAACATCAAAAAATTTTCCAACACTTCTTCCTACAATTGCTCCAAAAGTTAATGGTGTAAATGGTGGCCTAAAAGTAGTTGTACCTAAGGTACCCATTTTTACTCCAGCTGTGTCAGAAATAATCCCCAGAGCATGCATATTCGATAATTTACCTTGATCTGTAGCCATTCCAGTTGTTGTATATCTCTTTACATGTTCTATTGATTTAAAACCTTCTCTAAGTGCTAACTTTATATCTTTCGCTGTCGAATCATTTTGAAAATCTATAAAAGATTTAGTTTTACCCTCTGATATAGTATTTGGTAACAGCCATATATTTTTCTTCTCTAACTCTTTTGAACATAAAACTGAAATTTTATCAAAACCACTTTCATTAATGTTTAAAAATTTTTTAACTTTATTATTTGTATTTTGAACTATTTCTTCTAGTTCAAAATCACCGTTACATGATCCAACATTTATATGATTTTCACTTTTTTCACTTGGAACAAATACTTGATCTATTTCTCTAAAATCTAATTTTCCTCCTGATTGTGTATGCATATGTACCATGGGTGTCCAACCACCACTTATTGATAAACAATCACACTGAATTTTATGTTTATTTCCAGTAACATTTGATCCATCTTCTGATAAATTCATAATTTCTATTGATTTTATCTTTTTGTAGCCAAAAGTATTAACCACTGTAGAGTGCCAATATATTTTAATTCCTAGGTCTTCAGCATTTTTAACAATATTTGATGAAGATTTTTTTCTAATATCAACAATCTTTACTGATATTCCCTTTTCAAATAAAGACACTGCAGTTTCATAAGCACTATCGTTGTTAGTAAAAATAATATTATTTAATCCA
>CACLST010000017.1 GCA_902609675.1 uncultured Pelagibacteraceae bacterium | reverse complement strand
AAAAATCATTATAAAATTAAAGTTTGGGAAAGAGGCGCAGGTTTAACAAAAGCATGTGGAACTGCTGCGTGCGCAACAGCAGTGGCTGCAAATTTAGAAAAGTTAGAAAATTCTAGAACTGAAATTGAATTCACTTTAGGAAAATTAATAATTTCTATTGATGAAAGTCAACAAATTCATATGAAAGGACCTGTATCTAGTATTAGAGAAATAGATATAAATATTTAATGGGTATTTTCGAAAAGTTTAAATTAGGTTTTAAAAAAAGTGCTGATAATATTTCCTCAGGGCTTAGAGATATAATAGTAAAAAAAGAAATTGATGATGTAACATTAAACAAAATAGAGGAATTTTTGATTAGTTCTGATGTTGGCATTGACGCTTCAGCTGAAATAAAAAATATTATCTCTCAAAAAAAAATTGATCCTAAGAAAAATGCGGTTGAGGAAATAAATGCTATTTTAAAAGAATATATTTTAGAGTTAATGGTACCCTTAGAAAGAAAAGATTTTTTTGAAAATAAAGAAAATTTAAACGTAACATTAATTTCTGGTGTAAATGGGGTAGGTAAGACGACCACTATCGGTAAAATTGGTAAAATATTTAAAGATAACGGCTCAGAAGTAATATTTTCTGCTTGTGATACCTTTAGGGCAGCAGCAATAGAACAATTAGAGTCTTGGTCTGATAAGATTGGAGCGACAATTATCAAATCAAATTCAGGGTCTGACCCTGCTTCAGTAGCTTACAAGGCGATAGAACATGCAAAAAACAACAATATTAGACGGGTACTAATTGATACCGCTGGCAGATTGCAAAATAAGAAAAATTTAATGGATGAATTCAAAAAAATTGCAAATGTTATAAAAAAAACAGATGAAAGTGCACCACATGATGTTGTTTTAGTTCTAGATGCAACCTCCGGACAAAATATAATAAATCAACTTGAAGAATTTGATAAAATTATAAAAATTACTGGTTTAATTATGACAAAACTTGATGGGACAGCAAAAGGAGGAGTACTAATTGCGATTTCAAAAAAATATAAGGTTCCAATTTTAGGCCTTGGACTTGGAGAAAAAGAAGACGATTTACAAATTTTCAATGCTGAACAATTTGCAGATGCATTTACTCAATTTAATTAATTAGATTTTTAGAAATTAAAGGCTTTTCAATAGAACATTCAAAATTATTCTTATTTGTTTCATATCCACAAACTTTTGCATAACTTGAAATAATGAAATTTAGTTTCCCATCATTCTCGAAATTTTTTAATTTTTTAGACTGAATATTATATTCTAGATTTTGATGAAAATTTTTTTTACCACTTACTAAAATTAAAGTATTATTATCTTTCATTAAATAATATGCAAAGTCCTCAGGAAAAACTGGATAGGTATAATTTTTTACAAGTTTTTTAACTTTTTTAGGAAACCATTCATATGTTAGTAAAGGGAAATCCTCTTTTGAATTATGATTATAAATGTATAGATCTTGTGGATAATCATTAATATAGTTTGCATCTTCTCCACTAGCCAAAATGGCTTTGTCTCTTGTTTTGAAATATAATGTAAATTGACTATTATATGATTTCATTTTACCAACATAAAAATATTTATTCCTAGTTTCGTTGCTAATTTCAGCGTAAGAAAAATTTGAAAAAAAAATTACAATAAATATAGATAAAATTCTTGCCATATATGACTTTAAAAATATAAAGTTGCTTAATATTTGTTTGAATTGTGTCTTAATTTAATTCTGTAACAAATAACTCAATTGAGTTTATGAGATTTTCGTTAAAATCCATCATATGATCATCATTTTCAACAAAAAAACTTGATTTTTTTCCATTAAATTTATCATAAATTTCTTTTCCCATTTTAAATGGCACAATTTTATCTTTCATACCATGCATTACAAGAATTGGAGATGTATTTTTATTCAATTTGCTAATCGAATTGTATTTATCTTTTAACAAATATTTAACTGGCAAATATGGATAATAACTTTTTGCTAGTATTTCCATAGATGTGAACGGTGACTCTAATATCACACCACTAAAAGAATAATCTTGTGCTAGATTTAATGCAATTGCTGTACCCAACGACTCCCCGTACAAGATTATATTTTTATCTTCAATTTTCTTAGAATTTAGCCATTTCTTTGCTGCCAAAGCATCTTCATAAAGGCCTATTTCTGAAGGTTTTCCATCATTTCCACTAAATCCCCTATAAGCAAATATCAAATAGTTAACATTCATTTTTGAGAATTCATTTAACTTATAAATACGATTATCAAGTTTACCAGCATTGCCATGAAAAAGTAATATAGTCTTATAATTTTCGTTCTTTTGAAAGTGCCATCCGACCAAACTACTTTCAGAGTTAATAAATACCTTTTCTATTTTGTGATTTAAAGGTCCTTCGTCTAAATAATTATTTTCTCCTGGATGGTACAGAAGATTTCTTTGATAAAAAAAAATAAAAATGCAAATAAAAGTATAAATTATTAATATTAATAATAATATATTTGTTAGTGTCATTTTTTTATTAATCATTATTTCTATTTAGATAAATGAAAAAAATATAACTTAATATACAAAGAATTAAAAAAATTGAAAAAGAAATTCTATAGCTACTTACAATATTAAATCCTTTAGAATTAAATAAGTCTATAAATAATCCAATACCCCATTGCATAAAGAATGTTCCTGAATGAATAAATACATTATATGAAGTAAGTGACTTGCCTGCTAAATTTTGTGAAAAGTTTAAAGCTATTGCTGGTTGAGTTAGAGAAATTACAATTGAAGTCATAATGTATATTGCAAATAAAAAAGCTCCAGCTTTAGGACCAAAAAAGATTATTAGAAAAAAAACAAAGTAACTTATTGGGAGTCCAAATTTAATAAGTTTAACACTACTTATTCCATAATCAGAGAGTTTGGGGAGAATATATCCCCATAAAAAGTATGATACTAACATAGTTACATTGATCCAAAACAAGCCTGTAGCACTTTGAAATGGAGAATAGCCTGTAATATTTAGCATCCAAGGACCGGCCCAAAGCGTTTGGATTGCCTGTATACCACCATAATTAATAAATGCTAATGGTACCATACTGATAAAAAACTTATTCTTCCAAATTTGTGCTAAACCTTTTTTTTCTTCATCAATAGTGAAGTTTTCTTTCTGTTCCCAATTAGGAGTAAATAAGAAAATTAAAATAATACTTATTAAAATAAGTATAGCTATTAAAATGAAAATCCATCTCCATCCTATGTATGGTAATAAAATTTGGACAGGTAAAGTAGATGATACAAAACCTATATTTGCTACCATTAACATCCATGAATTAGCGCGCTGTTGATATTTTTCAGCAAACCAAACTCTGTATCCCGTTAGAGGTCCCATCATACAAGCACTCACACCGATCCCAATAAATATTCTTGAAATAAGCAATCCAGAAAAACTTTTTGCTAATGCAAATGATACGGTTCCTACCAATGCAATTACTAAAAAATACCCAACAACCTTTTTTGGTCCAAATTTATCAAGTAGTAGTCCTATTGGGACTTGCATAATTGAAAAGCCAATAAAATAGCCTCCTGCTAACAGTCCTAAATTCCCTGCTGTTAAATCGAATTCATATGTCAGGACCGGTGTTAATGTTGCAGTAATAGATCTAACAAGATTTGATAATAAAAAACCAAAGGCAAAAATACAAAATATGATAATGCTTTTATTTACTTTAGTAATCATTTATAAATTTTTGAGATTTAATCTGTACTATGAATAATCAATCAACAAAAGATAAAGATGCACACTCAGCAAATGCTATGGCTGCAACTTCTCATCCATTAGCAACCGAAGAAGCCTTAAAAATACTAAAAATGGGTGGAAATGCAGTAGATGCTTCTATAGCAGCTTCAATTGTTTTATCTGTAGTTGAGCCTAATGCAACAAGTATTGGTGGAGACTGTTTTGCAATTGTCAAAATGAATAATAAGGATGCAGTATCTTTTAATGGATCTGGGTTAGCACCAGAAAAATTAAATTATGATTTCTTCAAGGAAAAAAATATAGATAAAATTGGATTAACAAGTCCTCATTCAGTAACGATTCCTGGTGCAGTTCATGCTTGGGAAACTATTCATAAAGAATTTGGAAAATTAGATTTTGAACAATTATTTACAGGTGCAATTGAGATTGCAAAAAATGGTCACAAGATTTCTAAAGTAGTGTCAAATGCTTGGCATAATAGTTTAAATAAAATTAATGGAAATGACAATTCTAAAAAAATTTTTTTGAAAGAAGGTCGTACTTATCAAGAAAATGAATTAATGAAAAATATTCCATTAGGAAAAACATTAGAGGCAATTGGTAAAAAAGGAAGTAAAGAATTTTATGAGGGTGAAACTGCAAAAGATATAATTGAAAGTTTAAATGAATTAGGGGGTGTACATACTTTTGAGGATTTTTCTAAACAGAACACAATAAGATCAGAAACAATAAAATCTAGTTATAAGGGTGATTTTATTCATCAATGTCCTCCAAATGGACCTGGCGTAACTGTTTTGATTATGATGAAATTGTTAGAAAAACTAAATATTCATAACTATAAATTCAACAGTACAGAAAGATTTCATCTTGAAGCTGAAGTTACAAAACAAGCTTATAAAGTTAAAGAAACAAGCTTAGGCGATCCAAATTTTGTAAATTTTGATTTAGATGAAATTTTAAGTGATAAAAATATTGAGGATATTTTTAATAAAATTAAGCTCAATTCATGCAGTGATGTTGGTGACTTAAATATTCCAGCTCACCCAGAAACTATTTATCTAACAGTTGTAGATAAAGACTTAAATAGTGTGTCCATCATTAATTCAGTTTGTTACGTATTTGGATCAGGTATCACTACAAATAAAAGTGGAATACTTTTACATAACAGGGGTACAAATTTCAGAGTAGAGCATGGACATCCAAACTGTATTGAGGGCTTAAAAAGACCATTACACACTATTATTCCAGGTATGGTCATTGACAAAGATAACAACACAACTTTGAGTTATGGAGTTATGGGAGGACAATATCAACCAGTAGGACAGGTGCATGTTTTAAATAATATGATTGATTACGGTATGGGTCCTCAAGAGGCTTTAAGTTTTCCAAGAGCTTTTCATTTTAACAATATTTATAAGCTTGAAAAATCAGTCGATAATCAAATTTTTAATGAATTGAAAGAAATCGGTCATAATGTTGAGTATATTGATGGTACTCATGGTGGAGGTCAAGCTATTAAAATAAATCGATCAGAAGGGGACCTTTTAGGAGGATCTGATCCTAGAAAAGACGGTTACGCAAAAGGGTACTAAATAATGTCAAAAAGAATTGTTAGAAACATTTTTGAAAATGTGAATGATGAAAATATTGCTCTAACCTCTGAAATCAGTACAAAACTAAGTTACAAAGATTTAAAATTATTTATCAATAAAATTTCTAAACAACTGGCTGGAAATGGATTATCAAACAAAGATAGAGCAGCGATAGTTTTACCAAATGGACCGTACATGGCTTCAAGTTTTTTGGCTATTTCAAGCTATATGTCTGCTGCCCCTTTAAATCCATTATATAAATCTGAGGAGTATGAATTTTATTTAAAAGATTTAAATCCAAAAATTGTTTTGGTTGAGAAAAATTCTGAAAATCCAGTTGTAGATGTAGCAAAAAAATTAAAAATAGAATTATGTGAAATTGATCCTGAAAAGGATGGACCTTCAGGAATATTTAATATTTACAAAAAGGAAAGTGAATATTCTTTACCCAATGAAAGTGATGAAGCATTAGTGCTACACACTTCTGGCACTACATCGAGACCAAAGATTGTTCCTTTAACAAATAAAAATATTTTTTCTTCAGCAGAAAATATTTCTAAAAGTTTAAATCTTTCAGAAAATGACCATTGTCTTAATATTATGCCACTTTTTCATATACATGGTCTAATTGCTATTTTAGCTTCATCAATGAAAGCTGGTGCATCTGTATGTGCGTCAAATGGTTTTAATGCTATCAAGTTTTTAGATATAGCTAAATCAGAAAAAATAACTTGGTACTCTGGAGTACCCACAATGCATCAAACTATTTTGTTAAGAGCACATAAAAATTTAGAAATTGCTAAGGGGCTAGAACTAAGATTAATTAGGTCATCATCTGCATCTTTACCACCAGCAGTATTTAATGATTTAAATGATGTTTTTAGTTGTCCAGTAATTGAAGCATACGGTATGACAGAAGCTACTCATCAAATGACTTCTAATCCATTACCACCTAAGCAACAAAAAGCAGGATTTGTAGGCCTTCCAGCAGGTCCAGAGGTATGTATTATGAATGAAAATGGGGAAGTGCTAAAACAAGGTGATGAAGGAGAAGTGTGTATAAAAGGTGAAAATGTAACTCTTGGATATGATAATAATGAAGAAGCAAACAAAACAAGTTTTACCAATGGTTGGTTTAGAACTGGCGATCAAGGTTATTTCGATAATGAGGGTTATTTAAAGATTTCAGGAAGATTGAAAGAAATTATTAATAAAGGTGGAGAAAAAATATCTCCATTAGAAATTGATAATGTATTAATGGACCATCCATTAATAGATCAAGCAGTTTGTTTTGGGTATGAAGACAAAATGCTTGGAGAAAACATTGCTAGTGCAATTATAATAAAAAGTGGTGAGATATGTTCAGAAAATGATGTTTTAGAATATGCTAAAGAAAAACTTGCTAAGTTTAAGATACCAAAAAAAATTTTTTTTGTTGAAGAAATTCCAAAAGGAGCAACAGGAAAATTACAAAGAAATGTTTTAGCAAAAAAATTTGGTTTAAATAATTAATGATAAAAGTTTGTATATTTGGTGCAGGATCAATTGGTGGATATTTAGCTGCATGTTTGAGTAAAAATAATATTGATTTATCACTTATAGCCAGAGGTCCACACAAAAAAGCTATACAAGAGAATGGTTTAACATTAATTAAAAAAGATAAAACAGAAAACTTTAAATTAAAAGTAACAGATGATCCTAAAGAACTTGGAATTCAAGATTATATTTTTATTTCAGTAAAAGCTCATGCAATTTCTAATATAGTTGAGTCTCTTCAAAGCTTAATTGGAGAAAATACAACTATAATATCTGCTGTGAATGGCTTACCTTGGTGGTATTTTCATAAAGCTAACACGGGCACAAACTTAGATGAGAAACATATAGATAGTGTTGATCCTAATGGTAAAATTTGGAATTCTTTGAGACCTTCAAGGGCTCTTGGATGTGTAGTTTATCCAGCAGCTGAAATTACTGAACCTGGTGTTATTAAACACAATGGCGGTGAAAGATTTACATTAGGCGAACCAGATGGGTCAAAATCAGAAAGACTTAAAATTATTGCAGACTTATTAATTGCAGGAGGTTTAAAAGCTCCACAAAAAAGTAATCTAAGAGATGAAATTTGGATAAAGCTCTGGGGTAATTGCTCATTTAATATTGTGAGTGCACTACATGATAAATCTTTAGATGAAATTGGTAACGACCCAGAACTATTGAAAATTGTGAGAAAATTGATGGAAGAGTGTCAGTCAGTGGGAGAAAAAATTGGCGTTAAATTTAATGTTTCGATAGATCATAGAATTAAGGCAGCAATTTCAATAAAAGGGCATAAACCATCAACTACTCAAGATTTACATGCAAAACGTCCCCTAGAAATTGATCCAATCATTGGATCAATAATTGAAATTGGAAATAAAATTAATGTAAATACTGAAAACTTAAAGTCTGAATACAACAAGTTAAAACAAAAAGCTGAAGGCTTAGGATTATATAAAAGATCGAAAATAATTGATCAGATTACGAATTAATTAAAAGTTTAGAGAAATGTCTCTATGTATTGAATTACATCTTGAGACATAAATCGCTTGCTCTTTTGTAAGTTTTGATTGCAGACGTAATCCAATAGTTTCACTAATAACTTTATCATGAGCAATTATTTTATCCATGTGCTTTTTCTTAAAATTTTTTCTCCAGTCAATCTCTTGCTGGAATAAAACATAAGTATCATTTGCTGAACTTTGAAGTTTTTCGAAATCAACTTCATCTTCATCCATAAGGGTAATTAAATAATCTAGCTTATCAGCAAATTCATCTGATCCTGAAATTTCTCCAACTTTTTCAAAAATATTATCAATAAATTCTATTGCATCAATATAACCTCTATTATCTATTTTTGACTTAAGAAGTTTCATATCTTGACTTAATTCTTCAAATTTTTCACCATCATTTATAAATTCCTTAATTAATAATAAATCTTCATATGCATTATCCACAGTCTTTTTATATTTTTTTACAGCTAAATTTTTTGCTTTATTAATTTTATTAAACTCATCATTTTTAGCTTTCCACTCCTGAGGAATTGTATTTTGAATTTCTTCTATCTCTAGTTTAACATTTTCAATTTTTTGCAAAATTTTATTTTTATCTGATACATCCTCATCATCTAGATTTCTTATTTCAGCTTTAAACTTATCTATCTTTTTATTTAATTTTAAAATTTTCTTTTGTTTTTTTCTTGTTTTAAAATGTAAATCTCTATAATCAACCGCATAGTCATCATAGATTGACTGAGCACTCTTAACTTCATCTACCAATTCAAAAGAATATTTAGAATTATCAACATGACGTTGGAAGTAACTTAATTTATCTGCGGGTAAATTTGCTAAAATGATATCATCAAATTCATTAATACTAGTTTTAATTTGATCTCCGTTAGTTTCAAAGTTTGCAAATTTGTATTCTTGCAAACAGTATTGAAGTTTAGGGTTCATTGGAGGTGGAGCAACATTTGATGTTAAATAAACTCTGTTGGGCAGATAATTAACAAGACTTGGATAAAAACCAACAATTCCAAGGCCAATTAGCTGTAGCGCTATGAAAGGCACTACACCTTTCCATATATCCAATGTCTGAATTATTTTTGGGGCTACACCTTTTAGATAAAACAAAGCAAATCCAAATGGAGGGGTTAAGAATGATGTCTGAAGATTTACACCTATCATTACTCCAAGCCATACTGCTGTAACATTTGCTCCTGTTTCAGCAAGTAATATTGGTGCAATAATCGGAACTACTACAACAGCAATTTCTATAAAGTCTAAAAAGAAACCTAGAAGAAAAATTACAACCATAACCACGATAAACTGAGTCCAGAAACCTCCAGGTAGATCTTGAAGAAAATCTCTAACCAACTCTTCTCCACCAAATGCTCTAAATCCTGATGTAAGCATTGCAGCACCTAATAGAATTATGAAAACCATTGAAGTGGTAATACAAGTTTCTGTAACAACTTCTTTTAGTACATTATCTGTTTTATAACTTCTCCAGAAGCTCCATGCTATTCCATAAACAAGTATAATCACAAAAAATGCTGTAATGTAGATAGCACCCAAATCTCTTTCCTCTAAATTTTTTACATTGAGTTCATAAGTTGAAGCCAGAAAAGTAATAGGTATTATTGATCCTATAATTAGTATTAAAGGATAAAATGCACTTTTCTTACCTTCAAACAACCTATATCCAGCCATTAAAGTTGCTCCAATTGCTCCAATAGAACCAGCTTGGTTTACAGTTGCAATTCCCATTAATATTGATCCTAATACTGCAAATATAAGTGCTAGAGGCGGGATAATTATAACTACAACTCTCAACCAAAATTTAAAATCGAAAGTCCCTTTAAATGGAACAGGAGGTGCTACACCTTTTTTAATTCTTGCATAGAAGAATACATATATCATATACAACGCTACTAAAACTAATCCTGGTAGCAAAGCACCCAAGAACATGTCTCCAGCACTAGATGATCCAACTCTAAACTCACCAGGCATGTTAAATTCACCAGTAATTGCTTTGTAATCATTTTGTCTAATATTATTAGCAACATCTGATGCACTGGCTAATTGATCAGCAATAATAATTAAAACAATTGAAGGTGGAATTATCTGTCCAAGAGTTCCGGATGAACAAACGATACCACTCGCAAGTTTACGATCATAATTATTATTTAACATTGTTGGTAAAGAAATTAGTCCCATTGCGATAACAGTAGCTCCAACTATTCCAGTTGTAGCAGCAAGTAAGGCTCCTACAAAAATTACCGATATACCAAGTCCACCAGGAATAGGACCAAACAGTTGGCCCATTGTAATGAGTAAGTCCTCAGCTATTTTAGATTTCTGAAGCATTATACCCATGAAAATAAACAAAGGAATTGCAATTAAAGTGTCTGTTTCAACATCCCAATAGTTACTTCTAAAATTAGTAATTCCAGCGACTAACCATTCTATAGGCCCATCGACTGTGAAATAAGCACTAGAGTCTCCTTCAAATATTGCTCCAAAAAATGCAGCTAAACCAATGGAAATTATTGCTGAACCGGGAAGAGCAAAAGCCACTGGATAACCTGAGGCAAGTGCTGCGATCATAATTAATACCAGAATTGCTAAAAATAATAATTCCATTAATTACTCTCTACCTTTTCTAATCTGACTTGATCTGGATTGTCTGATTGAGTTTGATCTTCAATATTATTAAAAATAATTTTATGGCTACTGGACATAAAATAGCTAGTAAATTGTAATAGCATTGTGACAGCAAAAACTGCTAAATATACTGCCATTAAATAAAGAAGGTATAGTCCATTAGAACCTTGTTGTGTAACTTCAAAAGCAACTACAGGTCCATTAATAATACTTGCTTTACCATTTAAACCTAAAAATAAAACTATTAAACAAAGAGGGACCCCTAATAACGCTGAACCAACCATATTGGTCCAAGCCTTTTTTTTCTCACTAAAAGATGAATAAAGTACGTCAACTCTAACATGACCCTCGTGAATTAAAGCATAAGCACTTGCGAATAAATATAAAGCTGCATACCAAAATCTAACTAAATCTCCTTGAAAAGCTTGTTCATAAGAGAAAACAAATCTAGATAAAACAATTACAAATTCACTTAAAACTACCAATACTGCTAGCCATATAAAACCAACAGATTTTGTAAAGTAACCTATTATAAATGAAACTAATATTATTGGAAAATGTATGTATGTTATTCTTTCTGGTGCTTTTACCATGAAAGCTTTAACCTCAGGACTAAATATAGCTTCCCACAATCTTTCAACAACCATAAATGAAATTATGAAATCAGCTATACCAACTAAAAATACAGCCCAAAAAGATCCTCTAATTAAATACGCTGAAAATTTTGATAATATTTTTGAATCGTCAACTAAAGTTTGTGAGTATGTCTTGAAGACATAAAAAATAACTGAGAGAATACAAACTACATATATTAAAATTTGAATATAACCATAAGTTAAATCGGAGGATTCTAAAGACTTTTGCTTATAACCAAACAAATCATAATGAGAAAAAACCTTTTTAATTCCTGGCCAACCACCCCAAACTGTAAATAAGTTATTAATTAAAAATGCCAGAGTAAATGCTAAGACTGAGTAGCTTAAAACTCTCAAATAAGTTGACAATTTACTATTTTCTGGACCCATATGATTTTAAATTTTTTAAAAGTAATACTTAATTTTAAAATAAAAAAAAGGGCCCAAAAAGGGCCCTTTTAATTATTAAATTAAGCTCAATTACATTCCTAAAGCTCTGTTTCTTTGCGAAATGTAAGGTGAATCAGACAAGTTAGTCCAAGATCCAATGTCTTTTCTTGCTTTTAAGAAGCTCGAGTGAACTCTTTCAGCAAGACCACTGCTAGCTCTTGTTTCTTCAAACACTTCATTAGCAGCACCAGCAAAGCCATCATAAACCTTGTCGCTAAACTTCTCTAGTTTAACACCATGATCATTGATCAATCTTGCTAAAGCAGCACCGTTTTTAGCATTGTACTCAGACATCATAACGTCGTTTTCCATTGCTGCAGCAGCTTCAATCAATAACTGATCTGATTTGTTTAAGCTTGTGAACCAAGACTTGTTTGTTCCACATGCTAACATTGATCCAGGCTCGTGCATACCAGGATAGTAGTAGTATTTAGCAGCTTCTTGGAATTTCATAGCTTCATCATTCCATGGACCTACCCATTCTGTTGCATCAATTGCACCAGACACAAGGTTTTCGTAGATTTGTCCACCAGGTAATGAAACTGGAGATCCTCCAAGTTTACCAATTACTTGTCCACCTAAACCAGGCATACGCATTTTTAAACCTTTGAAGTCATTAGGGCTTCTAATCTTCTTGTTAAACCATCCACCCATTTGAACTCCTGTGCTTCCACACATAAAGTTTTTAAGACCAAATTTGTCAGCTAGTTCATCCCATAACTGTTGACCACCTGCAAATCTAATCCATGCATTCATTTCAGTGTAAGTAAAACCAAACGGTACCGCTGTAAAGTAACCCCAAGCTGGATCTTTCTTCACCCAGTAGTAGTCAGCAGCATGGTACATTTGTGAGTTACCAGATGCAACTTCATCAAAAGAGTCAAATGCTTTAACTCTTTCATTCGCTGCATAGTAAGTAACTTGAATTCTACCATCACTTATATCTGCAATTCTTTGTGCAAATCTTTGAGCTCCTGTTCCTAGACCTGGAAAATCTCTTCCCCAAGTAGCAACCATTGATGCTTCTATTCTTTCAGCAGCAACAGCTGGAGCAGCTAAAGATGATGCAGCTACAGCAGCAACACCAGTTGCAGCAGCAGCTTTAAAGAACTTACGTCTTGAAGGTAATTTTTTACCTTTCAACTTTTTGTCTTTAATCATTTATTTCTCCTCTATAGTTAATTAACTGTCGACAATTAAACACAAATGTAACTTAGAGTCATTATTAAAAATGAGGATAAAAAGACTTAATACAACTTGAGATTGTTAATTGACTTTATTTTTACAGTTTCCTGTTTTGAAGTACTCATCAAGATTATCAATAGCTAAATTAGCCATCGCTGTTCTAGTTTCCTTTGTAGCACTGCCTAAATGAGGAAGTATAAATGCACTTTTATGTTTATAGTAACCTTTATTTAAGTTTGGCTCATTTTTATAAACATCTAACCCAACTGCATAAACTTTTCTTCTATCCAGTGCATCAACCATCGCCTCATCTTCAATTATATCTCCTCTTGCAACATTAGTAACCACTGCGCCCTTTGGTAGATATTCGATTGTGTCTTTATTAATCATATCAATTGTCTCTTTTGATGCTGGACAACATACAGATAATACATCTGATACAGATAGAAGATCTTTTAAATTATCATGATAAATTGCACCTTGTTCTTTTTCCTCACTAAGTTTTGATCTGTTATGATAATGAATTATCATTCCAAGGGATTTAGCAACTTTTGCAATTTTTTGTCCTATTCTTCCCATACCTAATATACCTAGCCTTGTACCTGTTAATTGTTTTCCAATTAATAAATCTGCTGACCAAACCCATCCACCTTCTCTGGCTCTTTCAATTCCCTCTGAAGCTCTTCTGCAAGCACCAAGAATTAAAAGAACTCCAATTTCTGCTGTTGCATCAGTTAAAACATCTGGAGTATTAGTTACTGCTATACCTCTATTTCTTGCTGCTTCTAAATCAATATTTCCAAATCCAACTGCAAAGTTAGATAGTATTTTGACAGAGTCTGGTAATTTATTGATTGTATCAGCATCAAGCTTATCAGTTAAAGCCGATAGTATACCGTCACAGCCTTCGCTCATTTCAATTAATTTTTTTTGTGAATATAGTTCATCGTTAAGATTTAAATTTGCATCAAAAATCTCTTTTGCTTTGTCCTCACAAGATCTTAGCAATCTTCTTGTGACCAATATTTTTTTCATTAAGTTAGATTAATTTAAATCAAAGATTTTACCAGGATTCATTATATTATTTACATCTATTGATCGTTTAATAGATTTCATTACAGGTACGTTATCTGGATGTTCTCTAAGTAAGTAATGTTTTTTTTGAAGCCCTATACCATGTTCTCCAGTTATAGTTCCTTCAAGTTCAAGTGCTTTATTTATCAAATCATCACTATATTGTCTTATTCTTTTTTGTTTATCTTCGTCATCTGGATCATAAAGAACGATAGAATGAAAATTTCCATCACCAACATGACCTACCATTGGAGCAGTTAGCCCCAGCTTTTGAACTTCTTTTTCTGCCCATGAAATACACTCAACTAATCTTGAAATTGGCACACATACGTCTGTAGAATAAACTTTCATATCATTTCCCAAAGCTTTAACAGAATAGTAAACATCATGTCTTGCTTTCCATAATTTTTTTTGCTCTTCAGGAGAAGACGCCCATTGAAAATCACTTCCACCATTACTTTTTGAAATTTCTTCTACAATTCCAATATTTTCATTATTTGATGCTTCACTACCATGGAATTCAAAAAATAGAGTAGGTGATGCTTTTATATTATCTAATTTTGAATATTTAATACTAATTTCCATTTGATCTTTGTTAAGCATTTCAATTCTTGCAATTGGAACACCATATTGAATAACTTCTTGAGAAGCTTTAACTGCAGAGTCTAAATCTGGAAAATAGCATACTGCACTCATTATACTTTCAGGTATGGGTGATAATCTTAATTGCACTTCAGTAATTATTCCAAGCGTTCCCTCTGAACCTATAAATAAATTTGTGAGATTATATCCTGCAGAAGTTTTTTTTGTTCTAGCACCTGTTTTAATAATATCTCCGTTTGGAAGAACAACTGTCAGGCCTGAAATTACAGTTCTCATAGTTCCATATTTAACTGCCATTGTTCCTGAAGCTGATGTAGCTGCCATTCCACCAAGAGCAGCATCTGCACCTGGATCAATTGGAAAAAATACTCCATCTTCTCTTAAATACTCATTTAATTGTTTTCTTGTGACATTTGCTTGAACTCTACAATCAAAGTCCTCAGCATTGACACTTAAAACTTTATTCATTTTTTCAAGAGAAATAGTAATACCGTTTTGATTTCCCACAACGTGACCTTCTAAAGAAGTTCCAGTACCAAAAGGAACAACTGGTATTTTGTGTTCATTACATAGTTTTAATAATTGAGAAACTTCTTCATTTGTTTCTGGAAATACTACAGCTTTTGAAAGAATTGGATCATACGTATCTTCACCTCTTGCATAATTTGCTCGAGTAGACTCTGAGGTTGAAAATCTTCCGTTAAAGATTTTTTTCAATTCTGTTTGTACAATTTCATTCATAAGCAAATATTACAGAATAATCTTTTAAAAATACAGCCTATTTAGAAAGCATCTTGCCTATGTTTTCTAAGGCCTGCTGTATGTTATCTCTAGATGCGGCAAAACTAAACCTTACATAGTCTTGGCAAGTTTGACCAAAAGCTGTTCCTGGTACAATAGCTACGCCTGCTTCATGCATCGCTTTTTTGCAAAATTCTGCACCAGACATTCCAGTTCCTTTAACATTTGGAAAAGCATAAAAAGCTCCACCTGGTAGACTACATTCTATTCCGGGTAAATCATTCAAACCTTTATGAATTAAATTTCTTCTTAAAGTAAATTTATCTAACATATCATTAATTGAATCATCTGGACCATCTAAAGCTGCAATCCCTGCAAACTGCGCAGCTGCGTTTACACAAGATACACTATTGATAAGTAATTTATTTACATGGGTAACCATTTCTTTGGGCCAATAACTCCACCCTAATCTCCAACCTGTCATTGAATAAGCTTTACTCCAACCTTCTAAAACAATTAATCTATCCTTTAATGCTTCGTAATGAAAAAATGATGGCATTTCTTTATAGTCAAAAATTTGTCTACTATAAATTTCATCACTTAAAATAGTGACATGTGGATGTTTTTCTAATTCTTTTGCAAAGTAATCTATTACTGATTTTTCGACAAAACTACCCGTAGGATTATTTGGATTAATTAAAATTAACAATCTAGTTTTATCAGTAATCAAAGATAATATTTTATCTGGATCAAATTTAAGATCTTTATCTTCAGTAAGATCATAGGGCACCGGTGTAGAACCAGTATAATTTATCATTGATTCATAAATAGGGAAAGCAGGTGTAGGATGAATTATTTCTGCTCCTGGTTCGCCAAAACATTGAATTGCATAACTCATTGTCGGCTTTCCGCCTGGCATAATCAAAATTCTTTCGGCATCTATAGTTGCTTTATAACGTTTTTTGATCCATCTTGTTACTGCTTCTCTACATTCTGGAATTCCATTAGACATGACATATCCATGATGACCGTCGTCTAAAGCTTTTTTAGCAGCTTCAACTACATGCTTTGGTGTTTTAAAATCTGGTTGACCTAATCCCAAATGAATCATTGGGTGTCCTTTTGCTTCTAATGCTTTAGCTTCTGCTAGTACACTGAATGCAGACTCTGTTCCTAAATTTTCTAAATTTTTAGCAAGTATCATAAATTTATTTTTTTAAAGAAAGAAAACTAACTGAAAAGGTTAACTATGTCTATTAATTAAAATTTTTTATCTTCTATAAATGATTTTGGACTCATCTAAGTCTCTTATACTTTTGCATCCCATCAATATCATGTTACGTCTGATTTCATCATGCATATTTTGCAGTAATCTTTCTACTCCTTGTTGGCCACCAGCCCCTAAACTAAACAAAAAAGCTTTACCAAAACTACAAGCTGTCGCACCTGCTGCTAATGCTTTAAGAACATGCGTCCCTCTTCGAACTCCACCATCTAAAATTACCTCTAATTTGTCTCCTACAGCATCTCTTATAGCTTTTACTTGATCAAAAGGAGATCTAGACCCGTCAAGTTGTCTTCCACCATGGTTTGATATCATTATAGCGGTACATCCTATGTCTATTGCTCTTTTAGCATCATCAACTGACATAACTCCTTTAAGCGCAATTGGGCCGTCCCATTTTTTTATACAATACTCTGCATCTTTCCAATTCATTGCAGGATCATATTGCTCATTTATATAACCCATAACAGATTGGGCAATATTTGTGCCTTTATCAACTTTATCTTTAAGATTTGCTAATTCAAATTTCTTATGCGTAAAATAGTTAAACACCCACTGAGGTCTCATGGCAAAACTCATTAAACTATCTAAAGTAAATTTTGGTGGTGTTGTAAAACCTGTTCTATGATCTCTTTCTCTATTTCCAGCAACAATAGTATCGACTGTAATACACATTCCGTTAAAGTTTGCTCTTTTACATCTATCAATTAAGTCATTGGTTATTGATTGATCCTTATGAATATACAATTGGAAAATTTTTGGTCCACTTGAAAGATTTGCAATTTCTTCAATCGAAAAAGATGCCATGGTAGACATACTATAAATCGTTCCAAATTTTTCGGCAGCACGAGCAGAAGCTTTATCTCCATCTGGGTGATATAAACTTTGCATAGCGGTAGGCGATAAAAAAATTGGCATATCCATCTTTGTTCCAAAGACCTCTGTTTTTAAATCAGGTTCACCAACACTATTTAAAATATTTGGAATTAGATCACAGTCATTAAATGAATCTGTGTTCCTATTCATTGTAACTTCATCGTCTGCTCCTCCGTCTATATAATGAAAAATAGGTGCAGGTAATTTTTTTTTTGCTAACTTTCTAAAGTCATCAAAGTTATAGCAATTGCTCAAACTCATTATACTCTGAATCTTAAATTACTTCTGTTTAGGTCACTGATTTTTGTACAGCCCATTAGTTTCATATCTCGTTGCAGTTCAGTTTTATATTGATTTAGTGCTCTTTCCACTCCTGCTTGACCTGCTGCAGCTAAAGCATAAAGATAAAGTCTTCCGCCTGAACAAGCTTTAGCTCCTAAAGATAATGCTTTTAGCATGTGAGTTCCTCTGTGAATTCCGCCTTCACATATAACATCAAGTTTATCGCCTACAGCATCAACAATTTCTGCAAGTTGATCAAAAGGAGACCTAGAACCATCAAGTTGTCTTCCTCCATGATTTGAAACCATAATTCCAGTGCAACCAATATCTACAGCTTTTTTAGCATCTTCAACACTCATAATACCTTTAAGAGCAAAATGGCCACCCCATTGAGAACAAAGTTTTTCAGCATCTTTCCAATTCATAGATTGGTCTAACATAGTAGAAAAATAACTCCCAATTGAGGAGTTAGTGCTAGTACCCTCTTTAACAAAATCTTGAAGGTGTGGTAATTCAAATTTACCTTTAGTCAGATAGTTTATTCCCCACATAGGCTTAGTGGCAAAACTAAACAAACTTGACAGGGTTAGTTTAGGTGGAGATGTAAAACCAGTTCTTAAATCCCTCTCTCGGTTTCCACCTGTGATAGTATCTACAGTTAAAGCCATTACATCGAATTTTGCTGCTTTAGCTCTCTCTAAACAGGAGTCATTCAAGCCTCTATCTTTGTGAAAATAAAATTGAAACATCTTAGGAGTATCAATCATAGCAGAAATTTCCTCTACACTGACTGTAGCCAAAGCTGAGACACCAAACATTGTATTAAATTTTTTAGCTGCCTTTCCAACTGCTCTTTCTCCATCATAATGAAAAAGTCTTTGTAATGCTGTTGGTGCTAGGTAAAATGGTAAATCCAATTTTTTTCCAAATATTGTTGTTGAAAGATCAACATTTTCAACTCCTCTTAAAACATTTGGAACTAAATCAACATCATCAAAAGCACTAGTATTTCTGGCATACGTTATCTCATCATCAGCTGCACCATCAATGTAGTGAAAAATTGGAGAAGGTAATTTTTTTTTAGCTAATTTTCTAAAATCACCAAAATTGTGACAGTCTTTTAAATTCATAAGATTATTTTAAAATTTTTTTATATAATTAAACATATAACTATTTGCCCCAGGATTTTTGTCCCCAAGACTCGCGTTTGATATATGGTTATATGACAGTGCTATTTCACTATTTGATGAAAATTCATAAGAAATTTGTATTTCTGTTTTAAACTCAATCACATGTCCTAAATCTTTACCATCACCTTTAGAATATAAACCAGGAGTAAAGCTTGGAGTAAACTTCAAAGGACCCTCATTGTAAATTTGAAAACCTGTATAAATATATGCCGCGTTATCTGCTGTCACCATTAGACCAGTTACTGGTTGAAGGATTCCTAAAAAGCTCTCTTTATCTTTTCCAGTATTAATATGCTGTATGCCAAATAAAGTAGACTTTTTTCCCTCATCACTAAAATCAAACGTTCCAGTATAAAAACTCCAATTTTCATTAGAACTATGTCCATCTGCTTTTACTAAATTAAAACCCAGCAAAAAATAAATTAACAATAATTTTAAAATGGTTTGCATAAAAAATTTGTATCTACTTTATAGATACTTTTCTAAGAATTAAAATACCGCCAAAAACAAATAAAATCAAAGGTAATACCCAAAGTAAAACTGTGTTTTTGTTAATTTCTGGATCATAAACTATCCACTCTC
>CACLST010000016.1 GCA_902609675.1 uncultured Pelagibacteraceae bacterium | reverse complement strand
GAGTCTTTCTTTATCTTTTATTGATGAATTTTTTTGAATAAATTCTTCAACTAAATCAAAATCTTTTTTTTTAATTAGATGGTCAAGCGTGAAATTTTCGAATTCGTTTAATGAAAAATTTTGATTTGGAATATAAGAGTTTGTTAACAATGCTACATCCATTAACCTTTCAGAGAAACTTGATAATTTTTTAGACTGTATTTTTTCTAGTAACTTTTTAATTTTTATTCCATCTGTTTTTGACCACATATTAAGGTTTAGATCATTATCATCAGGGTCAAATAGTCCAGCCAATAAAATATTAGAATTGTCTAAATTTTGATCTACTACAATATTCTCATCAGAAAGTTTTACTTTAATGCCTTCAAGCTGGTCTATATTAATAGATGTGTCTACATTATTGTTTGACTCAGTATTTTTAATTTCTTTTTTTTCAATTTCTGACCAAATCTCTTTAACTTCCTGAGCCTGGACAGATAGAACAAACAAAAAAAAAGAGGCAGAAATTAAAATTTTACTTAATTGTTTTGAAATTTTCATTTGGTAAAATTTTTTCAATTTGTTTGTCTGGGGCGGGCAAATTAATCTGGTTAATCATAATAATGCCAAATACAATTATGAAAATTGCTATTATAATTTTTAAAATTGTGCCTAAGCTAAAAATTTTGTCTTTACTTGTATTTTTTGTAAATTGCATATAATTTAATAATTTCAAAATAAGACATATTTGTGTTTTTTCAATATAGAAACTCATGAAATCAAATAAAAACATTGTATTAATTGGAATGATGGGATCTGGGAAATCATCAATAGGAAAAATTTTATCAAAAAAATTAAACTTAACATTTATTGATATTGATCAAAAAATTGAGGAAACTGAGGATTCTAAAATATCAGAAATTTTTACTAAATATGGAGAGAAGTATTTTAGTAAAATTGAAGAGAAAATATCTTTAAAATTTCTTAGTTCAGAAAATTCTGTAATATCTTTGGGTGGTGGAGGTTTTATAAATGCCTCAATCAGAAAAATGTGTAAGAAAAATTGTTTATCTTTTTGGTTAGATTGGAAAAATGAAACAATAATAAAAAGGATATATAAGAGCAAGAAAAGACCATTAGCAATAAATCTTACTAAGAGTCAAATTAACAATTTAATAAAAGAAAGATCAAAATTTTATAGCATGTCAAGTTACAGGATTAATTGTGATAAATTAGACAAAGTTGAAATTATAAATAAGATAATAGATATTTATGAATACAAATAAAATTTCAATTAAAACAAGCTCTAAGAACTACACAATTCTAATTGGAAGAGATTTAATAAGTAAAATTGACAAAATTTTAAAAACTAATCATTTAAAATTCGATAAATGTTTAATAGTTACAGACAAAAATATTCCTCAAAAGTTTAAAAGAATTTTATACAAAAAGTTAAAAATAAATAAACTTTTTAAAATAGAAATAACGGCATCAGAAAAAAACAAAAATTACCGAACAATTGAAAAAATCCACACAGTTTTATTTGAAAATAGGTTTAATAGGGAAGACTGTGTTATTTCTTTTGGTGGAGGAATTATTGGAGATATAGTTGGTTTCGCATCGAGTACATTTAAAAGAGGTATGAAATACGTAAATATTCCTACAACTTTACTATCACAAGTAGACTCATCTATAGGAGGCAAAACAGGCGTAAATAATAAATTTGGAAAAAATTTGATTGGAAGTTTTTATCAACCTGATTTAGTTGTTTCTGACATGAATATATTAGCTTCTTTGCCAGAAAGAGAAATTATTTGTGGATATGCTGAAATATTAAAAAGTAGTATTATAGATAATTTTAATAATTTTCTTTATTTAGACAAAAATTTAAATAAAATTTTAAAACTAGAATCACCTTTCATTGAAAGATCCATAACTAAAAGCTGTAATTTAAAAAAAAGAGTTGTAGAAAAAGATGAGAACGAAAAGAACTACAGAAAGGTATTAAATTTAGGTCACACCTTTGCTCATTCTTATGAGTCTACTTTGGGCTTTTCAAAAAAATTAAATCATGGAGAAGCTGTAATTTTAGGCATTAAAAATGCGGTAGAATTTAGTTTTAAAAGAAGATTTTTATCAAAACAAAAATTTAATATTATTATAAATCATATTAATAAAATTGGGATGAAACCAAAAATTGAAAAATTGTTTAAAAAAAAACATGTGTCTAAAATTATGAATTATATGAGAAGCGATAAGAAAAATAATTCAAATAACATTAACCTAATTTTAATAAAAGATTTTGGAAAGATAATAGTTGACTTTCAGATTAGTCCTTCAGATTTAAAAAAATATATTTCTAACAGTTTAAAGTAATTTGATCTGCAATGAATGAATATAATTTTTTAATTCATTATCTAAAATTTTATAAATAAACCTCGTTGAGTATAACTTACTTTTATTCTTTAATTCATCAGACTCAATCGAAAGAATAATGTGAAATTTTCCATTTTCATTAGATTTGTGATTTTTGTGCAAAAATGATTTGTCTTCTATATAAACTTTTGAAATACAATCCTGCGACAAAATTTTTTTTTCTACAGTTTCAATTAGTTGATTAATGTTCATTTTATAAAGTATTATATACTATGAAAAACATTTGTGATTGGAATAATTGTTCAGAGGAAGGTCTTTTTAAAGCACCTAAAGAAAGGGACAATAGCAAAGATTATAGATTGCTATGTTTAAATCATGTTAAAGAATTTAATAAAAGTTGGAATTATTTTGCAGGCATGAGTGATCAACAAATAGTTGATTTTTTAAGGTCTGACATGACATGGCACAAACCAACTCAAAGTTTTAGTTCATCTGACAATTTTTTTAAAGTTCTTTGGAGTAATGCTTTAAAAGATGAGATGGATAAATTTAAATTTAATAATGATTTTAATAATATGAATAAATTTAAATTTAATAACAATGATTTAAAAGCTTTTAATATATTAGGTATCAGCGTTGGATTAAAATGGGAAAAAGTTCAAGAAAAATTTAAAAAGCTTGTTAAAAAATTTCATCCTGATATGAATTCTGGAAATAAAAAATTTGAAGACAAGCTTAAAGTAATAACTTTAGCTTATACTCAATTGAAAAATACTTATAAGGATAAAATTGACGCCAAATATTAACCATACCCCTGACATTAAATTATCTATTAAACAAACTTTTGGTATTGAAAGTGACATGGAAGTTGATGCATTTTCAAAATCAAGTGAGTATGTTCCAGAGATTGATAAAACTTATAAGTTTGACAAAGATACAACATTAGCTATTTTGTCAGGATTTTCTTTTAATAAAAGAGTCTTAATCCAAGGATACCATGGAACTGGTAAGTCGACTCACATTGAACAAATTGCTGCTAGGCTAAACTGGCCTTGTATAAGAATTAATCTCGATAGTCATGTAAGTAGGATTGACTTAATAGGAAAAGACTCTATCGTAATCAAAGATGGTAAACAGGTAACTGAATTTAAAGAGGGAATATTACCTTGGTCAATTCAGAATCCTGTGGCCTTAGTTTTTGATGAATATGACGCTGGAAGACCAGATGTAATGTTCGTTATTCAAAGAGTGCTAGAGTCAGAAGGTAGTTTTACTCTATTAGACAAAAATAAAGTAATTAAACAAAATAAATTTTTTAGACTTTTTGCAACAACAAATACTGTTGGGCTAGGTGATACAACCGGATTATATCATGGGACACAACAAATTAATCAGGGACAAATGGATAGGTGGAATATTGTATCTACTTTAAACTATCTTAGTTTAGATAAAGAAATGGAAATTATATTAAGTAAGAATAAAAACTTAAATAATCCTAAAGGTAAAGAGCAAGTTTCAAATATGATAAAAGTAGCCTCACTCACGAGAAAAGGTTTTATGGCTGGTGATATATCGACAGTAATGAGTCCAAGAACAGTTTTACATTGGGCAGAAAATTCTGAAATTTTCAAAGATATTGGATATGCATTTAGAGTAACATTTTTAAACAAATGTGATGATGCTGAGAAGAATACTATTGCTGAATATTATCAGAGATGTTTTGGAGAAGAACTGCCAGAGTCAATGATCAATATTCAAATTTGATGAATAAAGAAGATAGTATTAAAGAAAAATTTAAACAAGCCCTTCAATCAACTTACAAAGTAATTTCAGATGACTATAAAGCTGTTAAAAATAAAAAAAATGACGAAAAAGTTTATGATATTGGAGAAATTGAAAATATTAATGATAAAAATCAATTTAAAAAACTAAGGGCTGAGACAGATTCTGAGGCTTTAAAAAGAAGATTTTCAAACAGAAAATTATTAGATAAAAACAATCCACAGAATCCATCCTGCAGAACACTCTACCAACTTGCAGAAAAGGTGAGATATGAATTACTTGGCTCAGAGATGTTAAAAGGAATTTCCAAAAATTTCAAAGACAATTATAAAAATAGACTTCAATATTTGAAACAAGAAAAAATAACAAAAAAGGAAGATACAAATATTATAGATGCTTTTGAAATTTATATGACAAACAAATTTTTTGATGTCGAATTATACCCAGAAAATAAAGAAATTCTTAAATTTTGGGAGAAAGACTTTAACAAGTCAATAGATAAACACTTTGAATTTTTAAAACAAAATCTAGAAAATCAAGAAGTGTATAATGCTAAATTTTCTGAAATTTTAGAAAGTATGGATATATTTGAAAATGATGACACAACTGAAAAAGAAAATGAAGAAAGTGATGATACTCAAGATCAAAATAATTCTAATAACAATGAGAACAAAGATAATGATGACTCTAGCAAAACAAGTGAAGATGAAAATATAAGTCAGGGAATGGATAGTGAGGATGATGTAAATGAGTTTAGGCTTGAAGATCAACTTGGTAGTGAAAATAACGAAGACACAGAGTCAGAAAATATTATACAAAAAAAAAATTTAAATGTAAGCGATAAAGAATATAAAATATTTACTACTGAATTTGATGAAGTTGCAAAAGCAGAAAGTCTAGAAACAGCTGAAGAAATTCAAAAACTCAGAAAAAATTTAGATCAACAACTTACAGGTTTCCAAGATTTAATTACTAAGTTAGCAAATAAATTACAAAGACAATTAATGGCAAAACAAAATCGATCATGGGAATTTGATCTGGAGGAAGGATTGTTAGATAGTTCAAAATTACCTCGAATTATCATTGATCCATATAATTCATTATCATTTAAAAAAGAAAAAGATTTAGACTTTAAAGATACAATTGTAACTCTTTTAATTGATAATTCTGGGTCAATGAGAGGAAGACCAATAACAATAGCTGCAATATGTGCTGATATTTTATCAAGAACTTTAGAAAGATGCTCAGTTAAAGTTGAAATACTCGGTTTCACCACGAAAAATTGGAAAGGTGGTAAAAGTCGCCAAGAATGGAATAGATTGGGTAAAAGGAAAAATCCTGGTCGACTAAATGATTTAAGACACATAATTTACAAAAGTGCTGATTCTCATTGGAGACAATCAAAAAAAAATTTGGGATTGATGCTAAAAGAGGGTTTATTAAAAGAAAATATAGATGGCGAAGCAATAACTTGGGCATTTAATAGATTAAAAAAAAGAAGAGAGGAAAGAAAAATCCTAATGGTTATTTCAGATGGTGCACCAGTCGATGACTCAACATTGTCAGTAAATTCAGGAGATTTTTTAGAGAAAAATTTAAAAACAATTGTAAAATTTATTGAGAGTAAAAGTGAAGTAGAAATATTAGCTATAGGAATTGGTCATGATGTATCCAGATATTATAAAAAAGCTATAAAAATTTCTGATGTGCAAGAACTTGGTGATGTTATGATAGATCAATTAAGTGGACTATTTGAAAATAAAAAGCTTCACTAAAGACTAATTAAATCTTTATTAGACCACTCTATTTTAATTTCTGCACCACCTCTTGTCTCTGAATTCCTAATTAAAAGTTTTGCCTTATTTTTTTCTAATAAAGTTTTACCTATAAATATGCCTAAGCCCAATCCTGCTCTTGATTTATTTTTAGATTGCAATGATTTTATGTATGGATCTCCAATCTTGGTTAATATATCCTTTGGAAATCCCAAACCATCATCTTCAATAGATATCGAAGAGTTTTCACTGTCACTTGTTATTGAAATATAAATATTTTTTTTTGCAAACTTATTTGCGTTTCCTATAAAATTTCTTATACCATAAACAACTTCAATTAATTTTGAAATTTCAAAAGAATTATAATTCTGCTCAGTATTAATGATAAAATTTTTATCTGATATTTCTTTAAAGGAATTCACAATTTCTTTGATATAGTTATTCAGAGTAATGTTCTTGTCTATAAAATCATCTTCAACTACAGGGTTTAAAGACAATTTTTTTAATATTTCATTGCATCTATCAACTTGGCTTTGAAGTAATTCAACATCTTTTTTTAATTCTTTATTATTTTTAAAATTATCATACAAATCTTGAGAAATAATTTTAATTGTAGAAAGTGGTGTACCTAAAGAATGAGCAGCCGCTGCAGCTTGTCCACCTAATGAAACTAATTCATTCTCTTTAGAAATAACTTCCTGAATTTTATCTAATGCATCTTTTCTTACCTTTGACTCATTTCCAAAAGTTAAAGCAAAAAAACTCAGGAAAATTAATGCAATAATTAAAGCTAAAGGCACTGAATAATAATAGTAATTACTAAAAATATATTTATTTAATGGTGAGGGTAATTCTTGATGGTAGAAGGTAAGTAAGATTATTGAGGAAATAGTCAATATTATTAACAAGATATTTGTTCTAATACTTAAGCTATTTGAGGCAAAAATACTTGGAATTATTAAAAATATCGAGAATGGATTTATAGTACCGCCAGTTAAATAAAGCAAAAGACTTAATTGAATAATATCTAAGGTAAGAAATGTTAAAGATATTTTTTCTTGTAACTGATTTTTTTTAAAAAAATATAATAAGAAAATATTACTTAAAGCCCCTAATAAAACTATAATATTTGCTAGTAAAAAATTAAATTCAAATTTAAATAAAAATGCGACAGTATTTATAGTAATAAATTGCCCTATTACACCTATCCATCTTAAATTAACGTACGTGATTTTGTTTAAATGAGATGATTTGGAATTGATGCTTATTCCCATTAATTAAATATCTAAATTAACAACATTTATTGCATTATCTACAATAAAATCTTTTCTAGATGCAACATCATTTCCCATTAATGTTTGAATTAAATTTTGATCTTTTTGTAAATTTTTTGAGTATTGAACTTGAAGAAGATTTCTAGTTTCTGGATTTAATGTTGTATTCCATAATTCCTCAGGATTCATTTCACCAAGTCCTTTAAATCTTTGGATATTCAGATTTGATTTTTCTTGTTGAACAACTTTTTCAAAATCTTTTGATCCTCTTTTAATATTTTTTAGATTCTTAGAATTTTTAATAATATAATTTTCAAGATCTTTTTCATCTTTTATATAAATACCTTTAGAGCCTTTATTTATTTTGAAAAGAGGTGGTTGAGCTAAATACACATGACCTTTTTGTATTAATTTATTAAAAGGAATATTATTAAAAAAGGTTAAAAGTAATGCCCTTATATGAGAACCATCAACATCTGCATCTGTCATGATTATAATTTTTCCGTATCTTAAATCCTCTAAATCTATTTCTTCTGTTTTAGGATCTAATCCGAGAGCGTTTATCAATGTAACAATTTCATTTGACGAAATCATCTTTGACAATGATTTTGTTCTTAGGTCACTTTGATTTCCATTTTTTTTAGATCCATTAATCTCAGTAAATGTATTTAAAATTTTTCCCCTCAATGGTAGTACTGCTTGATACTCTCTGTTTCTGCCCTGTTTAGCTGATCCTCCAGCTGAGTCTCCCTCAACAATAAACAGTTCTGTTCCCTCTTGTTTTGCATTTTGACAGTCTGCTAATTTTCCAGGTAATCCAGTCAGCTCCAAGGCTCCTTTTCTTCTAACGTTTTCTCTTGCTCTTTTGGCTACATCTCTCGCAACAGCAGCCTGAATTATTTTTGTCAAAATTATTTTAGAAACTGATGGGTTTTGATCAAACCAAATTGATAATTTTTCATTAACAATACCTTCAACTATATTTCTTACTTCAGAGGAAACTAATTTGTCTTTTGTTTGTGAAGAAAATTTAGGATCTGGAATTTTTACTGACAAAACACAAGTTAAACCCTCTTTTACGTCATCCCCAGATAGAAGAACTTTACTTTTCTTTAATAAATTTTGCTCTGATGCGTATTTATTCACAACTCTTGTTAGTGCACTTCTAAAACCTAAAAGATGAGTTCCTCCATCTTTTTGATAAATATTATTAGTATAAGGATAAACATCCTCATTATATCCTGCATTCCATTTTAGGGAACATTGAACATCTATATCACTTTTGATACCTTCAATATAAATTGGCTTTCTAAACAAATCGTTGTCATTTTTATTTTTTAATTTTTCCCTCTTTTCATCTAAAAATTCAACAAACTCATTTATTCCTCCCTCAAATTTAAATTCATCAGACTTTATTTTTTTTTGAGTTAAATCATTAAGTATAATTTTAATTCCCTTATTCAGAAAAGCTAACTCACGCATTCTTTTTTGAATAATTGAAAAACTAAACTTTATCGATGAGAAAATATCTTTAGAAGGTAAGAAATTTATTCTTGTGCCAGTATTTTTTGATTTACCAGTTATCTTTAAGGGTGTTTTAGTTTCGCCATTTATAAACTCTACAAAATGTTTTTTTCCATCTCTTTCAACTTGTAATTCTAATCTTTGTGAGAGAGCATTTACTACTGAGACTCCAACACCATGTAATCCTCCTGAAACTTTATAAGAATCATGATCAAATTTACCTCCTGCGTGAAGTTGTGTCATTATTACTTCTGCAGCAGATTTTTTTTCTTCCTTGTGAAAATCAACTGGTATTCCTCTACCATCATCTTGGACTGTAATTGATCCATCAGAATTTATATTTACTTCAATTTTTTTACAGTGACCTGCTAATGCTTCATCAATCGAATTATCTACAACCTCATATACCATGTGATGTAAGCCAGTTCCATCGTCTGTATCACCTATATACATTCCTGGTCTTTTTCTCACTGCTTCAAGACCCTTTAAAACTTTAATAGAGTCTGCATGGTATGTATTGTTATTTTTTTTATTCATTTATTTATTATTGGAAAGATTATTTATAACATTTTTATATTTTTAAATACAATTTGTATTAAATTTCTACTCAAATTAATGAGGAAATACACACATTATAACCAAGATTTTTTTAAATTTTTTTAATAATTAAAAATTGTCAAAAAAATGAATTTTTTTAGTCAACTTAGTCAAAATTATGTAAGATTCGTTTATAGTGATTAAAAAATTATTAAAAAGAATTCCAATTATAAAAAGAATATATCCCTCTATTTTTAAAAAAATCTATAGTTATCTTAATACTGATGAAATTAATTACGAGTATTTTGGTCTAAAATTAAAAGGAAATATAAAAGAACCAATGGATAAGGAAATATTTTTATTCAATGAATATGAACATCTTCAAATTGATTATCTTCTTAAATTAATGAAAGAATCAAAATTTGACTACTTTATAGATGTTGGTGCAAATTCAGGTTTATATAGCATGGTTGTAGCTAAAAATGACTCTAAGATTAAAATAAAAAGCTTTGAACCGATAAAAAAAACAATTTTAAAATTTAAAGAGAATATTCAACTTAATAAAAATTTAAATAACATTGAGATTTTAGAATTTGGACTTTCAAATAAAAATTCAAAATTACTAATGAAATCATTGAAAAAAAAAAATTATATACAAACTGGTGGATTTGGAGTCGCACAAAATGGTGAAATATTAAATAATCTACATACTGAGTATGCAGAATTTAAAAAAGGAGATGATATTTTTAGTTTAGAAAATAAAAATATTATTTTGAAAATTGATGCCGAAGGACATGAAAAAGAAGTTATTCAAGGTTTAGAAAATAATTTAAATAAAAACAGTATTTTATTACAAATCGAAATATTTGATAAAAATTTTGATGTTATGAATAATATTCTAAAAGATAAAAATTTTAATCAAATCCATATGATAAAAAGTGATGGTAAAAAAGATTATTATTACAAAAATTATTAAATATTTGGCGGAGAGAATGGGATTCGAACCCATGATAGAGTTTCCCCTATACACGCTTTCCAAGCGTGCGCCTTCAACCACTCGGCCACCTCTCCATTTATTTCTCCTTAGATATTTTGAGCACACCTATAAATGCTTCTTGCGGGATCTCAACTTTTCCAAATTGTTTTGCCCTTGCTTTTCCTTTTTTTTGCTTTTCAAGTAGTTTTCTTTTTCTGTCAGTGGCTCCACCACCATGAATTTTAGTTAAAACATCTTTTTTAAAGCCTTTAATTGTTTCTCTTGCAATAATCTTCCCACCTATTGCTGCTTGGACTGGTATCATAAAGTTATGTCTTGGAATTAAATCTTTTAATTTCTCACATACCTCTCTTCCAGTCTTTTGAGCAAAGTCTTTGTGTATCATCATAGCTAGAGCGTCTACTGGCTCGGTATTTACTAAAATACCCATTTTAACAAGATCTCCCTCTCTATGGCCTATTATTTCATAATCAAAACTAGCATATCCACTTGTCATCGATTTTAATCGATCATTAAAATCAAATACTATTTCATTTAATGGTAATTCATAATTTACAACTGCTCTGCTTCCAGAATAACTTAAGTTTGTTTGGATTCCTCTTTTATCTTGGCATATTTTCATAATAGGACCAAGATACTGATCAGGAGTAATAATAGTTGCTTTGATCCAAGGTTCTTCAATAAATTTTATCAAACTTGGATCTGGTAAACTTGATGGATTTTGTAAATCTTTTATCTCACCATTGTTCATATGGATCTTATATACAACGCCAGGAGTTGTAGTTAATAGATTTATATCAAATTCTCTTTCAAGTCTCTCTGTAACTATTTCTAAGTGCAATAAACCTAAAAAACCACACCTAAAACCTAAGCCTAAAGCCGAAGAAGACTCAGGCTCAAAGGAAAAGCTAGAATCATTTAATTTTAATTTAGCTAATCCGTCTTTTAATTTTTGGTACTCTGAGCTATCGACTGGGAATAGTCCACAAAACACTACCGGTTTACTTGGTTTAAAGCCAGGTAATGACTCTGCTAATGGTTTAGATGCATCACAGATTGTATCTCCAACTTTTGTCTCTGATAAAATTTTTATTCCTGTTGTTATAAACCCAATCTCTCCAGAATTAAGTTCATCAACATCTTTTGGTTTGGGCGTAAAAACTCCGACTTTCTCAACAAAGTATTCCTGATTTGTAGACATCATTTTAATTTTCATATTGTTTTTAATTTTTCCATCAATTACTCTTACTAAAATGACTACACCTAGATAAGTGTCATACCAACTATCTACTAATAAACACTTTAGTTTCTGATCTTTTTCACCTTTTGGACCTGGCAGAGTATGGATAATTTGTTCTAAAATTTCATCAATTCCTTCACCAGTCTTTCCAGAACACGGAACAGCATTGGATGTATCAATACCTATTACATCTTCAATTTGTTTATTTGTTCTATCAATATCCGAAGCTGGTAAATCAATTTTATTTAAAACTGGTATTATTTCATGATTTATATCAAGAGCTTGATAAACATTTGCTAATGTTTGAGCTTCAACTCCTTGAGTACTGTCCACAATTAATATTGAACCTTCACAAGCATACAATGATCTACTTACTTCATAGCTAAAATCAACATGACCCGGGGTATCTATAATATTTAGAATATAATTTTTTCCATCTTTAGATTTATAATTTAATTTTACTGTTTGAGCTTTAATAGTTATACCTCTCTCTCTTTCAATATCCATCGAGTCAAGCACTTGAGATTTCATTTCTCTGTCCGTTAAACCACCACATTTATGTATAATTCTATCTGCTATAGTTGACTTGCCATGGTCAATATGGGCAATGATTGCAAAATTTCTGATATTGTCAATTTCAGTAGACATTTAGGATCTAATTTTTGCGCCAGATTTGGTTTCTACAGTTGAAATAATTAACTTATTAATTTTTTCAAGATCACTCTCTTCTAAAGTCTTTTCGGATGATTGAATTGTTACATTGAGAGCTATCGACTTTTTGTCTTGAGGAATATTTTCACCTTCATAAATATCAAAAATTTTAATAGATCTTATTAAATTTTTATCAATTGATGATATTATTTCTATTAAATCTTGTGCCTTAAAATTTTTATCTACAACAAATGCAAAGTCTCTCTCTGATTTTTGATAATCAGAATACTCAAAATTTGATTTTAAATCTTTAAGTTTAATTTTATTATCTTTTAAACGATCTAAATAAATTTCAAACCCAACTAAACCCTCAGTTTTTATGTCAATTTTTTTAATAATATTTGGATGGATTTCTCCAAAATAAGCAACAGGTTCAATGTCGTCCTTATCAAGATAGACAGAACCAGATTTGCCTGGATGATAATATGACGGAGATTTATCTCTTATAAAGAAACCTTGTCTATTATATCCTGCCTCAACTAATGTCTGTACTACATCTTTCTTCATATCAAAAACATCTACAGCTCTATCTTTTTCATTCCAATTTAATCTTGCTATTTTTCCGGATTTTATTGCACCTATTACCGTTAGTTGCTCGCCAGGTTTTTTATCAGTAAAAATCGGGCCAATTTCAAAAAGTGAAATATCTTTAAAACCTCTATCTAAATTTTTCTTTAAGTAAAATGTCAAATTCGAAAAAATTGAATTTCGTAAAACATCTAAATCTGAGCTTATTGGATTTACTATTTTAATTTCTTTTAAATTTTCCTTGAAAAGATTATTTATTTTCGACTCTGTAAATGACCAAGTTACAGTTTCAAAATAGCCTTTTGATGCTACAGATCTTTGTAAAAAGTGAAAAAGTTTCTGCTGTTTATTCAATGTGTCTTTAATTCTATTTTTCTCGGGATTTAAGGTTTCTATATTCTCATACCCTTTAATTCTTACTATTTCCTCAACTATATCAATTGGTTGAGTTATATCAGGCCTCCAAGAAGGTATTTCTAAATCTAATTCTAGTTTCTTCTTTGAAACTTCAAACCCTAGATCATTTAGAATTTCAATTATTTCATTATCTTTTACTTTAAAACCAGTAATTTTTTCAAACAAGGAGATATTAAATTTAATTTTATTTTTTTCATGATTGTCTATTTTTTGAACATCAAATTTACTTATTTTACCTCCACAAATCTCTGAAATAAGTTGAGCAGCTTTTGTTAAACCTAGCTCGATTGATTGAGGATCGACTCCCCTTTCAAATCTAAATTTTGCATCTGTATCAATATTTAACAATTTTGAAGTTTTTCTTATAGATCTAGGAAGAAAATATGCAGACTCTAATAAAATATTTTGGGTATTAATTTCAGTTCCAGAACGTGTGCCTCCAATGATACCTCCTAAGCCTAAGACGCCAGACTTATCAGAAATAACACACATATCGTCGTCCAATTTATATTCCTTATTATCAAGGGCTTCAAAAGTTTCCCCTTTTTTTGAATTTCTTACTATTATTTCCTTATCAATTTTATCCGCATCGTATGCATGCATAGGTCTATTTAAGTCAAACATCACATAATTAGTGATATCAACAATTGCTGAAATTGGTTTTTGACCAAGTGACAAAATTTTTTCTTTCAGCCATTGTGGACTTTCTTTATTAGTCACACCTTCAACTAAGCAACTACCAAATATAGTACAGCCTTGATTTTTATCTTTTGTAATTGAAACTTTAATTTTTTGAGATATATTTTTTTTAATATTTTTAAGTGAAATTTTTTTTAATTTGCCAGCCCCAGCAGCAGCAAGATCTCTAGCTACCCCTCTAACTCCAAGACAATCTGGACGATTAGGTGTTATCGATAAATCAAAAACTTTTTCAGTATTATTTTTAAAAAAATTTTTACCGATTTTATCAGAATAATTGTCTGGCTTTAAATCTGTTATTCCCTCACTTTCTTCTGACAAATTCAACTCGGACTCTGAACATAACATTCCGTAAGAAGTTACCCCTCTAATTTTGCTAATCGAAAGTTTCATATTATTTTTTGGAATTATCGATCCAGGACCAGCATAAACAGTCAAAAGATCTTTTTTTGCATTAGGTGCTCCACATACGACTTTAACTGTATTTTGCTCACCAATATCAACATCGCATATTCTAAGTCTATCAGCATTTGGATGCTGCTCAGCGTTTACAATTTTTGCTACTTTAAAACTATCTAAATCTGAACTTATGTTATTGAAACTCTCAACTTCAAGACCAACATCAGTTAATTTTTCAATTAAATCTTTATCTTTTTTTTTTGTATCGAGATGTTCCTTGAGCCAACTTATTGTAAATTTCATCTGCTAAGACCCCTATAATTTGATGGCACATCTAATGGATCAAAACCGAAATGATTGAGCCATCTATAATCAGTCTCAAAAAAAGCTCTTAAATCATTTATTCCGTACTTTAGCATTCCAAGTCTATCTATACCTATCCCAAAAGCATAGCCTTGGTATATGTCAGGATTTACTTTAACATTTTTAAGTACATTTGGATGTACCATGCCACAACCTAGAATTTCCAACCACTTATCTCCTTCACCAATTACTATTTTTCCATCTTTCATCTCATAGCCTATATCTACTTCTGCAGATGGCTCAGTGAAAGGAAAGTGACTTGGTCTAAACCTCATTTTAATATTGTCCACTTCGAAAAATGATTTTATAAAATAATTTAAGCAGCCTTTTAGATGACCCATATTTATATCTTTATCAATATGAAGACCTTCGACTTGATGAAACATAGGGGAATGGGTTTGATCACTGTCAGATCTGTATGTTCTACCTGGTGCTATAATCTTAAATGGAGGCTTTCCATTTAACATAGTTCTAACCTGCACTGGGGAGGTATGGGTTCTTAATAATAATTCTTTATTATTATCTAAATAAAAAGTGTCATGCATATCTCTCGCTGGATGGTTATCAGGAGTATTTAACGCAGTAAAATTATTATGCTCATTCTCTATATCTGGCCCTTCTTCAACGCTAAAACCAATTTCTGAGAATATTGACGATATCTCGTCAATTACTTGTGAAACAGGATGTATTTTTCCTCGACTAAATTCTCGTTCAGGTAAAGTTACATCTACTTTTTCATTTTCAAGTTTAGAATTGATCTCTTTTGTTTCAATTTCTTGAAGTTTAGAATCTATTTTTTCTTGTAGTTCGTCTTTTATTGAATTTAAGTCTGATGCAAATTTTTTTCTTTCATCAGTTGGCAAAGAACCTAATGTTTTAAAAGAATTAGAAATTTTTCCATTTTTACCAAATAATTCGGTTTTAATTTGATTTACACTTTCAATATTTAAATCAATTTCGAGTTTATTCAAATACTCATCTTTGATTTTTTTTATATCAGACATATTTATAGAATATTTGTTAACTCTAGAAAAACAACAATGAATATTAATTCAACGCTGCTTGAGCTTTTTTAACTATAGTTTTAAAGGCTTCAGGATTGTCATAAGCAATTTCAGCAAGTATTTTTCTATCAATTTTAATACCTGATTTGCTTAAACCGTTAATAAACTTAGAATAAGTCATACCCTCTGATCTTACCCCAGCGTTGATTCTTGTAATCCATAATGATTTGAAATCTCTTTTTTTATTTCGTCTATCTCTATAGGCATACTGCATAGCTTTTTCCATAGCCTGTCTTGCAGCTCTTATGGTGTTTTTTCTTCTTCCCCACTGACCTTTAACAGCTTTCAAAACTTTTTTGTGTTTTGCTCTACTAGTTACACCTCTTTTTACTCTAGCCATTTTATCCTCTTAAGTTATACGGCATGTAAGATTTTACAATTTTTCCATCTTGTTTAGATAGTACCGTAGTTCCTCTTTGCTTTCTAATCTGTGAATTTGTTCTTTTTATCATGCCGTGTCTTTTGCCCGCTTGAGCAGTTATAACTTTTCCTCTTGCAGATACTTTAAATCTTTTTTTTGCTGAACTTTTTGTTTTTAATTTAGGCATAATTTTTGTGGGGGTTATACAAATATTGTTATTAATTTACAACTAGAAATATAGCTTATAAAGGCTGAATAACCATGATCATTTGTTTGCCATCAAACTTTGGCTGAAGTTCTACACGTCCAATTGCTTCCATATCTATTTTTATCTTATCCATAAGCTCATGCCCTAAACTAGAATGCTGAAGTTCTCTACCTTTAAACCTAATTGTAAATTTTACCTTGTCACCTTTTGCAATAAATTTTTGTGCATTTTTTATTTTAAATGAATAATCGTGAACTTCTGTAACTGGTCGTAATTTAATTTCTTTCAGTTCAATCTTTTTCTGTTTTTTTTTTGCTTTGTTTGCTTTTTTTTGTGCATCATATTTATATTTTCCCATATCCATAATTTTACACACAGGAGGTTTTGCATTAGGAGCGATTTCAATTAAATCTAAACCTTGTTCCTTAGCTCTACTAATAGCATCTTGTAAATTTAGAATTCCTAAATTATCACCATCGCTTGCTATAACTTGAACATCTTGTGAAGTTATTCTTTGATTTGTTCTAGGACCTCTAGATTTTGTTCTTCTCTGGAAATAATTTTGTTTAAAATCTGCCACTTAGATTGAAGGTGCTTTATTAAGAGCAGAGTATTTTTTTAAAAATTCTTTTAAATCCATAGTTTCTTGTTTTTTAGAATCCAATCTTCTAATAGTTACTGTGTTACTGTCAACTTCTTTTTTTCCACATATTAGTAGCATTGGAACTTTAGTTAATGAATGTTCTCTTATTTTATAATTTAAATTATGATTTTTTAAATCTACTTCAGAAGAAATCCCTGCTTTTTTTAACTGGCTATTTACTTCTTTTGCATAATCATCAAAATCACTCGAGATAGGAATTACTATTGTTTGAACTGGACAAAGCCAAAAAGGTAATTTCCCTGAATAATTTTCAATTAAAATTCCAATAAACCGCTCTAATGATCCAAATAAAGCTCGGTGAAGCATAACGGGAACTTTTTTATTTCCATCGCTATCAACAAATGAGGCTCCTAATCTATCTGGTAAGTTTAAATCTACTTGTAAAGTTCCACATTGCCAATCTCTTCCAATCGCATCTCTTAAAACAAATTCTATTTTTGGACCATAAAAAGCTCCTTCGCCCTTATTAATAGAATATTCTAATTTTGATGCTTTAATTGCTTCTAATAAAGCAGCTTCTGATTTATCCCAAACTTGATCGTCACCAACTCTTAATTCTGGTCTATCAGAATATTTTAAAATTACTTCTTCAAATCCTAAATCTTTATAAATTTCCAAAATTAAATTAGTTACAGTTAAACATTCTTCAGTAATTTGTTCCTCGGTGCAAAAAATATGTGCATCATCTTGAGTGAAAGCTCTAACTCGCAATAATCCATGAAGTGCACCTGATGGTTCATACCTATGAACCTTTCCAAATTCTGACATTTTAAGTGGTAAATCTCGATAACTTTTTAAACCTTGATTAAAAACTTGAACGCAACCTGGACAATTCATTGGTTTTATTGCAAATACTTTTTCATCAGGTGTAGTAGAAGTATACATATTGGCTCCAAATTTTTCCCAATGACCAGATTTCTCCCAGAGTGAGCGATCTAATATTTCTGGAGTATTTATTTCTTGATACCCTGCTGTTTCTTGCTTCATTCTCATATATGAAATAAGTTTTTGGAATAAACTCCAACCTTTTTGATGCCAAAATACAGATCCGGGACTTTCTTCTCTGAAATGAAATAAATCCATTTCTTTACCAATTTTTCTGTGATCTCTTTTTTCGGCTTCTTCTATTCTATTTAAATAATCATCTAACTCTTTTTGCGTAGACCAACTTGTTCCGTAAACTCTTTGCAACATTTCATTATTAGAATCTCCTCTCCAATAAGCACCTGAGACTTTTGTTAATTTAAAATATTTGCCAATTTTACCAGTTGAACTTAAATGAGGGCCTCTGCATAAATCATGCCAATCTCCATGAAAATATAAGGACACATCTTCACCTTCTGGAATACTTTCTATTATCTCAGCTTTATATATTTCTCCCTTTTTTTTAAAATGTTCGATAGCATCATTTCTTTTCCAAACCTCTCTGTAAGTTTTTTCATCTCGATCTACTATTTCTTTCATTTTGTTTTCAATTTTTTCTAAATCTTCTGTTGTAAAAGGTTCTTTTCTAGCAAAATCGTAATAAAAACCATCTTCGATAACTGGCCCTATTGTAACCTGTGTTCCTGGAAATAATTCTTGAACTGCCATAGCAAGTATATGTGCAGTATCATGTCTTATAGTCTCTAAACCTTCTTTATCTTTTGATGTAAATATCTTTATTGAGGAGTCTTTAGAAATGTTATGGTTTAAGTCTTTTAATTCTCCATCAACACTTATTAACAAAGCTTGCTTTGAAAGAGATTTACTAATTTTTTCTGCAACCTCAAAACCTGATATACTTTTTTCGAAGTTAATTTTTTTTCCGTCAGGTAGTGTTATATTTGGCATTAATTAAATAGTTTTTTGTATTCTGAATAAGTAGAAAAACACATTTTTTCAACATTAAATTTTTTTACTGCGTTTTCTCTTCCTAAACTACCCATTTTATTCAGTTCATTTGGATCCATATTCATGACTTTAATAATTTTTTCAGATAAATCTTCTGAGTTACCTGCTTCGAATAAAATACCAGTTTTACCGTCTATCACAGTTTCATTAGATCCTCCTAAGTTACTTGCAATAATCATTTTTTGCATGGATTGTGCTTCAACTGATACCCTGCCAAATGCTTCTGGTTCTATTGATGCTGAAATCACTATATCTGAAATTTTGTAGGCCAAAGGCATATTTTGACAATGGTCTATAAATCTAATTTGTTTTGTAAGTCTATATTGCTCGACAAGTCTTATAAGTTTTTTTTTGTAAAGGTCCCGCCCCTGATCATTACCGAGAATAACTGCAATGAATGCATCATTGCCTAATTGAATATTTACTTTATTTAAAGCTTCTAAAAACATTTCTTGGCCCTTCCAAGCAGTAAGCCTTCCAGGTAATAAAATTATTTTTTTACCAACAATTAATTCCCAAGATTTAAATAGATTATCTTCATCAGCTTCTAGAGTCGTAGAAGCATCATAATAATCTGTGTTAATACCACGAAAAATTGAAAGTAATTTTTTTCTATCAGATAAATATTCTGAATAGTTTTCTTTAATATGTGAAAATATAAAATTTGATCCTGCAATAATTAAATCTGATCTGACCATAACTGAGTTATAAAATTTTTTTATATTGCTATTGAAATTGTATGTTCCATGGAAAGTAGTAACAAATTTTCTTCTTGTAATCTTTGTTGCTATTAAACATGACCAAGCTGGGGCTCTGCTTCTAGCATGAACAATATCAATACCTTTTAATAAAATAATTATTGAAATAATTATAGAGTTTAGAAGAATAAGTATTGGATTTTTAGATTGGACTGGAAGTCTTATTACTTTAACTTTTTTTTTATCAATAAATTTTAATAATTCACCACCACTTGTTATTAAATAAGATCCAACATTATTTTCTGGTAAATAATGGGCAATATCATAACAACCAGTTTCAGCTCCACCGTAACCTAGTTTAGGAATTACTTGAAGGACTTTTAATTTAGACTGCATGTGGTAATAATATTATAAACTTGGTCAACTTTATTACTTTATATGAAAAAATATAAATTTCTAAGAATTTCTAAATATAAAAAACTAAGATATATAGCAAATAATTATAAAAAAAAACTTTACGTAGTTTTTTTACCTGGTTTTGCATCCGATATTGACGGTGATAAACCAAAGAAATTTTTAAAGTTCTCTATTCAAAATAAACTTGGATTTTTAGCTCTGGAATACTTTGGTCATGGAAGATCATCGGGAGAATTCACAAGAGGTAACATCACTAAATGGTCAAATGACGCGAGAATTACAATAAGTAAAATAGTTAAAAAGAATGACTTTATACTAATTGGATCTAGCATGGGCGGCTGGATTTCTTTGTTAATGCATAGATTTTATAGTTCACAAATTAAAGGTTTTTTAGGAATTGGATCTGCTCCTGAGTTTCTTACAAGAATTATGTGGAAAAAATTTCCAAAAAAAACGAAAAATGAAATTTTGAAAAAAGGTATTTCAAAAATTAAAAATGGTGATTATGAGTATTTAATAACAAAACAGCTAATTTTAGATGGAAAAAAAACCAGCAATAAAGTTCTTAACAGAAAATTATATAATACAAACCCTGTAACTATGGTTCATGGGCAGATGGATGAGGTGGTTCCAGTAATGTATTCGAGAAAAGTTTTGAAAATTTTTCCTAAAGCAGAAAAAAAACTACTAGTGATAAAAAATGGAGATCATAGCCTTTCTTCAAAAAAAAATTTAAATATTATTTGTAAAGAGTTAAAATCGATAATCAAAAAAGTTAACTAGCTTTTCCAACTAAACTTTTATTTGTAATGGGGTTTTCTAATTTATTTAGCATTTCTTTAGGGCAAACTTGTAAGAAATTTTTAATTTCGTCGTCAAAGTTTTCAATAATCTTTGCTGATAAATTAGAATTAGTTTCCTCATTGTGTTTTAGAACTAAATCTTTTAGATAGTTTTTCCAGTATTCTGTCTCGGGAATTTGCCAAACTATTGTTTCAGGATTAGCTTTTTTTGCGAACTGGCTTTTTGGGTCATATATAAATGCCATACCACCGGTCATACCAGCTCCAAAATTATCGCCTACCTCTCCCAATATTACTATTGACCCACCTGTCATGTACTCACAACCATTTGAATCACATCCTTCTATGACTGCAGTAGCACCCGAATTTCTGACAGCAAATCTTTCACCTGCCTGCCCAGCTGCAAAAAGATATCCTGATGTTGCTCCATATAAGACTGTATTTCCTATAATAGTATTTTCATTTGAAATTAAATTACTTTCATCTTGAAGTTTAATCACAATAGATGCGCCTGAGAGACCTTTTGCAACGTAATCATTTGCATCTCCCTCTAATATTAGTTTAAGTCCTTTAACACCGAAGGCACCAAAAGATTGACCTGCAGAACCTTTAAAGTTAATTGCAAAAGTATTTTCCCCTAATTTATTATTTCCAAATTTTTTATAGAGATTATATGAAATTCTTGTTCCAACAGCTCTATCTGTATTTTCAATTGAATAAACATTTTCTAACGGCAATTTTCTGTTAATTAAACTTTCTATCTCAGGCCAAATTTTTTGGTCTAAAGTATCTGGTACTTCATTTATTATAGGAGTTTCACAATATCTTTTGTTTGTACCTGGATCAGCTTGAACAAATAAAGGATTTAAATCTAGGTCATCTAAATTCGGTGATCCTTTACTGACTTGTCTTAGTAAATCTGTTCTTCCGATTACTTCATTTAAATTTTTAAATCCTAAACTTGATAAAATTTCTCTAACTTCTTGAGCTATAAAAGAAAATAGATTTACTATTTTATCTGGAGTGCCAGTAAATTTTTTTCTTAATTCATCATCTTGAGTACAAACTCCAACTGGACATGTATTAGAATGACATTGTCTAACCATAATACAACCCATTGCAACTAGCGCTGTTGTTGCTACGCCAAATTCTTCGGCTCCCATCATTGCAGCTATTACAACGTCTCTTCCTGTTTTAATTCCTCCATCTGTTCTTAATGTAACTAGGTGTCTTAATTTGTTTAAAGTTAATACTTGATTTGCCTCTGTTAGTCCCATTTCCCATGGAATACCAACATATTTAACACTTGTTTGTGGAGTGGCACCAGTCCCACCATTATGACCTGAAATTAAAATTATATCTGCTTTTGCTTTAGCAACACCTGCAGCAATTGTTCCTATACCTGAAGAGGCAACTAATTTTACACCAACTCTTGCCTTTGGATTAATCTGCTTTAAGTCATAAATAAGTTGAGCTAAGTCTTCAATTGAGTAAATATCGTGGTGTGGAGGTGGCGATATTAAGGTTACCCCAGGCGTAGAATGTCTTAGTCTTGCAATTTCCTCTGTTACTTTAAATCCTGGTAATTGACCACCTTCTCCAGGTTTTGCTCCTTGAGCAA
>CACLST010000015.1 GCA_902609675.1 uncultured Pelagibacteraceae bacterium | reverse complement strand
GCAGTAGCTTATAATAATGTGATTATCACAGACCCTAAATCTGTAATGAAAGCAGGTATAGTTGAATTTGATTTAAAAACAAAAGATATAAATATAAATCCTAGTGAAATAAATAAAGAAATCAAAGTTATTACAAACTAATGGCTCTAATAAAAAAATTTAGAATTAAAAAATTTAAAGATCAAAAAGCAAAATTAAAATTAGAAAAAATATCAATGTTTTATAACAAAAGACAGATTTTAAACAATTTAAATCTGGTTATAAATAAACAGGAGGTTTTAGGAATGTTAGGACCGAATGGAGTTGGAAAGTCTACTCTTTTTCATATTATTACTGGTTTAAAAGATCCAAGTTTTGGAAAAGTATTAATTGATGAAATTGATTGCACCAACATTCCAATATACGAGAGAGCAACAAAATTTAAACTTGGCTATGTTCCTCAATATGGAGGTTTTATTCAAGATTTGCGTTTAATTGATAATTTAAATCTAGTGGGAGAAATTCATATAAAAGAAAAAGAGATTAGAAATATAAGAATAGAGGAAATAATTTCTCAATTTGAATTTGATCCTCTTTTAACTATAAAAGCGAAGCATTTGTCTGGGGGACAAAAGAAAAAATTAGTGATAGCGATGGCTCTTATTAACAATCCAAATATTTTACTTTTAGATGAGCCATTTGCTGCACTAGATATTCTTACTATTAAGATGCTTCAGGAAATAATAGTAAATCTTCAATCAGTAAACAAAATTACTGTTATTGTCTGTGATCATCAAGCAAGAGATTTATTGAGTTGTGTAGATAGAGCAATTGTTTTGTCTAATGGGGAAATAATTGCTTCAGGAAGTCCTGATGAAATAATAAAAGATGCTAGTGCAAAGTCAGCATATTTTGGAAATGAATTTAAAATAAATTAATTCATTTGTGACAAATCATATTTTAATAAAAAATAAAATTAAAAACTTTAATAAAAAAATTAAAGTGGCCTCGGATAAAAGTATTTCTATTAGATCTATACTTCTTGCTTCTCAAGCTATTGGTATATCAAAAATTTCAAATCTTCTTGAATCTGAAGATGTGCTAAATACTTTAAGAACTATAAAAAGACTTGGTATAAATTATAAGAAATCAAGGAATATTTATTATATTGAAGGTTATGGGGTTAATGGCTTTAATATAACAAGAAATACACAAATTAATGCAGGTAACTCGGGGACATTGGCAAGACTAATATTGGGTCTTTTAGTAAAATCAAAATTTAAGATAAAATTAATTGGAGATAAAAGTTTATCTAAAAGAGATTTTTCTCGAGTAATTAGGCCACTTAGGCTTTTTGGAGCAAATATAAAAAGTAAAAATAATCTACTACCAATTGAAATAAAAGGTACTCAGTTTCTAAGACCAATTAAATATAATGAAAACATTGGCAGTGCACAGGTAAAATCTTGTATAATTTTTAGTGCCTTAAATACTCCCGGCATAACCAAAATAAATTCTAAAAGATCGAGAAATCATACTGAGCTAATGTTAAAATTTCTTAAATACCCTATTAAGATTCAGAATAAAGGCAAAAATCAAATAATATCAGTTCAAGGTCTCAATCAATTTAATGCGTTTAATTATAATGTTCCAGGCGATATAAGCTCAGCTTCATTTTTTATTGTTTTAACACTTTTATCAAAAAAATCACAAATTATTATTGAAAATGTTAATGTTAATAAAAGTAGAATGGGAATAATTACTATCTTAAATAAGATGGGGGCAGGAATTAAACTTAGAAACAAAAAAGTTTACAATGGGGAAGAGATAGCAGATCTACGAATAAAAAGTAAAAAAAAATTAAATTCAATAATTTGTCCATCAAATTTAAATAGTTCTGCTATTGATGAGTTTTTAATTATATTTTTAGTAGCTGCCAAAGCAAAAGGAATTTCAAAATTTAAAGAATTAGGTGAAATGAATAAAAAAGAATCAAAAAGATTAGATCTGGCTATAAAGTTTTTAAAATTAATTGGCATTAAAGTAAATAGATACAAAAATAATGTCAATATTTATGGTAATCCAAATCTTAATTTAACTGGTAATTTTGAGATGAAGAATTTTTTAAAAGACCATAGGATTTTTTTTCTTTCATGTATTGCAGCCTTGACATTAGGAGGAAAGTGGAAGATTAATAATAAAGATGCAATTAATACATCTTTTCCAAAATTTTTAAAAAAATTAAAATATTTAGGAGCAAAGATAAATTGAGGAATAAAAAAAGAAATTTAATAACAGTTGCAATTGATTCACCGGCTGCAGCTGGTGCAGGAACTCAGGCAAAGTTAATATCGAAGCACTATAATCTATTCTATTTAGATACAGGCAAAATCTATAGATATATTGGATTATTAAAATTAAATAATAAAAAAGTATTTTCTTATCAATTAATAGAGAGAAAAATTAATAAAATTAAGATTAGTGATCTTAAAAACAAAAAATTATTATCAAACGATGTAGCAATATCTGCATCAAAAATTGCAAAAAATAAAAAAATTCGAGATATCGTTCATAGATTTCAACAATTGTGTGCTTATAGTCCTCCAAAAAAATTTAATGGATCTGTATTAGATGGAAGAGATATTATTACTGTACAAATGAAAGATGCAATGTTTAAATTTTATATAACAGCCAATCTAAGTGTAAGAGCAAAAAGACGTTTTGATGAATATAAAAGTTTAAAAAAAAAAATTACTTATAAAGAAGTGCTTAAAAGCCTTAAAAATAGGGATAATTCTGACAAAAATAGAAAATATGGACCTCTTAAAAAAACAAAAGATTCTGTCTTGATTAATACATCTAAATTAAGTAAGAAAGCGTGCTTTAAAAGAATTAGAGCAGTAATGGATAAAAAACTTAATTATTAATGGAAATATACAAAGACCTATCAAGCCCAGAGAGCCTTAAATTTGAGGAACTGTTAAATAGCCAACTATCAAAAAATAAAATAGAAGAAGGAAAGATAATTGAGGGTAAAATAACTAAAATTACCAACAAGTATATTTTTCTTTTTATCGAAGGTTTAAAAAGTGAACCTGTAATAGATGTGAATGAAATAAAAATAATAGGGTTACAAGATAAGGTTAAAGAAGGTGATAATATTTCAGTTTTACTGGAAAAAATAGAGGATAAAAATGGTGATGTTGTTGTATCAGCGCTAAAGGCACAAAAAATTAAAGGTTGGAATAAATTAGTAAAATCATATGAAAATAACGAGTTGATAAATGGTAAAATTACTCAAAAAACTAAAGGCGGAGTTATAGTTGAGCATATTGAAACAGGTTCACTGATGTTTTGTCCTGGTTCGCAAATATCTGATAAGCCGATAAAAAATATTGATCACTTAATTGGTGTCGAACAAAAGTTTGCACTTATTAAACTTGATATGGTCAGAGGAAACAGTGTTGTATCAAGACGCCAAGTAGTCTCTTCTAATAAAAAAGAAGATAAAGCTAAAATTATAGAGAAATTTAAGGTTGGAGATGTAATAAAAGATGCTGTTGTAAAAGGATACTCATCTTTCGGTTGTTTCTTCGAAGTTACAACAGATGAGGGAAACATAGATACACTTTGCCACCTTCAGGAAATAAGTTATAGCAGAGTAAACCATCCTGATGAAATCTTTAATATTGGTGAGCGTCATGATTTAAAGGTTATATCAATTGATATGGAAAAATTACAAGTCGGTTGTTCAATCAAGCAACTTTCTCCAGACCCTTTCGAACATATATCAAATTATCAAATAGGGAGCCAATATAAGGTTAAAGTTGTAAAGATCACTGATTATGGATGTTTTTGTGAATTGGAGGCAGGCCTAAGTACACTGCTTCATAGTAGTGAGATGAGCTGGACTAAAAAGAATATTCAGCCAAAAAAAATGTTTAATGTTGGAGATCAAATAGATTGTGTAATTACTGATATTGATAAAGATAAAAGAAGGGTGGCAATTTCCCATAGACTTACCCAGGAAAATCCTTTTTTGAAACTTGAGAATAGTTTTCCTGTCGGCTCCGATATAGAGGGAGTTATAAATAATATTAATGAATATGCAATTTATGTAAAATTAGGAGACTTTGAAATTGATGGATTTTTACATTCAAATGATTTGTCATACACAGGAAAACCAGAAGATGAGCTGAAAAAGTATAAAAAAGAAGATAAACTGAAAGTAAAAATTCTAGAAATTAAAAAGACTGAACAAAAAGTTAGAGTTGGTCTAAAACAATTACAAGCTGATCCATTTAACTGGTTTAAAGGTAAAAAGGTTAATGATGCGGTTACTGTAAAAGTCATTTCATCTGATAACAAGGGCTTAATGGTAAAACCAGAGGGATGCGAAATTGAATTTTTAATAAAGAAATCACAAATAGCTATGAGTGCATCTGATGCTAGACCTTCACGTTTTGTAGGAGGTGAAAGAATAGATGCAGCAATAGCTGAATTAAATTTTGAGAAGAGAAAAGTGTCTTTAAGTATTAAATTGCTAGAAGAAATGATGAATGCCAAAGCAATAAAAGAACACTCAAGTCCGTTAAGTGGAAAAAATCTACCTTTCTCCTCGCTTTCTGAACAATTAGATGATAAAAAAAAGCAAAAGGATAACGAATAAAAATTGTCAGTCGTAAAATCAGACTTAATAAAAGAATTAGCAGATAACTACCCAAATTTCTTAAAAAAAGATTTAACTAGACTATTTGAAATTGTAGTTAATGAAATTCAAGATGCTTTAAAAAGAGGAGAAAGAATAGAGTTAAGAGACGTGTTCGCACTTGAACCTAGAGTTCAAAAGGCCAGGATCTCAAGAAATCCAAAAACTAATGAAAAAGTAAATACACCAGAAAAAAAAGCAATACTGTTTAAGATGTCAAAAAATTGGGCAAAAAATATTAATGAAAAAAAATAAAATTTTTATTGCCTGTGATAGTAAAAATATAAAAAAAATTGAGGAAATAATTAAAAAGACAAGGAGTTCACAATTAAAGATTGGATACAAGTTTGGATTAGAATTTTTAAATTCAAAGGGTAGCAGAAACTTTATATCAAAATTAAAAAATAAAATTATATTTGGGGATTATAAATTCTCTGATATTCCAAATACTTGTGCATCAGCAATTAAAGCCGTTAAAGATTTAAATTTTAATTACATAACAATTCATATAAATTCTGGTCTCGAGGCACTTAAAGCAGCTAAAAAAGTTTCAGGCAAAACAAAATTAATTGGAGTAACAGTTCTAACTTCATTAGATGATAAATCCTTGAAAGAAATTGGCTTTAATAAGGATGTGAAAAAGGTAGTACTTAGGCAAGCCAGATTAGCTAATAAAGCTAAGTTGGATGCCATAGTATGCAGCGCCCAAGAGATAAATATTGTTAAAAAGGTGTTTAAGAAAGAGATAATAACTCCAGGTATCAGATTTAACTCAAAAATAAATGATCAAAAAAGGATTCTAACACCAAAACAAGCATACAAAAATGGAAGTGATTGGTTAGTAATTGGAAGGCCAATTACAAAAGGTAACATTAAAAACAATCTTAAAAATTTAATAGATCATTTAAGTTAATGATTAAGGGATTAAAAATTTGTGGGATCTCTGATCTTGAAACTTTAAATTATATTTTAAATCATGAATTTCCTCCGAAGTTCATAGGTTTCATAACCAATTACAAGAAGAGTAGACGGTATGTGGAATATGAAATGTTAAAAAAATTAGTTAGTGTTAAAAAGGATAATATAAGTTTTGTTGCTGTGCTTGTTAACCCAGATAATAAAATATTAGAGCAAATTAAAGAACTTAATTTTGATTTTTATCAATTGTATGATGTAAGTCCTGAAAAGACAAAAATAATAAAGGAAAAATACAACATTAAAGTAATTACTGCTTTGACAATAAGTAGTCAAAAGGACGTCGATATATATAAAGATTATGATATAGTTTCAGATTTAATTCTTTTTGATGGAAAAGGCTACGAAAAATCAATTGGATTTAATCATGAATTATTAAATTCTATACCTAATTCAATAAATAAAATGATTGCTGGAAATATAAAAATAGAAGATATTCCTAAATTTAAAAATAAAGATTACTACATTGATCTAAGTGGTTCTTTAGAAAATGAGAAAGGTAAAAAGGATTTAAAAAAAATTGATAAAGTATTAAATCTTACAACTAAAAATGAAACTTAAAAAAGGAATTCCAGTTATAGATCAAGGAGATAGGCTTGGCTTTTGGGGTGGAAAATTTGGTGGAAATTTTGTGCCTGAAACACTAAAAAAACCTATAGAAGATCTAGAAATACAATTTAATAAATTAAAAAATGACAAAAATTTTATAAGAGAAAGAGATAAATATTTCAAAAATTGGATTGGAACACCGACAAGATTTATTAAGTTAAATGATCTAACAAAACATGTTGGTGGAGCGCAGATTTGGTCAAAGGTTGTTTCTGATGCTAACGGTGGAGCTCACAAAATATATAATGCAACTGTACATTGTTTGTTGGCAAAAAGGTCTGGAAAAAAAGTAATAATTGGAGACACCGGCGCCGGTTACGCTGGTAAGATGTTAAGCATGGCTGCTAAGAAATTTGGTCTAAAATGTAAAATTTTTATGGGTGCAAAAGACATAAAGAGACAACAACCAAATGTTAAAGCAATGAAGAAAAATGGTGCAGATGTAATTCCTGTATATTCAGGGAGTCAAACACTTGTGGATGCTGTTTCTGAATGTATGAGATTTTGGGTTGCAAATTGTGATACAACAGCAATGTGTGTAGGAAGTACTGTAGGACCCGCAATTTTTGTTCGAATTTGTGGATGGAGTACTAGTCAAATATCTAGAGAACTTAAGGTACAATTAATAAATGAATTTGGTGAAGTCCCTAAAAAACTTAAATTATATAATTGTGTGGGAGGAGGTTCCTCAAGTTTTGGTTTTTGGAATGAATTTATGGATTATGATAAAAAACAAGTTGAGTTTATAGGGGTTGAGGCTGGAGGACCAAGTAAAAGTAAAAGGCATGCAGCTCCTTTAACTTATGGTTCAAAAATCGGCATACTTCATGGTGCTGCGCAATATGTAAATCAAAATAGCGATGGTCAGATTGAGGAGACTGAATCAATATCTGCAGGTCTTGATTATCCTGGAATTTCTCCACTCCATTGCTTTTTAAAAGATGTGAAGCGTGCAAGATATACGGCAGCTAGTGATGAAGAGGCTTTAAAAGCATACCAAATAGTTACAAAATATGAAAATTTAAGACCCTCTCTTGAACCAAGTCATGCATTCTCGGTTGCAATTAAGGAAGCAAAAAAATTGAGCAAGGATACAGTTGTAATTATTAATAGTTGCGGAGATGCATACAAAGACAGTGAAATTTTAGAAAAGAAGTTGGGAAAGAAGTATGTTAAATCCAATTAGCTTTGCATTTAAAAAAGCGAAAGAAGAGAAAAGACCAGCGTTACTTACTTATACTGTAGCTGGTGATAGCTCAAAGAAACAATCTTTGGAGATCTTAAAAGCAATTTCAAATTATGCTGATATTTTAGAAGTTGGTGTACCTCATAATACTCCAGTAGCAGATGGGGGCCAAATTCAAACTAGTTCTTATAGAGCGATTAAAAACGGTATTAAGATGAATGATATTTTTAAAATTGTCAGCGATTTTAAAAAAAGTAAAAATTCAAAACCAGTAATATTTATGGGTTACTACAATATGATTTTCCAATATGGTGAAAATAATTTTTTAAATAAATGTAAAAAATCAGGTGTTGATGGTTTAATAGTAGTTGATTTACCATGGCCAGAAAATAAAATTTTTTCAAAGAAATGTAGAAAAAATTCGATTAATTTTATCCAATTATTATCTCCTACAACATCAAATAAAAGACTTAAAAGTATTACAAAAGACTCTCATGATATGATTTACTATATAAGCATGCTGTCTACTACAGGTGGTAAGCTAAAAGTTTCTCCAAAAAAAATATTAGCTAATTATAATAAAATTAAAAAAATAAGTCCTAAAAAAAATTGTGTTATTGGTTTTGGGATAACTGAAAAAACTATATCAAATTTTAAAAATACAGATGGACTTGTTGTTGGAAGTCAAATTTGTAAAGAAATTACTAGAAGTTTAAACAATAGACAAAATCCTGTCATAAATGTAAGTAAGGTGGTTAGTAAACTGAGAAAAAAAATATCATGAATTGGTTAACAAAAGCTATAAATTTTGGAGAAAAAATAAAGAAGGTATTAAGAAAAAGACCTTCAAAAGAAGATATAGCAAATTCAGATTGGACCAGTTGTTGTAAAGGTCCAATATTGAAGAAAGATTTAGAGAATAATTTATGGGTTTGTAATCTTTGTGGAAAGCATCATAGAATTAGTTGTAGACAAAGGTTTGATATAGTATTCGGAAAAAACGCTTATCAAATTTTAGAGTCTCCAATACCTACAGAAGATCCATTAAATTGGGTTGATACAAAATCTTACAAAGACAGACTTAAAATTGCGAGGAAGAAGACAAACCAAAATTGTGCAGTAATGATTGCTAAAGGAAAAATAAATGGAATGGAAGTAACAGCAGGTGCAATAAACTTTGATTTTATTGGAGGTTCGGTTGGTGCTGCTGAGGGAGAAGCAATAATTTATGGAGTACAACATGCAATAGATAATCAAACGCCTTACTTATTTTTTCCTTGTGGAGGTGGACAAAGAATGTTCGAGTCTACAATTGCTTTAGCAAATATGACTAGAACAACACTTGCAATTAACGAACTTAAAAATAATAATTTACCTTACATTGTGTGTTTTACGGATCCTACAGCTGGAGGAATAACTGCCTCTTTTGCAATGTTAGGAGATATTCATCTTGCTGAACCTGGATGCCTAATAGCATTTGCAGGAAAAAGGGTAATTCAAGCAACGGTTAAAGAAGAATTAAGTTCTGATTTTCAAACAGCTGAATTTGTTGAGAAACATGGCTTCGTTGACAGAGTTGTTCAAAGAAAAGATATTCAAAAAGAAGTTGGGAACCTTCTATCGATATTACTTAGAAAAAATTCTGATATACATTTAGAAAAATTAAATGAAACTTCAGAAACTAATATCCAAACTAGAGAAGCATCATAAAAAAAAACTAGACTTATCTCTAGGAAGAACTTTTAATCTATTAAAAAAACTGGGTAATCCACAAGATAAATTAAAAAATGTTATCACAGTTGTTGGAACTAATGCTAAAGCAAGCATGTGCTATAGTCTTAAATCAATACTAAACCAGGGTGGGTACAAAACTAATCTTTACACTTCTCCCCACCTACTCTCTTATACAGAAAGATACGTTTTTGAAGATAAGGAGATCAATGAAGAAGATTTAATAGAGTTGCTGACTGATGTTGAAAAGACTTTAGGAGATGACAATGCTACATTATTTGAAATTTTAACTTGTGCATTTTTAAAACATGCTGAAAGTTTCAAAGATAATATTAATATTATAGAAGCAGGATTATTTCATCAATTTGATAGTACAAATGTTTTTAAGAAAAATTTAATGACGCTCATTGGTGTCATCCACAATGATCACTTTCAGTGGCTTGAAAATAAATCAATTGATGGCGTAATACATGAGAAAACTGCTAAGCTTTTAAACTCCAATATATTTGTTAATAAACAAGTAAATAATGAAATAAGGGATAAAATAGAACAATCATTAGAAAATAATACTTCTAGTAAATATTATTTTGGTAAAGATTTTAATATTACAACATCTGATAACGGATTTATTCAATACAAAGACCAGCTTGGAGAATTAGTATTACCTGAACCAAGTATTCTTGGAGATCATCAACTTTATAATATTAGTACCTCAATTGCTGCATCAAGAAAAATTTTTAATATAAAAGATAAATATGTTAAAAATGGTATTAAAAATATTTCATTAAAAGCGAGACTTGAAGAGATAAAATCTGGCAAATTAAAAGATATTGCTGGAAATAATAAACTGGTAATAGATGGTGGTCATAACATTAGCGCAAGTTTTTCTATTGCTAATTGGATTAAAAATCAAAATGAAGAAGTAAACCTTATCGTAGGTATGATGAAAGACAAGGAACATGTAGAATTTATAAAAGCTTTTGAAAATATAGTAAATTCAATTACTTTAATTGATATTCCTAATCAAGATGGTGCAATTTCAAAGGAAGATTTTAAAAAAAAGTTAAATAATTTAAAATTAAATTTGAAACTTTCTAATGGTATTGAAGAAAGTATAAAATCGTTATCAAAAAATGAAAACACTATTATACTCTGCTTAGGTTCACTATATCTTGCTGGAGAAGTTTTAAACTTAAATTAGATATTTTCTTTTATCCAAGAAACAATTTCACTTTTTGGAACCGCTCCGACCTTAGTTGAAACATGATTTCCATCTTTCATCAAAATCATCGTAGGAATTCCTCGAACACCATATTTTGTTGGCGTATTTGGCTCTTCATCAATGTTATGTTTTGCTATAGATAATTGGTCTGACATTTCATTTGAAATCTCCTCTAGGCTAGGAGCCACCATATGGCATGGTTTGCACCAATCTGCCCAAAAATCACATATTAATATCTTATTATCTTTGACTAATTGATCAAAACTTTCGTCTGTAGATTTTACTGTTGCCATATAAGTTTTATATAAATTAATTTTATTTATTCAATAGTTAAAAATGCTTAAATTCAATTTTATACATCAAACATTCTCGTACTTTTTTTGAATAGACATTGCATAGGTATTAAATTCATCTAAAAGAGATAATTTTTCGTTATCATTTTCATTAGTGTATTTTTCTCTTAAAGTATCAATTTCATTATATAAAGTAGGTATTGTCCACCATTTCTCTTTTCTTTCGCTTAATATTCTCTTAGCGATTTCTCTTCTAATTGATTTATACATTGCCTGTGGCAAAACTTCTGGAGCCTCTTGAAATATAATTTTTTTACCAAATCCAACCAATCTATCGTCATCAAATTTATCTAATAAATTTAATTTTTCTTTCCATGATGCTGCATGCCAAGTTGGGAAAAGAGCTGTATCTTTGTTTGAAGTAAATTTTGTATAAATACTTTCTTCAGCGTAAATATCTTCTTGGGATTTTGATTGCTCTTTTTCTTCAGCAACTTCCCTTAAGGCTGTCAAAATATTTTGGGAAAATTGTTCATTATTTTGAACAAATTCTGCTCTTTTTTTAATTACGTTTTTATCTAGTTTATTATAAGGCTCAACACTCATTCCATATTTTGCATCAATTATAATAGGTGCTTTATTTGCACGAATTGTTCTTAAAAATTTTGGAGACTTTTTCATTTCTGATTTTAATTCGTTTATTGATTTATTTATTAAAGGTTGAATTTCAGTTCTCAAATCTATGGAGTAATACCATCCTTGGTAAATTGGGTGCATACAATGTTTTTGATGTAATGGTACAATTAAATGAAGTCTGGATTTGCCATAATAATATTCATTTAAAGTAACAATGTCCCCTTTTTTCATTATGGTTTCTGTATCAGATTTATTTGCGGTTCTTAAAAAAGACTCCCAAGTGTGCTCTTGTTTGTTTTTAACAATCTTTAAAATTTTTGCTGTCAATTCGGCATCAGCAAGTGCTGAGTGAGCATCACTTGCATCAATACCCTGCATTTGAGCTAAAGATGCAAGTTTAAATACAGGATTATTTTTTTCATTAATTTCTGTTTCTAAGATAGTTGGATCTACAGCATACGCAGCTCGTGCAATGTTTATACCATCATGTCGTTTATTAGGTGCTGCATTAGTAATATATGGATATCTAATATTTTTAAAAAACTCTTTCCTTATCATCTCTTCATCAAAATTAAGGCTGCTCCAACCTAAAAATATTGCAGGACTCCATTTTTTAAATATTTTTTCAACTTCACCAAGCATTTGATAGTGACTTAAGTTTGTTTGAGTTAGTTGTTTTATTGATGTCTTGTTGACTATTAAGGCCATGGCCTGAAATATCTCACCTTCAGGTAGACTGCACCTTAAATTAAATCGGTCTTTCTCTTTAAAGTTTTCATCGACTAAAATTCCACCAATCTCAATTATACTACCGAAATCAGTACTGGCACTTGATGATTCTATATCCCAAATTGCTAAATTCATATTTTAAAACTTAAATTAGCTTTGTTTTGAAGGGTTTTTGGAAAGTTTTTTAGGACTAAACCGTTGCATCTAAACAAGTAGCTTCTAGTTAGTTTTATCTCTTTTATGAAATGGTCTGTTAAAGTCAAGCTATATTATTCATCTCATAAAATTTTTTGACCCTTCCTAAGAATAAATTTTGATACATTTCTAATTCTGCACCTTCTATTTTAAATTCTTGGAACAAAATATCTTTTGTACAAAGTAAAATTATCCCAGCTTTCATTTTTGTTCCATGAACAACATCATGAGCTAGAGTATATGCTCCAAGTTGTAAAAAATAATCTTGAATATAATCTGTTTTTTTTGGTTTATTGCTCTGTTTAAAATCGATAACAACATCATTGCCCTGATAAATACCAATTAAGTCAGCTGTACCTGCATATTGATCAGGATAATACAAAGTTTCTTCAATTCCATAGATTTCATCTAATTTACTATCTATGCCTTTTTCAATTATTTCTTTAGCCATATTTTTATATTGTTCATTACTTTCAAAAAAACTTTCATTAATTCTACCTCTTAAGTAATCCTCTATATATGAGTGCATTGATGTTCCTCTTGAAGTTGCTTCTGTTGTAATTCTATTAGCTTCTTTAAAACCTACCCTTTCTCTCCAGTTCGCTAAAGCAGCTTTTTCTTCGTCAGATTTAGTAGTACTTAATATTGTTGTAACACTTGGAAGTTTTTCTTCACCTAAAGAATATTTTCTATAACCATCCTCAATTGATCTTGTGGACTTCGGATAACTAAACTTATTATTCCATTTCATGCATTTCTTATATGAGAAATTATATTTAAATTAAATTTATTTTTTGGCTTGTCTAGGAAGATCTTCAAGTTTTTCTACATTATCTGTTTTAAGAGCTTTTTCAAACTGCTCTGGATCTTTTATATTTTCCAAAGTTCTCGTAATAGATCTTGCATCCATTCCAAACTTATTAACAACAGTCATTGCCTCTTCTAGTTTTTTATTCAAGACTATAATATTATCAAAATGTCTTGAAAACCGTGTGCTAATTGTTTTTAAATGAGTATATATTTCAGTTGCTCCCTTTTGAACTTTGAGGGATTGAAAACCCATGTGCAAAGACTGCAGGTAAGCAGATAAGGTGTTTGGTCCACAAATTACAATTTTGTGTTTCCTCATTAATTCTTGGGTTAATAATTCTTTTGTGCTTGGATCTTGGTACTCAGTCAATTCTTTATACAAACTTTCAGTTGGTGCATAAACGATAGCAAAATCTGTAGTTTTTGGTGGGACTATGTATTTTTCATTTACGATTTTAGCTTTAACTTTAAAGGCTGATGCTAATTTTGCTCTAGCATCTGAAACAGCTCGTTTATCATCTGCATCATAACCATCAGTAATTGCCTTATATTTTTCAACTGGGAAATGGGAGTCGACTGGAACCATTACATCACCTTGAAGTTTAATTGCAAATTCAACGTTTTCACTTGTATCTTCTTTCATTTTAACATTAGTCATGAATTGAGAGGCTGGTAATAAATCTTTAATTAAAGCATCCAAACTAAATTCAGCAAGTGTTCCATATTTTTTAACACCTGCTAAAATTTTACTTATACCTTCTTGACTTTGATTTAATATCTGTATTTGTTGATTAAAATTGCCGACTTTTTCATCTACTTTAGTTAAAGCTTCAGTCATATCTTTAGTAACACCTGTAGAAAGATTATTAAATGAAGTAGACATTGAGCCTAATGAATTACTAATAGTATTATTTAAAGTATCTTTTAGAGAAACGATTTCTGACTTTAAATTAGCTATTTCCTCAACATCTTTATTTTCGTTCTCTTCTTTAGGTTTTGGCCTTAAATTTAGATACAAAATCCCTAAAGTTGCACCAAACAATAAAAGCAATATTATCAATAGAATCGTATCCATAAATTTAAGATAATAGTGAGAGTTAAGAGCTAAGCAAGTTTAAAATTTTCTTTAAACCTTTTTTGTTACCTAATTTTTTATTAAACATTAAAATTGCAGTACTTTTAAGAATATTTCCATCTTTTAAGACTCTTAAATTATTCGCACGTAAAGTTTCACCTGTACTAGTTATATCTGATAAAATTTCTGATGAACCAGTAAATGGATATACTTCAGTTGCTCCAAGAGAAGGAACTAATTTAAATTGAGTTACGCCTTTTGAAAATAAAAACTCTCTAGTTAGATTTGGATATTTTGTTGCAACTCTCATCCTACTTTTCTTTTTATCTTTAAAATCAAAGGAAATTTCTTCTAAATCAGCTAGTGTCTGAATATCAATCCACTCGTCTGGAATAGCTAATACTAAAGTTGCATGTCCATATTTTAGCTTTTTTGCAATATTAACTTTGTTTTGGATATTTAATTCAGTTTCTTTTAATAAATCATATCCTGAAAAACCAATATCTAGAGATCCATCACCCAATCTTTCTATGATTTCTCTAGCATGTAGATAAATAATTTTTATACTTTTATTTCCTTTTATATATCCAAAGAGATCTCTATCACCTCTTTCTGATAGAATTTTGAGATTTTTACTTTTAAATATATTTAAGGTATCCTTTCTTAATCGACCCTTGCTTGGAATACCAATTTTAATCATTTAAACTTATTGCACCTCCAACTGCTGGAATTTTTTTTGAAGATCCTAAATCAGAAATAAGATTGTCATAACGACCTCCATTAACCTGTATTTTTCTAAAGTTTGAATTTATTATAATCTTAAATACCATCCCTGTGTAATATTCCAGATGTCTTCCAAAAGAAGATGAAAAATTTACATTTAATTTAGAGACTTTGTTTTTTGTGATTGGAAAATAATTTTTACCAACAGTAAGATTAATTTTATTTTTTTTAAAAAAAGCATTTAGAGTAGTTGCTGCATTACTCATTTTGCAATTAATTTTTAAATATTCCCTTATGATCTTTACTACATTTTGACCTTTTACTTGTCTTCTAGGATCTTTAATTTTGTTATCATATCTGATCAGTATTTCTCTTAAGGAACGTCCTGCTATATTTCTGTTTTGATTTTGTTTACATAGTTTAAGGTATCTTTTTTTATCTAACTCAACGATAGTTTCATCTACATCTGAATTAGTCTCTAGACGTCTCAATAATTCGTTAAAATAACCCTCTCGCCAAAAATGTCTTTGCAATCTTAGTTTCCACCTCTTTGGAATATCTAATTTATTTATCAATAAGTGAAAAATTTCTACATTTCCAATTGTTATACTCCCAGACTTATATCTAAATTTATTTAAAACTTTAATACCAGTATTTATTATTTGCTTATCATCTCTTTTTTCATCTTTTGATCCTATGATCTCGAAACCTATTTGATCTCTAATAATTTTTTCATTTTTTTTCTGAACTTTTCTAAACGCTTGACCATTATAAAATACTTTTGAAGATCTCTTTTTTTTTTGATTGAGATATTTAATGCATGAAGCAATAGTCAAGTCAGGTCTTAAACAAATTTCATTTCCATTCTGGTCCATAAATGAAAAAATTAAACTTCTAAAAGACTCCCCAGATCTCTCGAGAATTAGATTGGTTGGAATTACTGTATCTAAATCTATGTAATCAAATCCACTTGATTTTAAAGATTTAAGTATATTTTCAGATAAGTTTTTTGACTTCATCGATTAAATCTTTCTTGGGTATTGTTTTATTATTCTCACCCTTTACACCCTTTAAATTTTTAATGGTCACTGTATTATCTTTAAATTCATTTTCTCCACAGATTATTGCAACTGATAATTGGCGTTTGTTAGCAAAAGTAAGCTGCTTGCTAAGATTTTTTTTGATGTCTAAAAATATTTCTGAATTAATATTGTTTTGTCTTAAAAGATCTAAAATTTCGTAGTAATTTTTTAAATATTTTTGATCCATTACACACACTAGAACTGGTTTTCGTTGGTCTAATTCAATTTGTTCTAACTGTATTAGTGCAAATAAAAGTCTATCTACTCCAAAACTTATTCCTGTGCCTGGAATATCAACTCCTTTAAATCTTGATATAAGTTTTGCATAGGCTCCACCCGAACAAATACTGCCAATATCTACCTCTTTACCTTTATTATTTGTAACTTTAAAATTTAAATTAGTTTCAAGGATGAAATCAGAATAATACGCCAAGCCTCTGACAATTGTGAAGTTGGTTTTAACTTGATCTAAGTTTGATCCATATCCAAGGACCTCGAAAAAGTCTTCTAACTCCTTGATTCCCTCTTGCGATAATGAGTTTTTTAAATTTTGTTTCAGTTCATTTAATTCTTTAATTTTCAAATAATCTAATATTTTAGAGACCTGCTTATCATTCAAATCTGCACCTTTTGTAATAGCACCACTAGTATCTTTTCTTTCCTTTCTCAAAAGGTCCTCTACACCTTTTATTCCAAATCCAGGCTTATTAAGTTTATCAATTGCCCTAATAACTTTTAATTGTTTATCCTCAGTTATTTGTAATTCATCTAATAAACCTTGAACTATTTTTCTGTTACTTACATTGATTGTAAACTGATCTTTCTTTAATCCACATTCTAAAAGTGTTGCTGAAATTAAATTACAAAGTTCAGCGTTAGCTTGTGATGAACTAACATTTCCTACAATATCAAAATCTGCCTGCAAAAATTCTCTATATCTTCCATTACCTGCCTTTTCGTTACGAAATACATTTTGAATAGCATATCTTTTATAAATTGATGGTAATTCTTGATTATTTTGAGCAACAAATCTTGCTAGAGGACTAGATAAGTCATATCTAAGAGTAATACTTTTATCTCCATCTTTAAATGAAAATACATCAGACATAGGATTAGCTTCATCTTCTGCTAGAAAAGATCCTATATTTTCACTTATTTCGAACGATGGTGTTTCAAGTGGTTCAGCACCAAACTTAATAAAATTTTTCTCAATTACTGATAACAGCTTTTTTTTGAGAAGAAGTTTCTTATCCCAACGATCTTCAAAACCTGAGGGCAACCCAGGTATTAATTTATTTTCTTTATTCATTTTTTGGTACCCTGGCTTGGAATTGAACCAAAAACTAAAGTTCCACAAACTTTCGTGATAACCATTTCACCACCAGGGCCTGATATTGTTTTATACTAATTAGAGTTAAATTTAAATTTTAAAATAGTTAAATAGCTAGCTGCAAGCCAGCATGAAAATGATGTCTTTTGTGAGATAAGAGAATTTTACTATTTTTAATCATGATGGTTAAATAGCATTTTAGACTTAAAATGCAAGTATGTATTGTATAGGAATATTCATAGGATTTACCTAATTTTATTCCTATACAAAATTTTAAATGAAATAAATTTTAAGAAGTTTTCTTTAAATTCACTGCGCTTGGACCTTTGTCTCCATCCTGAATTTCAAATTCCACAGCGTCGTTCTCATTCAAAAAACGAAGTCCTGCTTCACGAACTGCGCTTGCATGAACGAAACAATCTTTTTCTCCGTCTTCTCTTTCTATAAACCCGTAGCCCTTCTTACCGTTGAACCACTTTACTTTTCCTTTTAATGTACTCATACTTTTTTTTTACTCTTTCTTTATTATATTAAACTTAGCTAAACTTCAGCTAGCGGGATAATTATTAGATTTTAAAATTGAATGCAAGCATTTTTGCCATAAGGTTTTATTTCTAAAATGGTGGCTTCGGCGGGACTCGAACCAGCGACACAAGCCTTTTCAGGGCTCTGCTCTACCAACTGAGCTACGAAGCCATTATTTAAAACCTAAAAATAATTCTTCCTTTTGTCAAATCATAAGGTGTTACTTCCACTGTTACATTATCACCTTGAAGAACTCTAATCCTATTCTTCCTTAACTTTCCAGCTGTGTGAGCTGTAACAATATGATTATTTTCAAGCTTTACACGGAACATGGCGTTAGGTAAAAGATCGATTACTTTACCTTTAAATTCCAATAAATCTTGTTTCGACAAATTTTGTTACTCCTTATTTATTCTAGATTTTATACTCAAAGCATGACCTTTTAATTCTTCATACTCAGCGAGATGTGTAGCGTATTTTCCTATTTTCTCAACACCTTTTTTTGAAAGTGTTATAAGGCTAATTTTTTTATAAAATTCACTTAAACTTAAGCCTGACGAAAATTTAGCTGACGAATTAGTTGGTAATACATGATTTGTCCCAACAGCATAGTCGCTTAATGCCATAGGAGAATATTTTCCTATACAAATGCTTCCCGCATTAAAAATTTTATCCTTATACTTTTTATAATTGCTAACATTTATTTCTAAGTGTTCAGGAGCTATCTCATTAATTGCATCAATAATTTGTCTATCATTATATACTTTTAAAATTAGTCCATTATTTTTAATGCTTTTAGATGCAATATTTTTTCTTGGTAAATCTTTTAATTTTAATTCTAAATCTTTCTTAAATTTGTTAATCAAATTAGAATTTTTAGTGATCAATATACATTGAGAATTTGAGTCATGTTCGGCTTGCCCAATCATAGATGTAGTAACTTCATTTAAATTAGTTTTTCTATCTGCTAATATTGTTATTTCAGATGGGCCGGCAATCATTCCTTCAATACCTACATCTCCAAAAACCTGCCTTTTAGCTCCAGCAACAAAGATATTGCCCGGTCCAACAATTTTATTTACTTTTTGAATATAAGCCAAACTACCTATAGCTTGTGCACCTCCCATTGAATAAATTTCATTAATTCCTAATTTTTTTGCTGCATATAAAACTGCAGGATTTAATTTTCCATTATTTTTTGGATTTGCTAGTACAATTCTTTTAACACCAGCAATTTTTGCTGGTATAGCATTCATCAATAGTGTTGATGGTAAGTTTGCTGGGACATAAATACCTACCGATTGAATTGGTAAATATTTATACTCAATTTTATTATTTAGATTATCTTTATAAAAGATATCTGTAGTTTTTTGTAAAGAATGAAATTTGAGTATCCGTTTGAAAGCAAAATCTATAGCTCTTTTAATCTTAGGGTCTAAAGATTTAATTGCTTTATTAATTTGCTTAATACTTGGCTTAATTTGACTATTTTTACTAAATTTTTTTTCATATTTTAAAAGACTTTTATTTTTATTGTTCTTAATATCTTTTAAAATTTTAGATATTTTTTTATTTTCATTTTTTTTTCCAGATCTTCTAAGATCTAAAAATTTTGTTAAATTATTTATGTAATTTTTTTTATTACAATTAATTATTTTTATCATTTACTATTTTTTGATCCTCTAGTGTTACTTCAATTACTTCAGCGGCAAGAGTTATAATTCTATTTTTCGAAAATAACATAGTTATTTCAAAATTCTCCCCTTTCTTAAAAATATCAATTGTTAATAGTTCTAATGTTAGATTAGTGTCATTTTGGTCTATATTCTTAGATTTTGAAGAATTAATAAATTCAAATTTGATAATACTGTTTATTAATTTATTTTTATCTTCCTCTTCTTTACTAAATCTTGCTATTGAAATTAGGAAAATCTTGTTAGAAGCTAAATATTTAACATCGTCAATATTAACTTTACCCTCAGAGCAGCAAGCTGAAATGATATGAAGATCTTCAGGAGTTTGTGCAATTATCTTTTTTAAATACTGATTTTCCATCAATTAACACGTCGAATGTTTACCCCAACTTTTCTTAGTTTATTCTCTATATTTTCATATCCTCTATCAAGGTGATAAATTCTATTAATTGTAGTTGATCCTGTGGCAACTATTGCAGCTAAAACTAATGCAACCGAAGCTCTTAAGTCACTAGACATTAATTCTGCTGCTTGAAAGTTAGTATCACCTGAAATAAATGCCTTATTTTTTTTAATTAAAATCTCAGCACCTAATCTTCTTAATTCAGCTACATGCATAAATCTATTTTCAAAAATACTCTCAGTTATTGAACTTTTACCTTTAGCCTTACAAAGTAGAACCATAAACTGAGCTTGTAAATCTGTAGGAAAGTTTGGATATTCTTTAGTAACTAAATTGGTTAAATTTTTTATTTTTTTTGGACCGGATATATGAATTTGTTTTTTGGCTACTTTAATTTTTGCTCCAACTTTTTTTAGTAATGATAATTCTGTTTTTATAATTTTTGAATCAAAATTTTTTATTTTTAAATTACCTCCAGTTAAACATGCTGCTACACAAAAAGTTCCTGTTTCTATTCTATCTGACATCACTGAATAACTTGTACTTTCTAATGATTTAATACCTTCTATCTTCACAGTACGTTTGCCTATAAATTTTATTTTTGCACCACCTGATTTTAGAAAATTTATTAAATCAATTATTTCTGGTTCAATTGCACAGTTTCTAAGAATGGTAATTCCATTTGCTAAACATGCAGCTATAATTGTATTTTCAGTTGCTCCAACACTAATTTTTGAAAATCTGATTTTTGCACCTTTGAGTTTTTCTTTCGTATGTGCGTGGATATAGCCTTTCTTAATATCATATTTCATTCCAAGTTTTTTAAGCGCATTCAAATGATAATTTACTGGTCTTGCCCCTATTAGGCAGCCACCAGGCAAAGAAGTAATAGACTTTTGATGTTTGGCAACAAGCGCTCCTAAAACTAATATTCCAGCTCTCATGGTTCTAACAAGCGAATATGATGCGAAAAAATTTTGCTTTTTTTTCTTTGTTATTTTAACAATTTTTCTATTTTTATTAAATTTTATTTCGGAGCCAAGAGATTTTAAAAGATTTATCATTGTATTTATGTCTTTAACACGAGGTAAATTTTTTATTATGACCTCTTTTTCGAATAAGATTGTCGATGCCAAAATTGGTAAGGCAGCGTTTTTTGAACCCGAAATTGAAATTTCGCCCTTTATTTTGCAAGGACCTTTAACAATAAATTTGTCCATTATTATATTTTTGGAAGTGTAACTCCCTTTTGACCTTGGTATTTACCATTTCTATCTGCATATGAAACAGCTGGATCCTCATTGCCCTTAATAAAAACAAATTGAGCAACTCCTTCATTGGCGTAAATTTTTGCAGGCAATGGTGTTGTATTAGAAAATTCTAATGTTACATGTCCCTCCCAACCTGGTTCGAGAGGTGTAACGTTGACAATTATTCCACATCTTGCATATGTAGATTTTCCTAAACATATGACCAAAACATTTTTAGGGATCTTAAAATATTCTACTGTTCTCGCTAATACGAATGAATTGGGTGGTATTATACATTCAGACGAGTTTTTTGTAATAAAATTTGAAGATTTAAAATTTTTTGGGTCTACAATTTCGGAATTTACGTTAGTAAAAATTTTGAATTCATCAGAAACTCTCGCATCATAACCATATGATGAAACACCAAATGATATTTTATCTCCTCTAACTTGTTTGTCTTCAAAAGGAGAGATCATATCATTATCTCTGGCCATTTGTGTAATCCACTTATCAGATTGGACCGACATTATTTATTTTTTTTCTTTGTTTTTTTTTGGAATTCTTTTCTTTTTTTTAAATTTTTCCTTAAGGCAAGTTCAAGTTTACTAAAATTATTCTTTTTTGAATTCATTATTTATTTTTTGTCGGGATTTGTAAGATGATCAAGAGTTATAACCTGATCAAGAGGAATAGTTTTATCTTCTTCAATTTTTACTGGGCCAGTTTTCACCTGCTTCTTAGCTCTTTTTTCTGCAAGTTTTTTTTCTCTTTTTGCTTTTTTTTCCATGAGCTTTGCATTTTTATTAGCTCCATATGTGTAGTGAATTCCCATAACATTATCCTTTAACAGGTATAACTTATTTTAAAAAAAAATTAAGGCAATAATTTGAAAAAATTAATTTTATACACTAATTTAAGTAAATATTGCCCCTATAGTTAAATGGTATAACACATCCATGGTAAGGATGAGTTTCCAGTTCAATTCTGGATGGGGGCACCATTGTTATTTTGCATAAAATTTTTTTTTTAACAAAAGACCTATTATAACTAAAATTACAATTCCCAGAATTGGTAAATAAATATCAGGAGAAAAAATTAATTCCAAAACACTTGGCAACTCAGAATTTTCCCTCAAAATCTTGCTCAAACCAGCTCCAAGAGATGCTCCAACAAATAATTGCGGAGTCATTCCAATTATTGATCCTAGAAAGAAATTTTTAACCTTAACGTTAAATATAGTTGGCAAAATATTTGAAATAAAAAAAGGAATGCCACCTACAAATCTATAAATTAGGAAAAAAATAAATTCATTTTTTTTAAACTTCTCAGTCAAATTGCTAAAACGAGATGAAAATTTTTCTTCAACTAAATCTTTTAAAAAATAATTAGCAAACA
>CACLST010000014.1 GCA_902609675.1 uncultured Pelagibacteraceae bacterium | reverse complement strand
AGACTAGATGTATAGAAAATATCTAAATGTAAAAGAAAATATTAATTCAATCTAAAATAGTATTTAATAAAATAAAAAAAAAGTTTATTAATAATGATGCTATTACCAAAAAAAATCTATTTTCATCATTCTCAAAATAGAATGAATGATGAAGGAAACATATTGGCAGCAAGAGAATATTTTTTTTCAAAAAAAAATAAAAACCTTTATTATTTGCTTAAAAATAGATTTTCATGGATGAATAATTTTATTAATGATGATGATAATATTATCGAGCTTGGTTGCGGCCCAGCATTTGTAAAAGAATTTATAAATAACAAAAACTTTAAAACATCCGATATAATGATGGATAATTTTATAGATTTTAAAGGTGTTGATGCCGTTGATACAAAATTTGCAAATGAAAGTTTTTCAATAGTTATTTCCTCTAATCTCATCCATCATGTAGCTCATCCAATAAAACTTTTTAATGAAGTTAATAGAATTTTAAAACCAGGTGGACTTTACATAATTCAAGATGTTAATTTTTCTTATATGTTTCAGTTAATAATTTTGCTCATGAGAATCGAGGGTTATGACAAAACTACTGATGTTCTTAATGATGAAGTTCCATGCAATGATATTAATGACCCATGGTCAGGAAATAACGCAGTACCAAATTTAATATTTGATGATTTTACAAAGTTTAATGCAAGATTAGGAAATAAGTTTGAATTGATATATTCAAAAAAGAATGAATTTTTTGGTTTTTTAAATTCAGGAGGAGTAATTGCAAAAACATTCTATATACCATTAAATAATTTACTGAATGAACTTGTAATTAAATTTGACAATCAACTTACCAGGTTTCACAGGATTTTTGCATTACAACAATCAATAGTCATAAAAAAATTAAACCATTAAATATGAATATTTCTTTGGTAATTCCATGCTTTAATGAGTCAAAAAATATACCAGTTTTAATATACAAATATAGAAAATTTTTAAAGAATAAAAATAATGAATTAATTTTAGTAAATAATGGTTAACGAGCTAAGAGTTCCTTTATTTGGTGATGAAATAGCACCAACTAGACGCGCAACAAGAACTCCTCTGTTTGCCTCATATTTATTATTAAATATAGTAAACATAGATTATTTAAAAGAAATTCCCTTAAAGTATGTAGTGCAAATATTAAGTATACTTCAAATATTATTTATAATTTTAATTATTTATCTTTTAAAAACAAAAAAAATAGGATTTTTGATTTTATTATTAATAATAAATTTTATTTTAAGATTTATAATCAAAGATGCCGTTCATCATCCGCCATTGAACCATCTTTTTTCTACAACACTAATCTCTATTTTGGGATTGAACCACTTAATTGTCAGAATTTCATATTTGCTGCCATTCTGGTTTTGTTTAATTCTCCTTTTTAAATTAATAACTCAACACATAGATAAAAAATCTTCTATGTTATTAATTATATCTATTTCAACATTTCCATTTTTAACAATAGCAAGTGTAGTACCTGACCATTCTTTGTGGTCATCGCTTATTTTTACTTTTTTACTTTTTTATGTATTTATAAAAAAAGATATTAATTATAAATTATGTATTCTTATAATCTCTATTGGTATTTTATTTAGAATAACTATTTTTTCAGGTTTCATTTTAATTGGATTGATTTTTATTAGCGATTTTTTTAATAAAAAATTTTTAATTTCAGAAAAAATAAAAGAATTGCTTTTTAAAGAAAAAGTTTTGTTTATTTTACCAGTTTTTTTACCACTTTTTCTAATAAGTATTTCTGGAAATGTTAATTTTGAAGGAATTGATAATTTAGACTCTATAAATCTTTTTTCTAAAGCACTAGAATCAAACATTATTTTTAAGTCTTTAATAAAACAAATCCCAACTTGGTATTACCCATTTATTTTTGTAATTTTTTTTATTAAAAGAAAGATTGAGTTTGTAATTTTTTTTATTTTAAACCTAGCAATTTACTTCTCAATTAATCCGTATTTTTGGGGTAATGCAAAATATGTTTTAGAATATGGTGTACCATTTTTTATATTTGGACATTTTGCTTTCACAAAAATACTTATTGATAAAAAAAAAATTTGGGCAGCAAGTTTAATTAATTTATTTATAGTTTTGCTTAATATAAATGATATTTATAAATTTCCTCAGTCAAGAATATCTGCTGATCTAATTTACAAAACCGGATATCAAGAGGCGCTTAAATCATCTGATAAAAAAACGAAATATCTTTTAAAAATACCATATAATTACGACGAAGCTTTCAAATATATAAAAAAAATTAATGGTAATCAAAATACACTTTTACTTGGTACTACTTATGGATTCTTACCTCAAATTTTGGAAAATTATAATTTTAAAGAATTAAGAACTATTATTAATTTAAGAAACAGTTTTGATAATTTAAATAACTTAAATTATTCCTTATCAAAAAAAATTTCAAAGCTTGATAATGAGAAAAATTTGATAACACTTATTAGAGAATATATTAAATTAATGAAAAATAATGAAATTATAGGGAGAGTAAAAATGAGCAAAAATACAAAAAATTTAAATTTAGAAGATAAGCAAGATCCTTTTTTAAAAATAAATAATATTGAAAATCTAAAATATATATTACTAGCCGATTATGGTGTTAGAGAGAAAATTACTAATACACTGATTTCAAATAATTGGAAATTAGAAAAAAAATTTGAAGAAACTAATTATAGGTCAACTTTACTTTTATTTAAAAAAAATTAAAATTTTAAAATAGTAAATAGTTTTATACTAGAATATGTTGGATGAAGAGACCAAATAAAAAAACAAAGAGTGTAAAATAAAAATTTTAAGGATAAATTTTTATTTTTTTTCAATTCAAATGGCATAATTGTGACTAAAATTATTAAAGGATATACTAAATTTATTAATCTTATCAAATTTCTTCCTGTAATAATTGGACCGCCAACGTATGCTATAGAGGTTACAAATATTGCCATTAGTAAAATTATAAAAAACAATTCCAATTTTATTTTGTGAAAAGTAAATTTTTTTTTTTCACATATCAAATAAAATAATAAAGGTAATAATACAATTAATGGAAACAAATTGTATTTTATAAAATCTAATAAAGTAAAATCAAATGTAAACAGATGAAATCTATTAATTAACGAATAAGTATCATTATAAATAGTATAATTATTTGTAAATTCATTATTAATCGAAAATAATATTATAGTTAATATTGTAGTATAGATAATATCTTTAAGTTTGATTAAAGATCTTTTTTTAAATATTAATTTTGAAATAATCAAACTTAATAAAAAGAAAATTGAGTTCTGTCTAGTAAGCAATGCAAGAAGAAATCCAAAATAAAAACAGCTTTTTTTATTATCTATAATTCCTAATAAAATTAGTAATCCTGAATTAATAAACACTATATCATTAATCATTGTTGGTAATGCTAAAAAATATCGAAATAAATAAGGATTAAAAACTAAGAACGATGTTAAGAAAAAAATATGAAAATCATTAATTTTTAACTTTTTTAAAATTAAATAAAAAAGCGATATTGATGATAAACAAGCTATAATTGTAAACAATCTGAATACGAAATAAGTATCTGAATTAAATATTTTTGCAATAATTCCAATAAATGTGGGTAAAACAAATCTCCAGGCTTTGTGATAATCAAGTGTTTCATATGGTATTTTTTCAAACTTATCAGCTAATATAAAGTAATCCTCTCCATCTCTGGCCCCAAAGTAAATGCTATCCTCAAGTGAAAAATAATTGTTAGTTAAAAGTATTAAAATAAAAGCTAAAAATAAAAATATTCTGATATCTAATAATGAAGCTGGTATTTTCATTAAAATTTAAAATTATGTTTATCAAAAAAAGATAAAAAATAAGCTCTTATTATTGGATACCAATCTATTATTGTTCTTATTTTTGAATAGCTTCCAGATTTTGGATAATTCATAGTAATAGGCACTTCTGTAAACGAAATGTCTTTTGATTTTAATATTTTACCTAGAACATAATACTCATACCCATAAGTATAAAATTCTTCTTTATCTAAAAGATCGATATTTTTAGATAGTACACTTGTTTTGTAAGCTCTAAATCCACAAGTGGCATCGGTAATTTTCTTCTTGAAAATGATGTTTATAATAAATGTAAAGATTTTTATTAAAATAATTCTTTGAAGAGGATTTGTTTTATGTCCAACTTTGTTTAAAAAACGACTTCCATGTACAAATGAATAGTTGTCTTTTGATATTTTTTCTAAAAATTTTGTTATTTCTTGTGGAAACATCTTTCCGTTTGCAGCAAGGTGCACAATAACATCATATTTTTTTTCTATTCCAATTTTTAATCCATCAATCAACGCATAACCAGCTCCCTTATTTGTCTCATAACTTTTTACCGATATTTGAGAATCTTCTATTATCTTTAGTGAGTTATCTGATGATCCATTATTAATAAATAGAAAATCCACTATATACTTTGATTGATCAAAATTTTTTATTTGATTTATTAAATTTGAAAGTTTATCTTCTTCATTCCAACAAGGTATTATACATAGTGATTTCATAAAATGATTGATAATATATAATTATGCAAAAATATAAAGGACTTAAAATTGGAGTTATTGGTTGTGGCTATTGGGCAACTAATATTATTAAGACTCTGGAGAGCCTTGGGTTAAAAAATATTTTTATTTTTGATAAAGATATATTAAAAATTAATTTGATAAAAAAAAAATTTAATTTTATTAAAATTTCCAAAAATATTAATACTCTTTTAGATTTAAATCTTGATTGTTATTTTCTAATCACGCCAGCTAGTACTCATTTTAAAATTGCTAAAAAAATTATTAAATCTAGAAAAGATGTTTTTATTGAAAAGCCAGCAACCCTTAATTCTACAGATATCAAAGAGCTAATAAACATATCAAGTAAAAATAAAAATATTCTTATGTCAGGATATATTTACAATTTTAATGTATACATAAATTACATAAAAAAAATCATAAAAAAAAATGTTTTAGGAAAAATAAAATATATGTACCTTGAAAGATGTAATTTGGGCCCTATAAGAAATGATACCTCTTGTATTTGGGATCTTGCTTCACATGATATATCTACTTCATTTTATTTGTTGGAAAAAAAACCTGTAATTAAAAATATTCAGGTTTATAATTTTCTTAAGAAGAACAAATACGATATTTCAAATATAACTCTAGATTTTAACAAAGTTAAAGTAGAGATAAAATCCAGTTGGTTAAGTCCTGAAAAAACACGAAAATTAATAATAATAGGTGAAAAAAAAATGCTTCAATTTGATGAAATAGCAAATGGAAATAAAGTCAAAATATATAATAAATATGCAACTTATTATCCTGATATATTAAAAAAATACTCGAAAAAATTCTTTACTCCATCTGCAAATATAAAAATCGGTAAAACATTTGAGCCTAAAATAAAATTTTCACCTCCACTTGAAGATGAAATTAAACATTTTTTAAATAGCGTTATAAACAGAAAGAAACCACTTACCGACGGTAACTACGCAAAAAATATCATTGAAATTATTGAAAATATTGAAAAAAAAATTATTTAAAATTATTAATTTTTTTACAAACTTCTAAAACATCCCTTTTTTTCATTAAAGGATCAATTGGAATGCTTATTCCATTTTTCGCAAGATTTTCAGAATTTGGAAACTTTTGTTTTAGAAATAATTTTTTTACTGCTTTCAATTTATGAATTGGAAAAGGATAATGTCTACTGAATGGAATTTTTTGACTTGTTAAATATTCAGAAAACTTTTTTATATCACTGACCACCAAAACATATTGATGAAAAACACAACCTTTTGAATATTTTAATTTTTGTATTTTATAATTGTTGATATTTTTATTATAAATATCTGCAATTTTTTTTCTGTTTAAATTATATTTATCAAGGTTGTTTAATTTTTTTGATAATATTAAAGCTTGGATTGTATCAAGCCTACTATTAACACCTATTATATCATGGTAATATTTTTTTTTAGATCCAAGATTTCTAATTTTTTTTAAATATTCATACTTTTTTTTATTATTTGTTGTGATAATGCCCGCGTCTCCATAAGCGCCTAAATTTTTACCCGGGTATAAACTAAAACAACCTAGCTCCCCTTGAGATCCAACTTTTTTTCCTTTTTTTCCAGAGGAATAATCAAATGCACCATGAGCTTGGGACGCATCTTCCAAAATAACAATTTTTTTTCTTTCTAACATTTTTTTTAACTTATAATAACGACAACTCTCACCATATAAATGAACAAGTAAAACAACTTTAGTTTTATTTGTAATTTTTTTAATAATTTTTTCGTTAGAAATAACTGGACTATTTTTTTCAATATCAACCAAGACTGGCTTCAGGCCAGCTCTTATAATGGAAAAAATTGTTGAACAATAAGTCATTGCTGGCATTATTACTTCTGAATTTTTTTTTAAATTTAATGATTTTAATGCTAAATAAATTGCATCAGTACCATTTGCACATCCTATTGCATATTTTGTGTTACAATAGTTTGCAAATTTTTTTTCAAATTTTTCTACAGAAGAACCTAATATGAAATCGGTCTTTTTAAATAATAATTTTAAATTATTTAAAATTTCCTGATGTAACTTTTTATCTTGATTATAAATATCAAAAAATTTCATATAAATGATATATAATAAATTATATTTAATATATATATATAAATATTTAACAATGTTAAAAAATAAAAAAATAATCAAAATTAATGGTTCACAACTAAAATTATATATTCCATCTGACGTTTTTAATCCGACTGCAACAACTAGTTTTTTAATTAGAGATGCAAAAAAATTTATTAATAAAAAAATGGATATTCTGGATCTCGGTTGTGGAAGTGGTATAATTGGTATTTTGGCAAACAAATTACAAAAAAATAAAAAAAAAATATTTGCTTCTGATGTAAGTCTTGAAGCGGTGGAGTGCGCAAAAAAAAACTTTAAAATGCATAAATGTAATTTTGAATTGAAATGTGGTTCACTATTAAAACCTTGGAAAAATAAAAAATTTGATCTTATAATCAACGATGTATCAGGCATATCAGAGGAATTAGCAAAGAAGTCAATTTGGTTTAAAAATGTTCCTTGCAAAACAGGTCCAGATGGTACCGATTTAACTTTAAAAATAATTAAATCCTCTTCAATATATTTAAACAATGAAGGTGGGATTATATTCCCAATTATTTCTCTATCAAATTCAAGAAAAATTATTCAAACACTTAAAAAAAAATTTAAAATAATTAAAATTATTTCTAATAATTATTGGTTTTTGCCTGAAGAATTAAACAAAAATCAAAAAAAATTATTCAAAATGAAAAAAAAAAAACTAATTGATTTTGAATTAAAATTTGGAAAGATTATATGCAATACACAAATTGTATACGCAAAAAATTAAAGACCACCATCAATTTTTATTTCAGCAGCATTAATATAATCAGATTTAATAATTGCTTTAATAATATTTGAAATATTTTTTGCTTTTCCAATTTTCTTTGATGGTATTTGATTAATCAATTTTTCTTTAATTTTTACATCTATGTTGTTTAATAATGGTGAGTTAAAATAACCTAAAGAAATAACATTAGATGTAATATTAAACCTTCCAAATTCTTTAGAAATGCATTTTGAGAATGGTTTCAAGATTGATTTTGATGAAGAATATAAAGAAATGCCTACGTCACCCCTTGATGCACGTGTTGAATTAAAAAAAATAAATCTTCCGAAATTATCTTTTATCATTTTATTAATTAAATATTTTGTAAATAAAATGTTGGAAAATGAATTAATTTGAAATGTTTTTTTTATATCTTTTGAATTTAAATTAACTATTAGTTTATCAACAGAAATTGTGGCAAGGTTTATAAATGTTAATCTTTTAAGTATTTTAGTATTTTCATCTACAAATTTCTTAATATTTTTTTCATTAGATATATCTAACTTTTTTATAACAAGATTTTTATTTTTATTTTTGATTCTAATATTTATTCTCTTTTTATTATATGTCGCTAAAATATCATCATATTTAATCAATTCTTTTATTAATTTTAAACCAATTCCCGAAGATGCTCCAATTAATATAATCATATTTAATATTCAATTATTCCTGCAGCCATCGAGTAACCCACTCCAAACCCACATAATAATAATTTGTCACCTTTTTTAATTTTTTTTTTTTTTAATAAATCTGATAATGCTATTGGTATAGTTGATGAAACTGTATTTCCAATTTTTTTATAATTACAAAATACTTTTTTTTTAGGTAAGTTCATTTTTCTAATTAAATTATCAATTACCACTTTACTTGCTTGATGAAAAACAAAATATTTTATTTCATTCATATTCGTCTTATTTTTTAATAATAAATCTGATACAAAATTTGGAATATTTGTCATTGTAAACATGAATACTTTTTGTCCATCCATAAAAATTTTTGGTTTTAAATTTTCTTTATAATTTGTTGCGCTATTTTCAACAATTAGATTTTTTGATCCAGATCCGTTGGTTCCAAATTTAAAAATATTTTTTTTTTGAGGATTTTTTTTTAAAACCATTGCAGACGCCGCATCACTAAATATTGTTTCGCATGTCCTATCGCCCTTTTGAATATATTTTGTATATGTGTCACTACAAATTAAAAGCACATTATTAATTCCTTTTTGTTTTAAAAAACTATAACCGGTAAAAAGGCCATAAACAAAACCTGAGCATCCCTGATTAATATCAAAAGCCAATATATCTTTTCTTAAATTTAATTTATCTTGTATTATACAGGCTGTTGTTGGCAGTAAATATTCGGGTGATTGAGTTACATAAATTAAAGCATCAATATTTTTTTTTAACTTTAGTTTTTTGCAGGCCGATATAGCTAAATCAAGAGCAGTTTCATTTTTTTTGGTCTCATATCTATACTCAATTCCAGTAGCTAAAAGTGTTTTATTGTATGACCAATTATATTTTTTACAGAGTTTTTTAATATTTATTTTTTTTTGAGGTAAAGAATATTTTATATCAGTAATTTCACCTGACATTATTTTATTAGTTTATTTTTTTTCAGAATATTTAAAATTTTTTTGACAGAAGTTGCGGTAGCTATTTTAGATATATTAGAAGTTGCTCCTTTAAGTTTTATATCTAAATTAGATAATATATTTAAGTGCCCAACAGAGTCCCATTCTTCAATATTATTAGAGTTTGAATTAACATCAATTTTTTGTTTTGTTTGTAAACTTTTTTTAATTAATTGTATGAGATCTTTTTCTGTCATATTCAGGTTTGATGATATAGAACTATATACCTCAATAGGATTTATTGTCAAAACAATTATAAGCGATTAATTTAAGATTCAGATGAAAAAAAAATCTTTTAAACTTACAAAAAACATTTATTTGACATTAATAAATATAGCTGATGCTAAATTTATTTATAATTTAAGAACAAATAAAAATCTTTCTCAATATTTAAATCCAACTAGTTCAAAACTAACTGACCAAATAAAGTGGATGAAAAATTATTTTAAAAGAAATAATAAAAATTTAGAATATTATTTTAAATTTCAGGTCAAAAAAAATAATAAATTTTATAATATTGGCGTGGCAAGAGTCATTAAATTATCAAAAAATAATTTTAGTTTTGGAAGTTGGATTATGAAACCAGGATCAAAAAGCTGGCAAGCTATTGAGTGTGCATTATCTATTTATGAATTTGCTTTTATAAAAAAAAAATTTAAAAAAAATTTAATGTGGATGGATTTAAAAAATAAAAAAGTTATTACTTTTCATAAATTAATGGGAGCTGTTGAAACAAATCGAGATAAAAAACAACTTTATGCTTACCTTACAAGCTCAAAATATAAAAAAATAAAAAAAAAATTTTCTTTTTTTTATTATTAATAATCCAACTATTTTTAGAAAAAAAGAAGTCAATAATAAATAATCTAAGGCTTAAAATAGTATTCAACATAATACTGGATTATTATATTTTTCAAAATACTTCATATATAAATTTATATAGTTATTGAATAAATTTAATTTGAAATTTTAGAACCAATATTTATTTATCTTTAATTTTTACAACAAGGCTTAACAAATAAACCATTATTATACTCAGGACTATTGTCCCAAATAGAAGATAGGATTGATGAGGCAAATATCCAAAATGAATTAATCTATAGGCAACAACCTGGCCGATTAAAGCAGAAAATATAAGATTTTTTGAGGATAATTTGAAAGAAATGTATTCAAAATAAGAAGAAATTATAGATACTAAAAAAATAAGTAAAAATAATATGTAGTAAGATCCCGAATAGAAAAAAAACGCTACTATACCGGGCAAGGTATTTCCTTGAACATTTTTATACATCTGATTTGACGTATTTATACCTTCTATGTTAAAATTTAATTCATAAAATGAAAGTGATTTAGGTTTTGCTCTTTCTTTAAAAGAACTAAATAAAAAAGATTTACCTAATTTTTCTTTTTGAGAAATTACAGCCATTACCCCATCAACTCCTACCCATCGATTAATTATCAAATATAAAATTTCAAAATTATGTTTTGAAAAAGCTGAATATTTTGTTTTAATTTCCCTGTCTTTTTCATCTTTTTTTGCATATTTTTCGATTGTAAACTCTACTGATTTTCCAACATAAAAATAATTTGCACGAATATAATTCACGCTAGTTAAAGAAATATAAAATAAAAAAATGATAAAAGTAAAAGATTTTAAGTAAAAACCTATTGAATTTGGTTTTCCTACTTTTTTAGAGAATTTATAAATTCCAAAAAAAAGAGCAAAAGCATTAAAAATCATTCCTCTGCTCAACATATTTAGAGAAGTAAAGAAAGTTTCAAGAAAAATTATTATAGAACTTGATAAAAAAAACTTTTTAAAAAAATTAGACTCATAAAATACTAAAATTGCTGAAATTGCTGATAATCCAAACAGCAATAGCCATTTAAATGTTCCACTAATAATAAAGTTTATATCATAAATGGGGATTAGTCCTTTTTGATAAATTTTAAAATAAAAATTTAATATACCTATTGTCAGAAAAAAAAAGGTAAAAATAATCCATATTTTATTTCTACCGATTGAAAAAACATTTTTTTTAAAATCAAATAACTGAAGTTTTTGAGGATATTTAAACAAAAAAAATTCTCTAAAAAAGCCTGCTAATATAAAAGCGAGTATACCAATTTGAGAAACTATTAAAGTCTCATTAAAAGATTTTGGTGAATAATTAAAAACTCCAACACCCTCTCTAAAAACACCATCTGTTAATGCAATAGTGCAAGTAAACTTAAACCAAAATCCAAGCCATAATAATAAACTAAAAAAAGTTTCAAAAAATATTGAATTTTTCCTAAAAGCAAAAAAAATTAAAAAATTTGAAATTATTGAAAATGAAATATATATAGATTTATTACCAATAAAATTTATATAACCTAAATAAAAAAGAAAAAGAATTGATGCAAAAATAGAGATTTTAAATAATTTATATAAAAATTTATAATCTTGTTTAATTAAATGTGACATTAAAAAATATTAAATATTTTTATTAGTTTCTGAAATTTTATAACCATAAGTATAAAAAACCATTGCCATCAAAGATGCAAAAAAGAAAGTTAATGAAACTCCAATCGTGCCTCCCATAAAATATAAAACTGGTATTAAAAAAGTAATTGATAAACCATAAAAAATATCTCTCTTAAATAAGAACATTCTTTCCTCAAACGAGCTTTGAATTTTTTTGTGCCTTAAATACATCGCATAACTCATAAAATATGATCCTATTAAAGACACAGAAATTGTAAAAAGAATAAATTCTTTACCTAAAAAATTAATATCTGAAATATTAATTAGCATATAAATGCTAAATATTGATAAAGAAAATATAAAAATAAATATAGCATATAATAGATTTTTTAATTTTTTAGAAATTGTAATTTTTTGTTTTACAAATGCTGGTCCAATTACAGCATTAAATAAAGTGCCTGGAAATGAGCCAATTGAAAAACATGCAAAAAATACACCTGCTAGTGATTTATCAAAAATATAATAAATCATTATTCTCCAAGCGAAACTACTAATTATTATGCTAGAAGAAGATAAAAAAGCTATAGTTTTAAGGTTTAACCTGGCAATAGTTCTTATACTTGAGCTAGTAAATGTTTTTAATAAGTTTAAAAAATGTTTTGAAAAAGATAAAAATACAAACACCGCATATATTAATATTATGATAGTTAAGTGCTCAAATTTTGCAAAATATAAAATTACTCCCGTAATAGTTATCGTAATTACATTTAAAAAGCTTAAAATTTTAAATAATCCAAATTTATTTTTAATTTCATCTTGAACAAGATTCATTTCATTTATCCATTGGATCAAAATAAGTAAAGATATAACATTTATTAATTTTTGATTTTCAAAATTAAGTATTTTTGTTGTAATAAAATAAAAAATAAATAAAGCAAATATAGAAAAAATAATTCTATATGACATTGTTATTAAAGCATGGTTTTTATTTTGTTCTGAGACTATTATACTCCGCATATTACTTGAAAATATTTGTGTAAGTGAAATCCAAAAACTAGTCACTAAACCCAGTTCTCCAGCAACTGAAAAATGGCCTAGTACAACTAATACAACAACTAGAAATGAGGCAAACATTAAGTTAAATGTGTAAGTGCTTGAAATTAACAAAAAGTAAAAGTTTTTTTCAATTAAGGACTTTAATGAACCATCATAAGAAATTCTTTCATCAACAATATTATCTTCTATTTTTTTATTTTCTAAAATTTCTTGATATAAATTTTTATATTTAGATGAAACAATATCAATTGAAGTTTTATTTTTTACATTGGTTGAAATATTTTTGCCATTTTGGATTCTTTCCTCTAATGTCCAATTTGATATTTCAAATATTTTTTCACTTATATTTTTTGAATTAATATTAGTGGAATATACAGAATCCTCTAAACCGACAGTTTCAATATTTTCATTAACTAGACTTGGTAATCCATGAACTGATGATTCTAAAATTGATAAGCTTAAAACTTCAGATTTTGAAACTAGTATATTTATCCATGCTTCTTGCATGATATTTTGTTTTTCATCTCCAAAAACAGGATCTTTGATTTTTATATTTGAATAAGGTTTGATTATTTTTTTTAACTTTGTGTAATATTTCTCATCATCTCTAATACCATATATTTCAAGTGACCAATCTGAGTTGAGATTGGCATTTAAAAAAGCTTGTATCATTAAATGAATATTTTTGTGAGGGTGAATTCTTCCAAAATATACCATATTTTTTTTTTTAAAATCTTTTTGAACATCTTGATATTCAAATGGAATAGGGTTTGAAATTTCTGTAATTTTTGTTTTCGGAAAGTATTTTTTAATGGCCTGAGTTTCTTGAAATGTTATAGATATAAATTTAATATTATTATGTATAAATCCTCTTAGAAAAAAAAGACTAATTTTTTTAAAAATTAATTTTATTAAACCTCCACTACGAATTGCTTCATTAAGTAACATTCCATGTGGATGTACTAAGCATTGTTTTTTCATTTTAATACAAATAACTAAACTAATAAACTGTATTGGAGCCCAAATTCCATGAATATGGACAACATCATAATTTGAAATCCTGTGTATCAAGTCTTTTTGCTTAAAAAAATAATCTGTCCAACTATCAAAATCAAAAATACTTATATTTTTTTTATCAAATAAATCTTTTTCAGATGAAGATGCCAATATTGAGAAATTGAATTGATAATTTTTGTATAAAAAATTTGAAATATATAAAATTAAAGATGAGATGCTAAAATTTTTTTTTGTAAATTCATTTGTTATATGTAAAACATTCATAATATTTGATCAAATTAGTTTTATAATTAAAAAAAAATATAAAATTAAAACTAATATTAAAAAATAAAATGTATAGCCTAATAGTATGCTTAATATAAACGGAAAAATTATTATCGATTGGGTTATTATTGTCAAATTAAGTAAATTAAATTTTTTAGATAAATAATGGTGTAAATGATTTCTGTCAGCTGAAAACGGATTCTTTTTTTTTACTATTCTAATACAAAATAATCTCATAAGTTCTATCCCTGGTAAAAACATGATCAGCACAATTTGATCAGAAAATATATCAAGGTTAGAATTGTATAATTTTATATAACAATAACTAAAAATGTATGCCAACAAATAAGTGCCGCCATCACCAAGGAATGATTGAGATCTATAATTTAAAAAAGAGAAAGTAAATAAAGCAAATAATAAACTAATAATTATATTTTCATAACCACCCAACAAAACAAGGCCTAAACATAAAATTTTTGAATAAATAGAAACCTGAAGGTTTATTCCGTCAAACATATTAAATGCATTAATAAATAATAAAAAACAAAGCAGTGTCCAAAAAAATGAAAAAGAGCCTAAATGAAATGATTGATTTATAAAACTTAGTCTTACATTTTCAATTATCAGCATATCTGAAAAAAAAATACTCGGTAAAATTATCAATAAAACTAATAAAAATTTTTTATTTGGACTTATTGAGATTTTATCATCTAAAATACCAAGAAAAAAAATGAAAACACATGTAAATATAAATAAAAAAAATTCTGATAAATCTGGAAAAAGATATTTTATGTCCTGACTGAATTGATCGTTAAATAAAATAAAAAAACCATAAATCAGTATATTTAAAAAAACAATCAGTCCTCCTGTAATTGGAGTAGCATTTTTATGAAGTTTTCTAGTGTTATCTGGATAATCAAAGACATTTACAAATTTAACAATATTTTTATGAAAAATAAGTAAAAGAATATTAACTATAGTTATAGTTATTAGATAAAAAATCATTGCCTGGAATAAGTATCTACTCTATTAGGGTTTATACATTTTGGCATCAAACTTGTGTCTAATTTATAAATGTAAATATCAAATTTTTCATTATTTTTATTTAAAGGATTTCTTACAGCTATGCTAAAGGCGTCTTTTTTATGACTATAAAGACCAGTAGTACAACCAATATACTTTTTATAAGATGTGCCACCAGATGAGAAAACCAAAAATTTTGGATTTATTCTTTTTATTTCGTATATATAATCTTTAGCTTCTGGTTTTGACAAATTAACATAAAATAAATGGTCTCTAGAGATAGGGAAATTTTTACTTAATGAAATAGACCTTTGGAATGAAATTATTGGTGAATTAGAATTTTTTAACTCATTATTTACCCATTTAAAAAATGTATATCCCATAGCATTTTTTTCTAAAACTCTTTCTCTTAAATCAGAGTTTACAACCCCAATAGTTAAATTTGATATTCCATAAAGAACTATTCCAAAAAAAATAACTGACTGAACTCTGTAAAAAAATTCATGAAATACATTTATTCTTATTAATTTATGATTTCTTGCTAAATAAAGAATAATCCACATATAAGGTTCAAGAAAAAATCGAGCAGTAAATTGTCCAAAAACATAACTAATTAAAAAAAATAAAATTAAAATAGAAATTAAATTTAAGGTGTTTTTAATAAATCTAAGTTGATATAGATAAAAAATACAAATTGAACCAAAGCCTAAAGAGTGAGTAAAATTTCCAAAACTTGTTGGTAAAATAAACCATAGCACATTTGCCTCAGACAATTTTATTAAATAATGCTTAAAACTATCTAAACCATATCTTTCAGTTGAAAATGGGCCATAAAATAATTCAAAAAAATTTCCTGAATAAGTGGTGTATTTCCATATTATAGAAGGAAAAACTACTAAGCAATATGTTAAAAAAATTATAAATAAAACTGTAATTATTTTTTTTAAACTCAAATATTTTAATAAAAGAATTAATAATAAGATAGCACAACTTAATATAAATGAAAATTTAACAGTAATTGATGAGATTAAAATTATAGAAACCAAAAAAATTTTTTTAAAATCATTAATTGTCATTCTCCGTGTTTTATTGAAATCACTAAAAAAGATTAAACAAAAAGCAAATGCACTTGAGCAAATTGTAAATAATTGCGGCTTTGCTGATGATATAAAGAAAATTAATACTGGAGAGGAAATTATTAGTAAATAAAAAAAATATGGTGATTTATATTTTTTTAAAACACCTATAAGAGATATTAAACCTGAAAATTGCAAAATTGATCCAAATTGTTCAGAACCAATCAGGAGTCCGAGAGCAATAAACATTTCTCCAGATCCTGATAAATAAGATGAATGAAAATTTGTTAAATACTCTGGAAACATTCCATTTTTAATGAGGTATTTGGCTGTAAATAAATGGTAATCTAAAGAGTCAGCATTTGTTACAGGTGCGAAACTTAATAATAATAATCCAATAAAAATTAAAATAAATAATATATAATTCAGATCTTTATGAAAAAAAAAATTAATATTTTTTTTTAAAAGAAATTCTTTTGCTAAAAATATAATATTAATAAACCCAAATATATAAACTCCATAAGAAAAAAATCTCAATATGTATGATGAACTCTCAAAAAATAAACAAATAGGATATAAAATAATGCTCGAAAAAATAATAGCTATTAAAATATTTTGATAATCATTTTGGGAAATTTCTTTTACTATTGATGAAATTTTAAGAGTTTTTTGAAGATTTTTTCCAAAGAAATAAAATCCTATAATTAATATTATACCATTCAATAAACTGATTATGGGTATTTCTAAATTTGTATGATATATTGGTTCCACTTAATTTAATCTTGTCTTTCAATTAAATAATCTTCTAATACTAAGATATCCATTCTTGTTCTAAGAAAGCAAGCTAATGCTTCGGATGGCATACATACGATAGGTTCATTTTCATTAAATGAAGTATTAAGCAACATAGGTATACCTGTGAGTTTGTTAAAATAGTTTATCAAATTGTAATAATTTAAATTTAATTCTTTTGATACTGTTTGAAGCCTACCAGTCCCATCTACATGTGTAACTGCAGGAATTAAATTCCTTTTTTCTATTTTTATTTGGTAAACTTTTGACATAAATGGCACTTCATCGTCTATATCAAACCAATCCTTAACTGTTTCTTTAAGTATTGAAGGTGCAAATGGCCTAAAGCTTTCTCTTCTTTTGATTTTCAAATTTAATATTTCTCTAATATTTTTAGAACGCGGGTCTGCTAGAATTGACCTATTCCCTAAAGCTCTAGGACCAAACTCCATTTTACCATTGAAAAAACCTACTATTTTTTTATTTGAAATTTTTTTTGCTAATTCTCTTAATAAGTCATCTTTATTTTCTACAAATCTTACTTTAATATTTTTATTAAGAAAAATACTATTTTTTTCATTTAGTAATTTTTCTATTTCGCTGTTTTTGTATGATGATCCTAAATAAGGATTATTTATAGAATTTGTATCTAATGTTTTACTCAATTTTTTTAATGCAAGTATTGCAGAACCAATTGCTCCACCTGAGTCTCCTGGTGCATGATTGATGTATACTTTCTCATATGGTGTGTTGTCAATGATCTTCCCATTAGCAACAGAGTTCATTGCACATCCACCTGATAAACAAATATTTTTGCTGGGACTAAGAATATGTAAATCATTTAATATTTTAAGTAATATTTCTTCGTAAATTTTTTGTGTAGAAGCAGCTATATCTTTATGCTTTTGTGTTAGTTCTTCTTCTTTTAATCTTTCGTCTCCGAGCAATGTAGATAATTTTTTACTATAAACATTTCCTATTGTTGGTTCCCCATCTAGCCAACTCATCTCGACACCGTCGCTGTGATGAATAAAATAATCTAGATTTAACTTAAAAAGACCATTTTTTTTATAATTAACAATTTGCTTTATTTTTTCTTTATATATTGGTTTACCGTAAGGCGCTAATCCCATAACTTTATATTCATCGCCATATTTTTTAAAACCAAGGTACTGAGTTATTGCTGTATAAAAAAGGCCAAGAGAATGAGGGAACTTTACTTCTTTAAAAACTTTTAAATTATTTCCATCGAAATAACCTGTAGTAGTACTTAAAAAATCTCCAAATCCATCTATTGTAATAAAGTTAGAATTACTAAATTCTGATGGAAAAACACTGCTTGCCGCATGGGATAAGTGATGGTCAAAATGAATTATTTTTTTCTTTAAAATATTCGGTTTAATTTGAAAATATTTTTCAAATTGTTTTTCTATAGAGGTAATATTTTTGAAATTTTTTATTCTATTATAAAAATTTTTAATCTTTAGTTTATTTTTAATTGCATAAAGTAATTTATCTAAAATTCTTTTTTTAGGATTTCTATTTAAAGTTATGAAGCCAACATCATCTAAAGAAATTTTTTCATTTTCTAGACAATATCTTATAGCATTTATGGGAAAACCTGCCGCGTGTTTAATTCTTGTAAATCTTTCTTCTTCAGCAGCAAATAATAATTTTCCATCTTTAAACAAACATGCGGATGCATCACCATGATAAACATTTAAGCCAATTATATACATAATAAATCTTTACTGGATTATTTTTTTTTAATTTTTTTTAAAAGAAAATATTTTAACTTTAATATATTGTTGAGCAAAGTTTTTGAAATAAAAAATTTTATTATTTTTGAAAGAAATAAGTAAATAAAATCAAAGATTATCCTCCATCTTGATAGGGTTAGCATTTTATTATCTCTAAGAATATTAAAATTTTCTTTAAAAACTATAAACCTTCTTGTGTCTGACAATCCACCAGATTCAACTTGGGTAATTATCATATTAACTTTAAAAAAAAATTTTTTTTGCTTATACAGTCTTAAGAATAAATCAAAATCTGAAGAAATCTTATATTTAAGATTAAATAGATTATCTTTAAGTATAGTTGTTTTAGTAAATGATGATTGATGACAAAAAGGTATTTGGCGTGTTTTACTATTAAAGATTTTGGAGATTGAAGTATATTTTATTTGATTATTTTTAATAATTGTGTCTCCATGAATTACATCATTATTTTCATTTTTAAATATTTTTGAAAAATTTAAAAGAATTTTTTCGTTTTCAAATATATCTCCAGAATTTAAAAAAATAGTCCAAATACCCTCTGCTAATTTAATACCTTTATTCATTGCATCATAAATACCCGTATCTTTTTCTATTAAGTATTTATTTAAAATATCTTTATTTTTATGAATTGTTTCAATGGAACCATCTTTGCTAATTCCATCTATCACTATAACCTCGAATTCATTATATATCTGTTCTCTTATAGAATTAATTGTCGATTTAAGCTTTAGATTTGTATCTAAGTTCACTACAATGATTGAAATAACTATTTTATTTTTCTCATTCACAATTTAATTCTTAAAATTTACGATTTAATTATTTTTTTTTATCAAAAATTTACTTCCGTAATTAAATGGTAGCTCTATCACGGAACATTTCATATTGTTATATGATTTATTTAAATATTTTTTGATATGACCCTCATCAAAATAAAATTGAATTTTAGCATTCATAGCCTGTTTCGGCTTGCAAGGATCCGAATATCTATAATTAATATTAATAAAATTCATCGATATAAAAAAACTAATAATATTGAATAATATAATAATATATAAATACTCTTTTTTAGACAACTCAGTAATGATTAAATACACAAAAATTGTGACTATAGATATTATGGCTGTTTTAGTTGGTAATAAAAAAAATAATAATAAATTTGACAAAATTATAATAATTTCAGTTTTGTATCTAAATATTTTTTGAAATTCATTATCTTTAAATAATTTAAAAGATATCCACATAATCACTAATGCTGGAATTAATCCAAAACTAAAAATAATTTTATAAAAAAATCTTGAAATCTGTGCAAAACCCAACTCAAGATTTGCCGAATGATCAAACCTTATACCGCCTAAGGTTTTAATTTCATTAAAAGAATTATAAGAAAAATTAATACTTATTAAAAATGGTAAATAAAATAAACCACCTATGAAAAAAATTAAAAATAAGTTTTTAAATAAAATTTGGTATTGTATTTTTTGACAGAAAACTAGATATATTATAATAAATAAAGCAAAATTTATTCGGCAGCCCAAACAGATACCAAAAAAAATTGACATCAAAATATATTCTTTTTTAACTGAAAAAAAACATCCTAAAGAAAAAAAGAATAGAGAAATTGGATAATCAATTATATTTAAATTGTCAAAAACTAAAATTGGATTTGTAAAACAAAGAAGAATAAAAATTTTAAAATTTAAATTATTTTTTTCTATTTTTTTAAAGGCAATAAAAAATATAATGATAGAAAGAGAGAAAATTATAGCTATAATCAAACTTGTAATCTTGTCTCCAAGAAAAAAAATTGAGCCACCTAATAAAATTTCAGATACTGGAAAACCAAATGTTCTAGATCGATAATACTTGCCCTCCTCTATAATTCTAATAAAAGTATCCACTTGAGAAAAAGTATCGTGATCAGAACCATAGTAATTATTTTGCGAAATATAGAGAAAAAATATTGAACAAATCAAAATTAACAAATTAAGGATATTTTGTTCTATTTTATTTAGATTCATAATATATATTCAATATATATGATTTTAAAACTTATAGAAAATATTATTAATTAAAGAATAAAAAATACTTACATATATGAAGATCTGTTTAATTCCTGCCAGAAAAGGATCACAAAGAATTAAAAATAAAAACATAAAAATATTTAATGGTAAGCCCTTAATTAGTTACACAATTCAAATTATAAAAAAGACAAAAATTTTTGATAAAATAATAGTTTCAACAAATTGTGATAAAACTGCCAGAATAGCAAGATCATACGGGGCAGAAGTCCCCTTTAAAAGACCTACATATTTATCTAACTCAAAAGCAACTGATATAGATGTACTTAAACATTTTATCTCATTCGCAAATAATAATAAAATGACTCTTGACTATATCTGTTATACTTATGCAACAAACCCTCTACTTAAAAAGTCAATTATCAAAAAAACATTAGATATATTAATAAAAAATGATGTTCAAAAAGTTTTAACTATTTCTAAGTTTGAGTACCCTATACAACGAGCATTAAAAAAAGGTAATGATGGTCAAATATCATTTAGAGAACCTGAATTTAAAAATGCAACATCGCAAAAACTACAAACTTTTTATCAAGATGCCTGTCAATGCTATTGGTACAATTTAAATAAGATTAAAAATTTCAATAAATTTGAGAAATTTAGCACGCTAGGTTACGAGTTAAAAAATCTTGAATTTGTTGATTTAAATGACAATGAAGACTTGGATAAGTTAAATTTTTTATTTAAATTAAATAAAAATAAGATTAGAAATTAACTATTCAAAACTTTTTCATAGATTTTGATCGTTTTTTCTGCACATTGCCTCCAGGTAAAAAAATTTTTTCTTTTAATTCCTGAATTCACTAATTCATCTGTCATGGTCTTATCATTTAATATTTTTTCAATTTTTAAAGAGATGTCATCAATACTATTTGGATTAAAATATAAACATGCATCATTAAAAATCTCTCTAAAAATATTTATATCTGAAGCGGCTACAGGACAGTATTGGGACATAGCCTCAAGTGGGGGTATACCAAATCCTTCTTCAAATGATGGATAAACTAATAGTGAGGCATTTTTGTATAAATTTTTTAAAATTATTTCGTCCCCATTTAAAAAGTGAATTTTTTTTAAATCAATACCTAGTTTTTTAATTTCAACTAATGTATTTTTTTTTACTCTTTCTCCACCAAAAACTACTACATCAAAAAGTTCATTAACATTTTTATTTATAGAGTATGATTTTATAAAATTATCAAAATTTTTATAACCCTTTCTACTACCAACATAAAGTATATAATTTTTCTTTATTACCGCTTCTATATCTGGAATATTTTCTAAATGATCAGCGCCCAGATGTACAACACTTATTTTTTCATTTGGAAGGTTAAATCTTTCCATGAGATTTTTTTTTGTATTGTTCGAAATACAAATAATGTGATCAACATATTCACAAGCTTGTTTTTTTTCTTTGGTTGTATCATCTTTATAAAAATAATGTGGATATTGCTCATGCACCATGTCATAAACAGTTAAAATATATTTTGAATTTTTATTTTTTTGATTTCTTATTTTATAATAAGTAAAATGAATAATGTCTGGCTGGAAATTTTTTTTTTTAAGATCAAATAAGTAATTATTCACATAATAATTTAATTTTAGTTTATTCAAGTTAATTTTAAAACCTTTTACAATATGTTTTGGCAAAGAATCTATATAATTATTAATGTATAGAGGGGCGAATACTTCTATATTATTTTCTTTATTGTTTTTTAAATTGTTAATTAAATTGTAAAAATAATTAGATATACCTCCAAATTTTTGAATATAAAAAATTTGGTGATCATATAAAATTTTCATTAATTAAACTTCTTCAGCTTCCATCTTTTCTAATATTCTTATTTCTTCTTCTTTGGAAGAATATAATAATTTATCACTTTCATCTCTTGCTTCTCTAAATTTTCCTTCACGAAAACATTCGGAAATTTTAACTTCTTTAATCACATCGTTGAGTAGTTTTTTTTTAACAAAAAATGCATTATTGCCTGCTAAATTTGTGGCTACCAGTTTCATACCTTTTTTCTCGCCTAATTTAACCAGTGCTTTTAGTGAAGCTCCATAATAAACCATTGATGAATGAGCAATCTTTCTATCAAAATTTGGATTATATGGAATTGTTAGACTTTTCTCACTTCCAAACCTATAATTATATTCGATCACCACTATTTCTGGATCTAAAATATCTAAATTTTTCCAAACCCAATAATCATTACCATCAATATCAATTGATAATAGGCCAATTGGCTTTTTAAAATTGTTCCTTTCTATCAATTCATTAATATTTTCTGCTGTTATTTTTGCTGTTACTGCTTTTAGATCGTGTTTCCAATAATAATAATGTTTTTTGATATCAGAAATATTTTTTTCACTCATATCAAATATTAAACCTGACCAATTATTATTCATCATTAAAAATCTAGTGTTAGACTCTAAATAATTTTCAACACCAAATTCTATAAATGTTTTTTTTTCAATTGCCAAATTATTAGTTAAATAATTAATTATTCCATCTTCACCCCATTGTGAAAAAGCACTAAACTCAAAATCATTAATATTATGAGATTTAAAATTTTGAGAATTAATTAATTTTTTTGCGTTTAAAATTATAGATCTATCTAGAGGTTCTAAATTTTTATTTTTAATTTTATGAAAAAAGGGATTTAAAAGAAATCTAAAAATTGACTTTAAAAA
>CACLST010000013.1 GCA_902609675.1 uncultured Pelagibacteraceae bacterium | reverse complement strand
TTAAAAACATACTATGACCTTTCTAAAATCAATCTTGCTAAGATATTTTGGAAAGGTTTAAGAGCTTGAATAAATTATCAGATCAAAAAAAAGGTTCACTACTAGCCTTTGTTGCTGTAATGTTCATTACACCTGACTCACTACTTATCAGGCTTTCAAACATTGAAACTTGGGGAATGCTTTTTTATAGAGGTGCCATACCTTTCCTCATAGTCTTAATTGGATTACTATTATTTTATAGGCAAAATTTTATTAATGCCTTTTTAAAAGTTGGTACAGTTGGTATATTTTACGCAATTAGCTTTTCTATTTGCAACATCACTTTCATTGTCTCTATTCAAAATACTAACGTTGCCAATACGTTGATAATGATTGCTCTAGCTCCTATGCTTTCCGCAATACTTGGAGCCATATTCTTAAAAGAAATGCCTGGTAAAGGGACTTGGATCGCCATTTTCATCACATTTTTGTCGGCTTTGTTTATTTTTTATGACTCTCTACAAGTTGGTAATCTTTTTGGGAATATAATGGGATTTGTTACAGCTGCAGGATTAGCTGTGAATGCAGTTCTTATTAGATATGCTAAAGACAGAGATCTTTTGCCTTCTGCTGTAATGGGTAAATTAGGAGTGGCAGTATTTGCTTTCTTTTTTGTTGAAAACTTTAATTTAATTGGAACTGATCAAATTTACATACCGATAATGTGCATTATTTGTGTAGCACTACCTTTTGTTTTGGTAACTATCGCACCAAGATTCATACCAGCAGAAGAAGTAAATCTATTTTTCTTATTAGAAACAATAATAGGTCCAATATGGGTTTGGTTAGTTGTTAAAGAGCAGCCAACTTTGGAGACGATCATTGGAGGTGCCGTGATCATAATCACTTTAGGCATCCACTCATTTATTAAACTAAGAGAGCCTGAAAAAATTATTAATTAATTTCTTGATTTACTATCAAATCATCCATAGATAGCGCAATTATGGAAAAGATACTTAAAAATTCCTGGGCATTATTCACAGGCATGGGTTTAATTATGATAGCTCATGGCTTTCAAGTTTCTTTACTTGGAGTAAGGGCTGTTTATGAAAGTTTCAGCTTAACAGCAACTGGGTTTATGTTGTCAGGTTATTTTGTAGGCTATTTTATAGGAGCAAAAACTGTTCCGATTTTAGTTTCAAGAGTTGGTCATATAAGAGTATTTGCTGCCTTTGCATCAATTGCTTCTATCGTTGTTTTAGTACACTCTATAATCGTCAATCCATTTACATGGTTTCTATTAAGAATCGCTTCAGGTTTTTCAATGGTATGTTTATATACTATTGCAGAAAGCTGGTTAAACGACCGAGCAAACAATAAAAACAGAGGAAGTGTTTTATCAATTTATATGATTGTTCTTTACGGATCTATGGCGATTGGAATGTTTTTTTTAAACTTCAGTAAGCCAGAAAATTTTCAGCCATTTATACTTGTTTCTTTATTCATGTCCCTGTCACTTGTTCCAATATTATTAACTAAGAAAAAACCACCAAAGTTTAAAAAAATTATAGGAATGAAAATTAAAGAACTTTATGAGGCATCTCCTTTTGGAATGGTAAGTGCTCTTTTGTGTGGAATTTGTCACTCTGCTATGTTTGCTTTAATTGCTGTTTATGCAGCGTCAATGAATTTTAGTATTTTTGAAATTTCTTTTGTAACATTTTTAATAGCTATTTCTGGAGCTATTTCGCAATGGCCAATTGGTAAACTATCAGACATTTATGACAGAAGAACAGTTACAGTATATTCCACATTTGCTTCGGCTTTCTTTGCATTATGTGCAATTTTTTCAGTGGGCACGATGCATTTACCTGATGGTTTAGCGAGCTCAAAGTTTTGGTTTTATATTTTTACAGGTTTATATGCTTTCTTTAGTCTTCCTATGTTTGCATTAATTTTTGCTCACACTAATGATTTTATAGCTAAAGAAAAATTTGTCGCTGCAGGCGCAGGTTTACAATTCACCTTTGGAATGGGTGCAATTAGTGGACCTTTTTTATGTTCTATGTTTATGGATTTTATAGGAGAGAATGGTTATTTTATATTTCTAATTATATTTCATTGTTTAATTGGAGCATACGGCGTTTACAGAATGAATGTTAGAGAAGTTATTGAAAACCCAGACTCTCAATTCACCCCTCTTCCTACAACAATAACACCTATTGGCTTAGAACTTAATCCAGCTACAGAACCTATCGAAGATCCGATAAAACCAGTAGAAACCAAAGAAACAGTTATTGAAGAGAATAACCCTTCTCAATAATTAAAATCTTATTTAAAATTTTTATTCTGCTAAAATAGTTTATGACTAAAACTATAAATCTTGGAGTATTGGGTATTGATCATGGTCATATCTTCGACATGCTTGATGAGATGCTTAAAGAGGGATGTGGTTGTAATTATTTTTGGACACAAGGTTCTCCGTTAACTTTAGATGAATTTAGAAAAAAATATCCTCAAATTAAAAGAGTAGATAATAAAAGTGATATTTTAAATGATGATACAATTGATATGATTTTAATTTCATCCATTCCTAAAGATAGGGCAAATCTATCTATAGACGCAATGAAAGCTGGAAAAGATGTTATGGTTGATAAACCAGGATGTACAACACTTGAGCAACTTAATAATCTAAAACAAACAGTTAAGGAGACAGGAAAAATTTGGTCAATTAATTTTTCAGAAAGATTTCATGTAGCCGCAGTTACAAAAGCTGAAGAGCTAGTCGCTGAAGGTAAAATCGGTAAGGTTAAACAAACAATTGGTACTGGTCCCCACAGGCAAGGTAATTATGAAAGACCAGATTGGTTTTATGATCGTGATAGTTATGGTGGAATAATAACAGATATAGGCTCACATCAAATTCATCAATTTTTAGTATTTACAAATTCAAATGAAGCTAAAATAAATCATGCGTTAGTTGAAAATACGACTAGGAAAGAATTTGCTGGTTTTCAAGATTTCGGTGAAGTTAATCTTACTGGAAATGGTGGTCATGGGTATGTTCGTTTAGATTGGTTTACTCCTGATGCGCTTCCTACTTGGGGAGATGGAAGGTTATTTGTCCTGGGTGATAAAGGTTTTATTGAAATTAGAAAATACACAGATTTAGCAAAATCTGAAAAAGGAAATCACCTTTTTCTAGCAAATAATGATGAAGTTAAACATATTGACTGTTCAAATGTAAAACTCCCCTACTTTGCTAATTTAACTAAAGATGTTTTAAATAGAACTGATACTGCTTGTTCGCAAGAACTTACTTACTTATCAATGGAAGTAGCAATTAAAGCTCAAGAATTAGCTGAAAAAAAATGAAAAAATATCAGGTAGCAATAATAGGAACTAATATAGGTGCTAAACATTTTGAAGATTTTCAAAAAGTATCAGACCGATTTAGTGTTCATACATTGTGTGGTTTAACTAGAGATGCAATAGATAAAATATTGGCTTCAAATAATGACACTAAAATGTCATTAAACTTTGATGATATATTAAAAGTAAAGGAAATAGATATAATTGATATTTGTCTTCCACCCCATTTACATTTTTCTGCGTGCAAAAAATCTCTTGAAGCTGGAAAGCATGTAATTTGTGAAAAACCATTGGTTTCAAGTCTTAAAGAAATTGATGAGCTAGAAAATATTAGTAAAGAAACAGGAAAGATAATTTTTCCTGTGTTCCAATATAGGTATGGATTAGGATTTTCAAAATTTAAGGCACTAATAAAGTCAGGACTTGCTGGAAAACCTTTAATCGCCTCATTAGAAACTCATTGGAATAGAGGAAAAGATTATTATTCAAAACCTTGGAGAGGTACTTGGGACGGTGAGCAAGGTGGGGCAATATTAAGTCATGCTATACATATTCATGACTTGGTGAGTATGATACTAGGCCCAGTTTCAAATGTATTTGCAAAATTAACAACAAGAGTAAATGATATTGAGGTTGAAGACTGTGCGTCTTTATCAATTGAAATGGAAAATGGAACATTAGTCACCAGCTCTATCACCCTTGGAGCAGCAAATGATACCAGTAGATTAAAATTCTGTTTTGATGGACTGACAGTAGAATCGGGAGCATCTCCAGATAAACCTTATAATCCAGCTGATGATGAATGGATATTTTTACCAAGAGCTCCTATTTCACAAAGTCAAATTGATGAAGTATTGTCAAAAGTCGAAAAACCTAAATCATGGTATGCAGGAATGTTTGATGAAGTAGCAAAGAAACTTGATGGCTCTTCAAGTGATGAGGTAACATTGTCAGATGCTAAAAAATCATTAGAGTTTGTAGCTGCTGTTTACCAATCTTCAAGACAAAATATAAATATCAAACTTCCAATTGATAAAAATAATCCATTCTATTACTCTTGGTTACCAAAAAATTAAAAGAATAAAGAAAATGTGAATAAAGTAGCTTTGATGAAGGTTGTTCTAATTAAAAAATATATTAATGTAAGTAATATTAAAAAGTATGCCTTCATTTGATGTTATAAGTAAAATCAATTATCAAGAGTTTGATAATGCTCTTGCTAATTGTTTAAGGGAAATTGCTAACCGATACGATTTTAAGGGGCTTAATATTTCTATTGAAAGAAAAGATAAAATAATAACTACACTAGCTCCAGATGAATTAAAATTAAAACAAGTAAATGAATTGTTACAAGTTCACCTCATAAGAAGAAAAGTAGATCCAAGAGTAATAATTATTAAAAATTCAGAGGGTGCAGCTGGTGGAACTATAAGGCAGGTTAGTGAATTAGCTGAGGGTATAAGCCAAGAAAATGCTAAAAAGATTATTGCTGATGTAAAAAAACTAAAACTTAAAATCCAAATTAAAATTCAAGGAGAAGAATTAAGAGCTCAAGGAAAGAAAAGAGATGATCTTCAAGAAGCAATATCTGCCATAGAAGCAATAGATATAGGGCTTCCGATTGAATTTATTAATTTTAGAGATTAATTAAACATGATTGAAATTATTTTAGGTATATTCGTAATTGTTGTCGTGGGTTTTTATTTATTTAGACCTACTTCAAAACAAGAAGAGAAAGATTTGAAATCTAAAAATAATTGGCGAGGTGGATTTTAAATGAAAAAAATTTTTGGGATTGTGGTTCTAATCTTTTTTACATGTAATTTAGGTTATACAGAGCCTGTTACAATTAAAAAAACTAAGTGGCATCACATGGATATCAAAGAGCATTTTGAAATAGTCGATAAAAATGTTCGTGCTGGTAAATCAGCTCAAAAGTTTGAAATTAGACATGGCGAATGTAAAAAACAAGATTGTAAATGGGGTGCTCAAAGAACAGAAAGACATTTAAAAAAACTTCATTACTCAAGTAAAAAATTTAAAGAACCAGTATTTTATGCTTTGAGTATATATATACCCGAAGATTTTGGATATGATTTCGTAGCATCAAAGATGTCTTTGTTTCAAGCTAAAATGAAAGGTGTAGATATGCCATTATGGATGGTTTCTACACAGGGTTCAGGCTTTCAAGTGAGATTAGGTCACTATAAGAGATGCCATGGATTTTCTTTTAAAAAAGGTAGTTGGAATGATTTTATAGTTAAAACTAATTATAGTAGAGAAAGAATTAAAGGTGAAAAATATTTTGAGCTATGGTGGAATGGAGAACAAATTAATGAGTGCACCCATTATATTCCTTTTGTAAAAAGTAAACATATTAAAGAGTCCAAAAGCCATGGGTGGAGCAGTAACAAACAACAAATTAATATGAGATATGGTATTTATAAATTTAGAGTTGGTGATTACTTATCTCAAATAAATAAAAATAAACCAAAGGGAATGAAGACCATGACTCAACCAAGTGGTCAAAAAAACATAATAAAACCTTTTAAATATAAATGGGAAAATAAAATTCCAACAACCGTAATGCTATTTGATGAAGTGAGATTTGGTAAATCCTATGATGAAGTAGATATAAATAAGAACAAACCAGTTGATTAATAAATTAAAAAAATCTTTAAAGTTTATGATTCTGCGTTGTAGGATTTTGTAGAGAAGCTAGTCCTGAAACTTGAACAAGGTGAGATAAATTTGTTGAAAAATTTTATTGATTGGAAATTTGTTGAGCCTATATTAGCTTAATTAATTTAAGAAAGGAAAAACTATGAACTTTGTTGGAACAACAACATATCAAGGAACTAAAAAAGATGCAGATGAATTATACGGTATGTTTAAAGATGATCTTGCAAAATGCACATCATCATTTGAATGGGCACACATTCGTGAAGGTAAAATGATTTTTATTGCAAATGTCACTGATGAAGAAAAATTTTATGCCTTATTTGAAGATCAAAGATCTAAAGACTGGAACGCAAAGTTTAATGCTAAAGATGAAGCTTGGAAACTTGAGAAAATAATGTAACTAGTTCCTAAACTAGAACTTTTGATGTAAAACAAAAAAAGTGAAGGTGTGAAAAAAGAAAACGCAAGTAAACTCTGAAAAATTATTCAGGATGCTGGCGATTATTTGCGGTGCTAGTGGGACAACCTACTTCACACTACCTCACACTACTTCGCACTAGCTGATTAGTTAAATTCTGGTTATACGAAAATAACGAAGTAAAACTCGGAGAAAGTATGACAGAAAAACTAGGCCACAAACTATGCCATAAAGAGATAAATCAATATAAGATTTGTAAATAAATAAATGTTTACAAAAAGTAATTTAGTTGGTCGAAAATTTGGGAAACTAAAAGTTAAAAAGTTTTTACATACTAATAATACTCAAGGAAGAGTATGGTTATGCTTATGTGAATGTGGAAAAAAAGTTAATAGATCATCAAGAAATTTAAATAACCCTTTTACTAAAATTATCTCATGTGGATGTAAAAATTTAAAAAGAGGTGGATCAAATAAAAAAAAATTAAAAGGAAAATTTAATAATTGGACAATTATTTCGTCTGTAGTTAAGAAAAAAAAATTTTTATGGAAATGTAAATGTATCTGTGGAAGCATTGGTTATTTAAATAGTCATCAATTAACTAAAGGACTCTCAAAATCTTGTACAAATTATAAATGCCAAGAACGATATGTCTCAACTGAAAAAATTGAGGAGGAATATTTAAATTTTATAGATAAACATGGAAGATCTCCAACTATAAATGAAATGGACTCAAGAAAAGAATTTACATATGGCTATGGGACAATTAAAAAGAGAATGCCTATAGAAAAGTTTATTAAAAAACATAAACTTCAGGTTAAAGCTGGAGGTAGATGGTACCTAGATAGCAATTATTTTAAAAAGATAGATTCCCCAGACAAAGCTTACTTTCTAGGATTAATCATAACAGATGGTTCAATTAATAAAAATTCTGTTAGAGTTGCCCTGCAGGATAGGGATAGACATATTCTTGAAAGTTTTAAGAGATATTTAGATACACCAAGGCCTTTGGGGTTTTTAAAAAAGAGAGATAACAAACATATGGATCAATACATTTTATCTTTTAGCGATAAACAAATTGTAAAAGATCTTAATAGATACGGAATTAAACAAAACAAAACCTATACTACAAAGCTACCAAGTAAAAGTTTTTTATCAAAAAAACTCTTTAGACATTTTTTTAGAGGTGTATTTGATGGAGATGGAACAATCAAAAATTCAGGCTCAATTTCAATTGCATCTGGATCTCAAAATTTTGTTAAACAATTAAAGAAAATAATTTATGAGTATTACAAAATTGAATCTGTTCTATTTAAAACACATCCCACAGTTTTTAATATAAGAATTAATGGAGCTTTGAGAAAAAAAAATATTATTATTTATCGTGGTGTAACAAAAATTCTTTACAATTTATTTTATGATAAAACTCCAAAAGATATTTATTTTTTAAGAAAATTTAATTCTTTTAAAAAAAATTTAACCACAAATAAAAACAAACAAAAAGGTAAAAAAATATTATAGAATTTGAAAAATACTATGCCACAGACTATGCCAGATTTAGATAAATCAAGTTTTGAGGTAATGTGAATAAAGAAAATGCAAGTAAACTCTGGAAAATTATTCAGGAAGCTGGCGATTATTTACAAGGACAACTTCCAGATCATCCTAACCATCCTAAAGGCAGAAATCCTTACGCACATGTTGCAATTTGCGTAAAGAGTAAATTTAATGCAAGTTATAAAGATATTGAGGATGAGAAATTTGATGAAATAGTAAATTATATAAATTTCCTTAAAGAAAATCCTAGCTAAATTAAGATTTAATTATATTTAAAAACGATTCTACATCATCTGGATGAGTATTCCAGGCAGCAACTAATCTAACAGCTTTATCTTCCCACTCGTCATCGTTAATTTTGTAACCATTTGAATTAAATTGATCAATTATATTTTTTGGTATTTTAACAAAAACCTCATTTGCATCTGTTGGGTAAGCTAATTCAATATTTTTGTGTTTCAGTAAACCTTGGCTTAATTTTTTCCCCATAGCATTTGCATGCTTTGCATTTTTTAACCAAACTTCATTTGAAATATAAGCATCTAATTGTGCTGTTACAAAACGCATCTTTGACAGTAAATGGCCTGCTCTTTTCATTAAAAAAGCTAAATTTCCAACTAACTCTGGTTTAAAAAAAATAATAGCTTCTGCTGCTAGGCATCCATTTTTAGTTGCTCCAAATGACAGTACATCAATTCCAGACTTCCATGTCATTTCTGCTGGAGTACAGTTTAACGAAACTAGCGCATTTGCAAATCTTGCACCATCCATATGAATATTTAGATCATGTTTGTGAGTAATCTCTGATATTTTTTTTATTTCATCTAAATTATAAGCAACACCTGTTTCACATAATTGGGTAATACTTACTGATGAGGGTTGAGTATGATGTACCACTCCTTTTCCAGAGATGTTTCTATCTAGTTCTTCTGCTATTATTTTTCCATTATTACTGTCCAGATTTACTAACTTTGCACCTCCAGTGTAAAATTCGGGAGCTCCACATTCATCTACATTTATATGGGAAAGTCTATGGCAATAGATATTTCCAAAAGATGGAGTCATAGTTGATAAGGCTAAAGCATTAGCTGCTGTTCCTGAAGCAGTTGGAAAAACTATAACTTCTTTCTCGAATATTTCTGAAAATTTACTTTGTAAGTTTTTAGAAAGCTCATCATTACCATATGGGGTTTTATCCTCATCATTAGCTTTAAGAAGTGCATTTAAGACCTCTGGACATGCACCTGTAACGTTATCTGAAGCAAATTTTACTCTTTCTCTTTTTGTTTTTATCTGTGTCACAATTATTGTTTTGGAAAATAATCTTTTAATTTACCTTCTCTATAAACATCTGCTGTACAACAATGTAATCCACCTCCAAATGCATAAGCGTCTCTAAGCTCAACAGGAACAACCTCCATTCCTAATTTATCAAGTTGTTCTGCTTGATATACTTCACTTTTTTCTACACATACAGTTTTAGGATCTAAAACTAAAACATTCATTGATAGCCATGTTGAAGAATAACACAGAGGAGGAGGCTCGTTGTGTGCAGGTTGAGCACTATCAATAATTTCCCATCCGTTATTTTCAAATAATTTTCTTTGCTCTTTAGGAAGTCTTCTTTGAGGATTATTAATTATCAAACCTTCCTTGATAGGTGTAAAAGTAGCATCTATATGAATTGGATAAGGATCGCCTGGAAAATTAACAGCATGAACCCTGTGATCTTTATAATGTCTTTTTAACCAATCAATTCCTTTTAAATTTGTTGTAAAACCATGTTGTACTACTAAATCTTTACCAAATCTTAGAACGTCAGCAGCATCAAATAAGGGCTCCTCTTCAGTGGTTACAAAATATTTATTTTCTGTCCATTCCAGTCTTTTTTGAATTCCTATTTTATCTGATAAGTAATCTTCTCTGTAATCCTCGTCTGTTAATCTTGGTTTAGGAGCAGATTCGTGTCTCATATTTGGATCTGAATTATAATATTGTTTTAAAAGTGGTCGGTAACATAGATATTCAAACCATCGGCAACGATAACTCATCGTAGCCTCTAAAATTTCATTACCGACAGTTAACAAAACATCTCTCGGTGGCATGCATCCAAACATCGTCTCCGCTTGCCAATCAGGTGTAGATGTTTTTTGATTAAAATCAATTGGGTCTGGTCTATCAACTTTAATCCCTCTTTTTTTTAATATATTTGAGAAATTATCTAAAAGCTGATTTGCTTTATCTACAGTATCTTTAGTTCTTGGACCAAATTTTCCTCTCATATCGCTGTCTTCTGGAACTTTGGCATCTAATGCTGGCTCAGGGGCAGGTATACAAGTGCCATCTGCTTTACCTACTATTACATGTTTCAATGGATCCCATTCATTCCAACTATTTACAATTACTTTTTCATTATTCATTTTAATTTAAACCTATAAATCTTCTATTAGACTGCATAATGAGGCTATAGTAAAAAATTGACATAAAAATAAAAAATCCACCAATAATAGTATTCGTAGATGGGACTTCATTAATTCCCATCCATGGTAACCACACCCAGAATATTCCACCGATTACCTCAGTAAGTGAGAGTAAAGTTAGATCGGCTGCTGGAATATTTTTTGATCCAATTGAATACAAAATCAAACCCATACATACTAGAGTTCCATGAGTAGCAAATAAGGCTTCATTTTTTCCAGTAGATAAAAAATTAGCATCGTTCGACATCAGCATAACAGCAGAAAATATGAAACAGAAAAACCCCGCAAAGGCTACAGTAGTAAATTTTGGCGTTTCTTTTCTCCATCTAAGTGAAACAGAAAAAATTGAGAAACCTAATGCAGAAATAAGTCCAAACACAAGCCCTGGCAATGAATTTTTACCAGAATTGTCAAAAGCCATTATACATATACCCGCTGCTGCAACTACAATTGCAATCCATACTGTTAATGAAATTTTTTCTTTTAAAAATAAAAATCCTAATAAGGCTGTTATAAATGGCATTGCCGCAAGACAAAGTAAAGTGATAGCTGCTGTCGTATTAGTAATTGACCATATAAATGTTATCATTGCGGTACCAAGACCAATACCTCCAATTAGACCCGATATACCCACTTTAAAATAATTTTTATAAAACTCTTTTCCTTCCTCAAGGAACAAATACATATTAAGCAAAAGAAAAATAACTATTCCTCTTGTAAATAAATATTGCCAAGGAACTGTTTCTGGCTGATCGATGTGCCTCACAACATATGGACCAAATGACCAAAAAATACCAGCAATTAATACGATTGGGATAGCTACTTTAGGATTTTTTAAGTTTAGCATGTGCTATTTTTTTATTTAAGAAGTATGAAAATATAAATATAAATTTGTATAATAACAATCAAATAAATACTCAAATTAATGGATATTAATATTTTAAAAATAGCTTCTGATACCAAAAACAATAAACATATTCATAACTGCACTCATTCGATGAAATATAAAAGTCAAATTTGTGGTGATGAGATTGAAATTTTTTTAATTATTAAAGACAATGTTATAAAAGATTTCTCTTATCAATCTCAATCTTGCATATATTGCAATGCATCTGCAAATTTAGCTACAAAAAATTTTAAGAAAAAAAGTAAAAATAAAATTAAAAATTTTTTAAAATTATTGGATAAGTTTAATGATAAAGAAAATATTTCATTTCCAAGTGAATGGAAAGAGTTTAAAAAAATCTTTGATAAAAAAAATTATGCAAGAAAAGAATGTTTAACGCTTCCAATAAAAGCTTTAAAAAAAGTAATACAATAAATGAACAAAGATAAAATTATAAGATCCCTTTTAGCGTTGATTTTTACAACTATAACAATTGGTGTTCTCACTTTATTAACTTATAAAACTAATTTTGGACTTTTTCTAATTGCATCATTTGGATCCTCAATGGTTCTTTTATATGGTTACCCAGAAAGTCCATTTGCGAAACCTAAAAATATATTATTTGGTCATCTAGTAACTTCAACAATTGGAATTCTATTTTATAATTTTATCCCATTGCCAATTTATATATCAATACCTTTAGCGGTAGGTCTTGGTGTTGGATTGATGATTTTACTAGATGTAACCCACCCCCCAGCTGGAGGAAATCCTATTATAGTCATATTGGGCTCAGTATCGTTTGACTATTTGTTCTCTCCAATACTAACTGGATGTTTGATTATAATAGCCTTTGGAATTATTCTGAATAAATTCGTTGCTAAAAAGAAATACCCCTAATCAACTACTATTCGTTTGATTGATGTTCTAATTTTATGCTACACTTTCTTAAGAAAATATCTATAGAGAGATTTTAAAACATAAATATTAGGAGAAAAAATGAAAGTACTTTGCGTATTATATGATGATCCAAAAGGTGGGATGCCTAAAAGCTACCCATTGTCAGATCTTCCAAAACTAGAAAAATATCCAGATGGGATGACACTACCAAGTCCAAAAGGTAGAGATTTTACGCCTGGAGAACTATTAGGATGTGTATCTGGTGAATTAGGATTAAGAAAATTTTTAGAGAGTAACGGTCATGAGTTAGTTGTAACAAATAGTAAAGATGGAGATGGATGTGAAGCTGACAAACATATCGTTGATGCTGATATAGTTATTTCTCAACCATTCTTTCCATATTATTTAACAAAAGAAAGAATTGAAAAAGCAAAAAATTTAAAAATTGCGATCACAGCAGGAATTGGCTCAGACCATGTAGATTTACAGGCGGCAATGGATCATAAAATCGATGTTGTAGAAGTAACATTTTGTAATTCAAGATCAGTTGCTGAACACATAGTAATGATGATTGTTTCAATGGTTAGAGATTATCACAACCAACACCGAATTGTTAATGAAGGTGGATGGAATATTGCTGATGCAGTTCAAAGGTCTTACGATGTTGAAGGAATGCACATTGGAACAGTTGCGGCTGGAAGAATTGGTCTAGATGCATTAAGAAAAATGAAACCATTTGATGTACATCTTCATTATTTTGATAGACATAGATTACCTGAATCAGTTGAAAAAGAGTTAAATCTTACTTTTCATGAAACTGTAGAGTCTATGGTTAAAGTATGTGATGTTGTTACAATTAACTGTCCTCTTCATCCTGAAACAGAAAATTTATTTGATGATGAAATGATATCTAAAATGAAAAAAGGTGCATATATTGTAAATACAGCAAGAGGTAAAATTTGTAATAGAGATGCAATTGCTAAAGCTTTAGAAAGTGGTCAACTAAGTGGATATGCAGGAGACGTGTGGTTTCCTCAGCCAGCTCCAAACGATCATGTATGGAGAACAATGCCAAACCATGGAATGACACCTCATACTTCTGGAACTTCACTATCTGCTCAAGCTAGATATGCAGACGGTGTTAGAGAAATACTTGAGTGCTTTTTTGATGGTACTGAAATGAGAGATCAATATTTAATTGTAAAAGATGGGCAGTTAGCAGGAATGGGTGCTCACTCATATAGTAAAGGAAGCGCTACAGGCGGTTCTGAAGAAGCGGCAAAATATCAAAAAAAATAGAGTTTTAAATATAAAACATTAAAGGTAAGCTATCATTAATCTAGATAGCTACCTTTAATGAAAAAACTTTTATCAATTATTTTCTTTCTAATTTCTTCAATCAGCTTTGCAAATTCACCAAATTTTGAAAAAGCTTATTTTGCTGGAGGATGCTTTTGGTGTATGGAGGAATCTTTTGAAAATATTCTTGGTGTTTCAAAAGTTATCTCTGGCTACTCAGGTGGCACTACAGAAAATCCAACATATAAAGAAGTTACATATGGAAACACAGGCCATTTTGAAGTTATTGAGGTCATATATATTCCAGAAGTAGTTAGCTATGAAAAACTCTTAGAAGAATTCTGGGTAAACATTGATCCCTTTGATGCTGTAGGACAATTTTGTGACAAGGGATATAGTTATAGATCAGTGGCATTTTATCAAAATGATAAGCAAAAAAACTTAATAGAAAATAGTATTAAGGAAATAGAGAAAAAATTTAATAAAAAAGTAGTAACTTATGTAAGAAAATTTGATAAATTTTATATTGCAGAGGCTGTTCATCAAGATTATTACCAAATAAATTTTCTTAATTACTTAAGATATAAAAAAGGATGTAGACGCGAAGCAATATTAAATAGTATTTGGGGATCCTAAAATGTCTGTGGTTAGTAAATATGTATCTTTAAAAAATTATATTCCAACCGGCTTACCAAAAGAGACAGATTTTGAAATAAAATCAAAAGAAATTTCAATTAATGATGAAAAAAATATTTTAGTGTCAAATTCATGGATATCAGTTGATCCATACATGCGTGCAAGAATGACTGAGAGAAAAAATTACAAACCACCATTTAAAATTGGTGAAGAAATGGAAGGTTATGCAATTGGTAAAGTAGAACTCTCAAATGATAAAGATTTTAGTGTTGGAGATTTAGTATTTAGCAGTCTTGGTATGAGAGATAAATTTGTTTGTAGTTCTGATGAACTAAAGAAACTAAAACCAATTGATATGCCTATACAGTCGTACTTGGGACCACTTGGAATGACAGGTCACACAGCTTACATTGGACTTTTCAAACATGGAGAATTGAAATCTGGCCAAACTATATTAGTCTCTTCTGCTGGAGGTAGTGTTGGATCTACAGTTTGCCAAATTGCAAAAAATCTTGGTTGTAAAGTTATTGCAAGCACAGGGTCTGATGAAAAAGTTAATTGGTTAAAAAATGAATTAAAAGTTGATCATGCTTTTAATTATAAGAAAGTAGAAAACCTTGTATTGCATTTCAAGGAAATTTGTCCTGAAGGTTTTGATCTTTATTTTGATAATGTTGGTGGAGACTTTTTAGAGTCCGCTATTTTCCAAATGAAAACATATGGTCGTATTGTGATCTGTGGAAGAATTTCACAGATGAATGCAACAAATCCTGGATCTGGTTTGAAAAATATGGCTTATGTTTTAGTAAAAAGACTTACAATTAAAGGATTTCTTATTTTTGATCACGATAATGAAAGAGAGCCATTTGAAACAGAAATGTCAAAATGGTTAGCAGATGGTAAAATTAAATTTAAAGAAACTATCTACGAGGGAATAGAGAATGCTCCAAAGTCATTTATTGATTTATTAAACGGTAAAAATATTGGCAAAATGCTTGTCAAAATTTAGTTTAGAAATTTTGTGACTTAAAATCCTCAATAAATGATTAAAACATTTCCTTTACTATTTATATTGCTATGGTCATCTGCATTCATCTCAGGTGATATTATAGTTCAGAATGCATCACCTTTTGCAGCACTTGCCTTTAGATTTGGAATTGTAACTATAGGTTTCTTCTTATTCGCATTACTTAAAAAAGAGATAATTTTTACAAAATTTAGATATATATTAGAAAGTATAACTACCGGTGTATTGTTTCATGGATTATACCTTGGTGGTTGTTGGTATGCTTTTCATGTAGGAGTTCCAGCAAGTGTTGTAGCATTAATTGTTACTCTTCAACCAATATTAACTAATTTATTATCAGGACCAATCTATAAAGAGGTAATAGGATGGAGGCAGTGGGTTGGTATTATATTTGGTTTTATTGGATCTTTACTAGTGCTTGGGGTAGATTTTGGAGACGAGTTCCCAAAGGATGGACTTGTAACTTGTTTTATAGCTCTTGCTGCAATTACTACAGGAACTTTGTGGCAAAAAAAATTAAGTGGTAATGTTCCATTATCAGTTAATAATGGATTTCAAGCTTTTGGTGGCTGTGCTTTTAATTTAATTTTAATATTAACATTTGAAACTCCTTATATAAATTTTACAACAGGATTTTTATTAGGAATGACACATCAAATTATTCTTGTGTCATTTGGAGCCTTCACAATTTTAATGTTTTTAATAAAAGCAGGCTCAGTGAGTAAAACTTCAACATTATTTTTTCTTGTCCCTCCTACAACAGCTGTAATGGCTTATTTATTTTTAGGAGAAAAATTATCTAATGTTGATATAGCAGGGTTTATACTTGCAACAATTGGTGTTTATATTGCTACTAGAAAGTAAGTGAAAATTTTAAATTTTATAAAAAAATTTTATCGACCTTTTGTGTTAACTTATCTTTTTTTTTCAATTGGGATAAGTTTTTATCCATCCTTTGAATTTTACTCGTTTAAAGGACAATTATTGATTTTAGCTGTATCTACATTTAACGGAATACTAGGAGTTTATATTAAAAAATTATAAAACGTAAGGTTCTGGTCTAGCATTACTTTTTAAAACTCTTTCTACATCAAAAACACTTATATCTATTGATTGGTAGCTACCTGTTGTGATCAATTCAGTCAGAGCCCTTCCAATACCTGGTGCCTGCATTAAACCTCTTCCAGTGAAACCAGAGGCTAAATAAACATTGTCATATTTTGGATGTTTGCCTACAACTGCGTTGTTATCAAGTTTATTACAATCATAAAATCCTGCCCAACCACCAGTTAATTTTAGTTCTTCAAAGGCTGGAACTCTTTTTGCCAGAGCAGGCCAAACTAATTCTTCAAAATCATTCCATGCTGGTTCTAAATCTTTCGCATCGAATACAGATATAGGTGAACCTGCTAAAAATTCTTTACCCTCTGGTCTCCAATATACGCCAGTTGTTAAATCTCCAGTTAATGGCATATCAGGAAAATGTTTTGGACATTTTACTCTGAATACAGTGTGCTTTTGTGGTTCTACTGGAATATCTGACAATAATTCTTTAGTCCAGCATCCTGCTGCTGAAATAATAGTTTTTGCATTTATCTCTGATAAATTTTTAACCTCACCTTTAAGAAACTCTGCCCCTAACTCAATTGCTTTACTTTTTAAAGCACTATGAAACATAAAAGGATCAATCCAACCCTCACTTTTGTTGTCAGTATATGTTGCTGTTTCTATACCTTCATTATTAATGTATGGAAATATTTTATTTAATTCTGAACCTTTAATATTTTTTGTGCCTGCATCGCATTCTCTATGATTTTCTAATGCTCGGTATTGTTCCTCTGCATGTTCTGGTCCAAACATTAAAAGGTATCCATTAGGAACCATGCTTGCCGTTGGGTTTGGATTTTTTTTTGTTTTTAATAATTCTGGTATTTTAAAAATGAACTCTCTAGCAAACTTACCTAAAAGTATATTTTCTTTTTGAAAAAATTGTCTTCTAAATCCACCTAAAGATAAAGGAAATGAGGCAGTCTTATATGTAGGGTCTCTCTCAATTACCTTAACTTTTCTACCTTCCATTGATAAAAAGTATGCAGTTGCAGCGCCTATTATACCTCCACCAACTATGACGACATCATCCATAAATTTTAATATATACTATTTTCTTTGCATTAACCATAAAGCATCTTGAGATAAAAAATAAATTTTTCCGTTAGAGGGATGCACTTGAATGTCTCTAATTCTTCCAATTTTATTTTTAAAAATAACCTCTTCTTTTACATTTGATAAGTCATCAAATATCAGTTTTCTTAAGGATTTATCTTTTAAAGAAGTGATTAAAGCATGACTATTCCACTCATTAAACTCGTCACCTTTATAAATAGTTATTGCGCTAGTTGCTATTGAGGGTACCCAATATTGAATAGCTTTTGTAAATCCAGGTTTCCATTTTGGACCAATTGGAATTCCAGAATAATTGGTTCCTCCCCATCCCAAAATTTTCCATCCATAATTTTCACCTTTTTTAACTTCTCCGAACCAATCTCCACCTTTTGCCCCATGATTACTCATGTAAACTTTTCCATCAAATTCAGAAAGTGCCATCCCTTGAGGATTTCTAATTCCAATTTGATAAATCTCTGGCAACCAATCTACCATACCCTCAAACTTTGGATTATCTTTTGGTATACTTCCATCTAAATGAATTCTTATAATACTACCTGGATGCTTTGAGGCGTCTTGTGCAATCATACCTTGTCCTCTCTCACCCGCAGAAGCAAATATAAAATTATCTTTGATAACTAATCTTGATCCAAAATGATAACCAGAGTCTATTGGGGGATTTGCTTGAAAAATATTTTTAAAGTTTAATTGTTTCCTATTAAATTCTGCTTTTGCAATAGAAGTGCTAGTTTTATATCCACCTCTATCTTCAGTATATGAAATCCAAATATTATTGTCTTTATGAATAATATCTAATAAGCCTCCTTGACCATGGACAACAAAGTTAAGTTGATGACTAATTTCTTGAACTTCTCTAGATAAAATATTTACAATTTTTATTTTGCCGCTTTTTTCTGTAATTATTATTTCATTACTATTAATAAAAGAGGATCCCCAAGGTGAATCTAGGTGAACTAATTTTTCTAATTTAAAGTTTTGTGAATACGATTTTGAGGCAAATACGAAAAAAAGAATTAAAACGTATATTATTTTTTTCACTTTATGAAAGTTTTGATCTTCCACCATCAACTGCAATTATTTGACCCGTTACCCAGGAACTTTCCTCGGTAAGTAAAAATTTTGCTAAAGCTGCTCCATCTTTACCCTCACCTAGTCTTTTAAGTGGATGGGCTTTAGCTATTCCTTGAGCAATTGCTGTATTTTTTAACATTGGTTGAGCTATCTTAGAATTAGTTAAACTTAGAGCAACACTATTAACTCTTATGTTTGGAGCAAATTCAGCTGCTAATGATACAGTTAGTCCCTCAATAGCCGCTTTGGTTGATGCTATTATTGAATGATTTGTAAAACCTCTTTGAGCTGCAACTGTTGAAAATAAAACAATTGAACCATTATTTTGTTTTAGGTTATCTTGATATCCTTTGATTAAGTCCACCGCAGAATAAAAATTAAGTTTCATACATTTATTGAAATCATTCTCAGTTGCCATCTTTAAAGGCTTCAAATCTATAGATCCAACACAATAAGCTACACCTTTGATTTCTGATATGTCTGATTTAATTTTATCCACGAACCCCTCGTGTAATACATCTGCCACACTATAAGAAGAGTTCAATTTCTCAGCTAAATTTTTAAGTTGACTTTCATCTCTTCCAACTAAATGAATTTCTTTACCAGAAGAATACATTTGCTCTGCTAAATTGGATCCGATAGAACCTGTCGCACCGACAATTAGATATTTTTCTGACATATAATAATTAATGAAATTATTTTTTATACTTGGAAATCAGTTATTTCCATTAAAAAACCTCGACCGCTTCAAAAAAGACCACCTATTTTTTATGTCAGAAGACTACCAATTATGTACATATGAAAGACATCATAAATTAAAAATTCTACTATTTTTATCTTCAATGAGATCTTATGCGGATAAATTGAAGGAAAATAAATTTAAGCTTAATTACTCAAAAATTGATTCTACTGATTTTAAAAAGGACTATACGAAGAAATTAGAAAAATTGTTAAAGATGAATAAGATAAAAGAAGTAACTAGTTTTGAAATAGAGGATAAATTTTTTGAAACAAAAATAAATAATTTTTTAAAAAAACAAAATATTCAGTGGAATATAATTCGATCGCCAATGTTTTTAGATAGTCGTGAAGATTTTAAAAAATATTTATCAAAAACAAAAAAACCCTTTATGGCAAAGTTTTATAAAGAAAAGCGAGAAAGATTAAACATTTTGTTAAACAAAGATGGTACACCAGAGGGAGGAAAATGGAGTTTTGATGAGGATAATAGAAAAAAACTGCCAAAAAATATCTTAATACCAAAATTTCCAGAAATTAAAGAAACTAAACATACAAAAAGTTTAAAACCAATTATTGAAAAATTATTTAGTAAACATCCAGGTGATACCAAAAAATTTTGGTTTGCAACTGAATATAAAGATATTTCAAAATTATTAGATTTTTTTATTAAAGATAAATTAAACCTATTTGGTGATTACGAAGATGCTGTTGATCAAAAAAATAATATTTTATTTCACAGTGCTCTTAGTCCGTATTTAAATCTAGGTTTAATAACTCCAGACATTATCATTCAAAAAATAATGACTTATCACCATAGTAAGAGTGTGAGACTAAATTCTTTAGAAGGTTATATAAGACAAATAATTGGTTGGAGAGAGTTTATGAGAGGAATATATCAAAATTATAGTAAAGAAATGGAAAGTGGAAATTTCTTTAAACATAATAGAAAAATGAAAGATACATTCTATGATGGCAGCACTGGTTTGGATCCTTTAGATCATGCAATTAAAAATGCTAGCAAATTTGGTTGGTCGCACCACATTGAAAGATTAATGATATTGTCAAATATTATGAATTTATGCGAAGTTGAACCAAAATCAGTTTATAAATGGTTCATGGAAATGTTTGTGGACTCATCTGATTGGGTTATGGTTCCAAATGTTTATGGAATGGGTTTGTTTAGTGATGGTGGAATTTTCGCAACTAAGCCTTATATCTGTGGATCAAGTTATTTTATGAAAATGATGGATTTTAAAAGGGGCAACTGGTGTAATATTATGGATGGTCTTTATTGGCGTTTCATAGATAGAAATAGAAAATTTTTTTTGAAAAATCCAAGGTTGTCTATGATGGTAAGAATTTTTGATAAAATGAAAGAAGATAGAAAAAAATTAATATTATCAGAAGCAAACAAATTCATTAAAGATAATACTTATGGGAATTAAAGTTTATTTTAACGATTCTTGCAATATTTGTAGAATGGAAATAAATCATTATAAAAAAATTTCAAATAGTGATTTGGAGTGGATAGATATTACAAATAATAATGAGGCTATAAAAATAACATCTAAGTCGCAAAAAGAGTTGCTCAGAAGGTTGCATGTAATAAATGATGGTGAAGTTATTGGAGGTGCTAAAGCATTTATTATAATTTGGTCAAAAATACCAAAATATAAAATCCTATCTAAAATTTTTTCAATAAAACCCTTTTTTATTATTTTTCATTATATATACGAAATTGCTGCATTTTTCTTATTTTTAAAAAACAGAAAACAATTAAATGAAAAAACAAAACCTACCAACTAAGGTATGCAAAGTTTGTAACAAGCCTTTTTCTTGGAGAAAAAAATGGAAACTTAATTGGGAAAAAGTTAAGTATTGCTCTAAGAGATGCGCCTCTAGTAATTAATTATTGTGTATTGCTTTTTCTAGGATCTTTAAGTGATTTTAAAATTTTTGATAGCCCTGTAATTTTCAAACTATAGTAAATCACATAAATTAAAGTTAATCCTAAAGCCATTGTCGATAGAAATACAAATATGGCTGTCAAAATTTTTTCTTGGAACCAGTTCTCTACCCCAGAGTTAGAATAATAAAGAATATTCCAAAACGCGACGAAAATTAACTCATATATGATTATAATTTTGAACATATGGTTGATATAGTTCTCAATATAATTAATACTATTCAATTCTTGTCGCATGTCGATAAAAATTTATGAGATAAAACAAAGAAAATAGATGAAAAAAGTAATTTGGATAACTGGCGGTAGCAGTGGGATAGGAAAAGCAGTTGCATTAAAGTTTGCAAATAAAGGATGGCAGGTAATTATATCATCAAGACGTGAGGAAGTCTTAAAAGATATTTCAGATAAAAATGAAAATATTGATTTTTTGAAATTAGATATTGTTGATTATGAAGCATGTAATTCAGTTTTTAAAACAATCGTGGAGAAATACAATAAAGTTGATATTTGTTTTTTTTCTACTGCAATTTATGAGCCTGAAAAAGAGAAGGATTTTGATCTTCAGAATATAATTGATGTTACAAATGTGAATTATATTGGAACCATAAATTGTATTAAAGCTGTTGAAAAATATTACAAAGAAAAAAGGCAAGGAGTTATATCTATTGTATCTTCTACTGCAGGATACAGAGGATTGCCAAATTCAACTGCCTATGGGCCTGCAAAAGCAGCTCTTATTAATTTAGCAGAAAGTTTATATCTTGATTTTCAAAGATATGATGTTCGCGTATGTCTAGTCAGCCCTGGATTTATCAAAACAAGACTTACGGATAAAAACACATTTAAAATGCCATTTTTAAAAACCACACAATATGCGGCTGAACAGATTTATGATGGTTTAATAAATAAAAATTCATTTGAAATAGCTTTTCCTAGAAGTTTATTTTTAATATTAAAATTTTTTAAGATTTTGCCAAATGGGATCTACTTATATTTGATAAGAAAAATGACGAAGCTTCAAAAAAAATAAATTTAATCTTTTACAAACATCACAGTTAATTCTGCAACTTTAATACCAAACTTTGTCATTTTTGCTCTATTAATTGCTACTCTTTCATCTTGCATAAAGATCCAATCATCAAAAGTTATTTTCATTTCTCTTCCTTTTACAGGAACTAACAGTACATATTCAAACTTAAATGCAGGACCATAAGAAAAACCCTTTGCAGTTCCAACTACATCTCCAGCAGTGCCTTCATAGTTATGTTCATCGATTTTATTGATTGTCCATTGCCTATTTTGAATTTCTCCATCGTTCCAAACAAATTTTTCGTCAAGTATTAATTGTTTTCCATCCCACTTTCCATCTAGGTCTGCAGAAAATTGTCTTGTCACTTTACCTGATCTATTTTGTAAAATTCCCCATGCTTTTACATTTCCAGATAAATACTCTTCTATTATTAATCTAGGTTTTTGGTTTTTGAAATCTTCTGGTTTCATTGCTTGTTTTGATGAACAACTTGTAATCAATACTGAGAATATTATCAATAATAAATATTTTATTTTCATAGTATTATTTATTTTTGAAGAGCAAATTGGATTAAGTCTATATTTTTAGATTTAAAACCTGCTTCACAGTACGATAAATAAAAATTCCACATTCTTTTAAAAGTATTGTCAAAGCCTTGGGATGAAATTTGTTCCCATTTTTCTAAGAACTCTTCTCTCCAAATATTTAGTGTATTTGAGTAATGATCACCATAAGAATTGCAATTCTCAAACTTAAGTCCAGATTGGTTTGCTAGATTTACTAACTCATTTTTACTAGGTAAAAAACCACCAGGAAAAATATATTTTTGGATAAAATCAGTTTTGCTTTTATATCTATCATAGATAGAGTCATCTATAGTTATTGATTGTATAGCTGCTGTTCCTCCTTCGACTAAGTTTTCTTTAATAGTATTAAAATAGTTTTTTAAATAACTCTGCCCTACTGCTTCTATCATTTCTATTGAAGCTATTGAATTATAATTATTTTTAACATCTCTAAAATCTAACATTTGTATATTTATTTTTTCATTCAAACCTTCATTGTGAATTCTTTCTTTTGAATATTCGTATTGTTTTTTGGAGATTGTAATACAATCTAACTTTACGTCATAATTTTTTCCAATATATTCTGCAAATCCTCCCCAACCACAACCAATCTCAAGCATCCTATCGCCTGATTTAGGCTTAACAAGACTTGAGAGTTTTTTATATTTATTTAACTGAGCTTTTTCCAAATCATTACTATCGTCAAAAATTGCACTTGAATAAGTTAGGGTTTTATCAAGCCATAATGAGAAAAATTCATTCCCTAAATCGTAATGCTTTCTAATGTTTTCTTTACTCCTAGATTTATTATTTTTAATAAACAAACCTTTGATTTTATTAAATATTGAAAGATCGAAAGAGCCAGAAAATTTATGAACTATTTTTATATTTTTTGCCGCTAGCTCTATAAGATTAGTTAAATTATTCGTCTCAAAATAATTATCCATATATGCTTCTGCCAGGCCTACACTTCCATTTTTGATGATTTTAAAAGTTAACCCTGGTTTATTTATTTTTAGATCAGCATTTAATCTTTCATTACTATTTCCGAAAGTATATTCTTTTCCATCATGGTTTGTAATTTTTAAATTTCCATGTTTAATAAATTTTAGTGAGTTAAAGACAATTTTGTCTGATAATTTATTCAAATTCACTTTTTTCTACCGAACTATTATTTTTAATATTTATTTTTTTTTTAATGAACTTTATTCCTTTTAACCATAGTTTAAATGCCTCATAGTGGATTGCGACAATAACTTTAAATGTCATCAAGGGGTGAAAAATATAGGAAACGAATAGATTTTTATTATTAAATTCTTTTGCAGTACCGTCCTGGGATGCGAATAAAAGTTTACCATCATTATCAGATTGGTCAATTATAACTGATATTTTGTCTGTGGGCTTATTTACTCTAAATTTATAATTACACTCCATATCTATGAAGGGCGATACATGAAATTTTTTTACACAACTATTTCTTAAAGTTTCATTATCTTCAGCTTTGAAAATGTATGTGTGTTGTTCACCAAATGTATTTTTAACCTCATAAAATATAGAGATTATTTTATCGTACTTATCATATATAAAAAAAACACTTAGAGGATTAAATACGTAACCTAATATTCTTGGATAACAGAATAATTTGATTTTAACGTCTTTATTGTCGATACCAATATTTTCTAGTTTTTTTTTTACCCAGTCTTTTAAAGATGTGCCGTCTCTATCCCCATGGTCTTTGTCAAAAAAACTAATGATATTGAATTTATTATATGAAAATAATTTAATTTTATTATCAATTTCATTTAAATCATCTAAGTCTATCAATAATGAAAAAACCCTATATTTGAAATAATGATTTTTCGGTTTAAATCGTCTGTGTATTACTTTTCCTACATATATCTTAGAGTTTTTAAGCATTTATATACTTAATCATATCTATTGATGATTTTATACCATCTTCATGAAATCCATATCCAAAATAACTTCCACAAAATAAAATATTATTTTTATTTTGAATTAGGTGAAGATCTTTCTGGCTATTGATTGCATTTTGATCAAAGTAAGGATGTGTAAATATAACTTTCCGGATTATTTTATCCTCGGGTATCTCTAAATAAGGATTTAATGTTAAAAAAATATTTTTATTTATATTCAAATTTTGTAATAGATTTAGCCAATAAGTAATTGAATTTTTTTCACTATTCTCAGACTCGATCGAGGAATTCCATGAACACCAAGCACTTTTATTATTTGGCATATAACTTATATCCTCATGAACTATAGCCTCATTTGTTTTATATTTAAAATTACTTAAGATCTTATTTTCTATTTCTTCAGGATTTTCAATTA